>NZ_JBHINS010000055.1:0-6777 GCF_042195095.1 Bartonella sp. CL435QHHD
CACTGTCGATTGGGTTAAAATATTCGAATAAGATACATCAATATCCGTAATGTCTCCGGTTGCATGGAAACCAAGAGTTGCCCCAACGAGGCTCCCGCCAAAACTGTTTTTGTTTGCATCATTGGCTACAGCCCCCAGATCAAGCGCCATATAAGGGGCAAATTGGCTCATAAATTTACGCCCCATTCTCGAAGAAAAACCTGGCAACAACAGCGACAATTCATTGCGCCAAAACGCCCCATTATTGCCGTAATAAATAGCCTCACGCACCCCGCGCACAGAGGAACTACCACCAAGCGATATTTGCTCTGAACTAAACAACGTGTCGGGTGATAATTGTCCTGAAAACAGTGTGTTATAGCGAAAGTTATACTGTTTGAGCGAAAAAGGACGCACGTAGCCTAGGGAAAAAGACAATTTGGAAAATTGCCCTTTGGGTGAATTTTTTGTTGCATTCTCTTGCTCTTTATCATCATAAGCGCCAAGAATTGCCAACCCTTTATGAAACCCTATATGCGCGCTTAACTCTCCTCCAAGCCACTTGCGCGAATGATCAAGCTCAAAGGTTGCAATAGCCAATTTACGGCTGGAAACATCAACCCGACTGCCCATAATAAAATTATCAGAATATTTCCATGTCAACCGTCCTGTAAGCCAGGTCTTTCCCTCTTGATCACGGTCGATAACCCGTGAAATCCACGGTGTAAGCGATAAAGACTTACCCGCAGTCATAATATCGGAAAATATTCCCTTAACACTCGAATGATATTGGCTCCACGTCCCATCAAAACCAGTTGTCCAAGTGCCATAGGGAAGAGAAAATGATCCCGTTAGAGTATCACTATTGGGACGCTTGTGAGAAAAATGATACGGACCACCATCCATGGAGCGCTGATAGCTAAACGACCATTGATCATTGATCCCTAACAGATCATCAAAAGAAAGGCTCAAGCGCGTTTGATAAAGCCCTGTTGCTTTAGCGCCAAGATTATCGCTGGAAAGCGTAATAAGCCAAGGTTTCTGTTTTTCAATATGAACATCGAGTATCGAACCACCCGAATTGCTACCAGCACCAAGATTAATGGTAGCTTGGCGTGAGAAAAGCCGATTGATTTGATCAAGCCCTTGCTCTATCTGGCGCAGATTGGTCGGTTTCCCAATAAGGTTTGGAAAAGCCGTGGTGATTTCTCCTTGAAGTCTCCTCTCAACTTTATGCCCATCCAGAGTGATATCTTCCATCACGCCTTCAACAACAACAATCTTGAGATGACCGCCGCTTAAATCTTGCTCAGGCAAATAAGCCCGCACCGCAATATAGCCGCGCTTCATATAAAGCTTGGTCACCGCTTTGAGCACTTTGTTGATTTCGGCAATCCCCAAACACCGTCCTNATGAGAAATCAACTGAGCATCAACAAATTCAATGCTTTTGATCAGCAAACAGGTTGTACCAGACGAAGCACCATAGGCAGATGTGGTATCATCGTCTGGCAAAAATACCCCATGGGTTTCGTTTCTACGGTGCAATCGTTGAAAACGCTGTTCTTGCGTTTGTTGTCGTTGGATGCTCTCTGATTGATTAATCGCTTTCTCACGAATGTTTTCGGCAAAACTCGGCAACGAGAAAAGGCACAAAATAGCCGCAAAAACAAAAGTGAAAAAAAATCTATGCATTCATTGTGCCCTCAAAGTGAGCAACCAAATGAACCATATCATCAGCGTCACAGAAAAAATCGCCAACCGCGTAACAATTTTTTAATTTTTTGATGAGAGTAATACTTATAACATCTGAGAGAAAAGCATAGACTGTACTGTATACACTTGCTTTATGTGTTGTGCAAACCATATCATTTCCCCCGCTTGTGAAGATTTTACAATGACACTGTTAAATGACAATCATATGCTCTATATGCTTCTTAATTTTAAGGTGTTGCATGTAATATAATCTTGAGCTTAAAGTAAAGACTCTTATTCATAGAATAGACCAAATTTATTGGAACTGTTACATATTAGAGACAACAAAAAACACTCCATTATTATCGCTTGATAAGAAAAATAGTATGACAATAGCTTATTTACTAAAATAAGAAAATGCGTAATGCCATAACTGATGAAGGATTAGCATATTTAAAAGCTGCTTATCCTAATGAAAAAACACTAAAGATGATCTGTTTTATTATGTTTACGGTCTTTTGCATTCAGAAGATTATCGCACTCGTTATGTCAATAACCTCTCTAAAAAATTGCCGCGTATCCCGTGTGTAAAGAATGCTGATGATTTTTGGAAATTTGTGACAGTAGGGCGTAAACTGGGGCATTTGCACGTGAATTATGAAACTGTAGAGCCTTATCCTGTGACCTTTAAAAAGGGTAATCCAAAACAGACAGAAATCTCTAATCTCGAAAAATTCTATTATGTGACTGAAATGAAATTTGCAAAAATTAAGGATAGTAAGGAAAAGAATAAATCAACTGTTATTTATAATAGCAATATCATCATGACAGATATCCCTAAGTAAGCTTATGAGTATATCGTCAATGGCAAGCCTGCTCTTGAATGGTTTATGGGGCGTCAATGTGTAAAAACAGATAAAAAGAGTGGTATTGTGAATGATGCCAATCGCTATGCTGTTGAAACCGTTGGCAACCCTGCCTACCCTCTAGAGTTATTTCAAAGGGTTATCACTGTAAGTTTAGAAACAATGAAAATTGTTAAGAACTTACCAAAATTAGAAATAAGAGAAACTGAATAACTTATAAAGCATGCTCACATAATGGGTATGCTAAACGCATAAGGGGTATAAGGTCTTATACCTATAGGTTCCTATACCCCCTTTATACATTGCTTACATATAATCTTAATATGCGTTATTCTAAAAAGAAGAAACTTGCACTTTTAGATACTCTACTTTGGGACGATAAGCCCCTCTTTGGCTAGTTTCTCGACAGTTGTTTCTGCAACGCTTACTATAAGATTAGAAAATGATGCAAAAGCATTTCCATTGCTAGAGCCTTTTGCTAGCCATATGGTTTCTTTGTTTTTTGTATTGTGAATAAGGTAAACACTAACGCTTATGCCGGGCTTACTAATATTATGTCCACCGCTCACATAACCTGGTGTCGTTACAGTTCTTATGGTAGTAAAGTGTCCAACTTCCGAAATAGTACTTGTAGAGGTTCCTGGATGATATGTTGGCGGGATATACGTCTGTGATATATCACGATTATCAACGCTAACTATTAGGAGTGCATCTGCGCCTTTATTTGTTATAATTTTCTCTTTCTCGTTATAGGAATAATTACGAGTTGGAGGGAAAAGTTCTAATCCTCTCAATATCTGTACATTGTATTTAACGAGGGATTTCTCAAAGGTGTCTTCAAGTTCTTTTTGCTCAAAAATAGACATGCCAACACCTCCTATAACCACCTTTTTGGTTTGAAATCGTCCCTTGTAGTTTGGATCAACAATTCCGGTCAAGTGTGTTACTTGATTATCCCAAGGACCACAAGCTGTGAGTATTAACAAACAAAATAAAATAAAAAACTTCATCATCATAAACCTTTGATTAATATCAAAAGTCTAATAATGTATTTATAATTCAAATTAAAGATACAATTTGAACTTTTAAATAATTTTTTAGATTGTTTTGCAAAATTTAAGAAATCCACTCTTAAATAGAATTAGATTTTTTTACATTGCCTTTAAGAGGTTATACCGTAATCTAAAATGGATAGCTTTATTGTTATCAAAAGCTTTGTTTAAAGTGTGTTATGTATATTCATTTTGCTTATAGGTTTTGAAGGTGTAAAAACCGTCACCCCTCCCTCAAAACGTATATTATTGATTGAATTTAGAGGTTATATTATCAATATGGGTTGTTTTTTTAAGATCTATAAAATATTAACATATTGAAAAATAACATTTTTAATTTTTATCGTTTTTTTATCTAAAAGGGGCAACCCTCAAAACTCAAAAACCCGTCAAAACTCATAACCATAATGATCTTGATAGCATCTCTTATGAGTTACAAGCTATCTTTTGAAAAGCTTTAAAGAATCACATGATTTTCATAAAGCACGTTGTAATCATTCTCTAAATCATAAGGTTATCATTCAAAAGAACTGATTAAAATGCATAAAAGGGATTTTGATAACGTAATCAATTTTTAATTTCATACGCTTTTCATAAGACACGTGTTAATCACTCACTAAAAATATAATTTTATCTTTTAAAAAGAACTAATCAAAATAACAAAAGCCTATTAAAAAGGATTTTGCTAATCTCTATAATTATCAGTTTCTATTGAGATGTTTTCATAAGTGTTTTCATAACAGACAATAAATCGCAATTATCCTATTTATCATTTCTCTTATGAACATGAAAAATGATGCCATGGCTATAAAGAACATAACAACTATAGAGAATGCGTAAAAACAGTAGCTTTATTTGAATAAAGCAAAAATACAAATGAAAGCGTTGGTTATCAAGATCATCTCTATAAAAAGCTGTTAAGTTGCAAACGTGTTATAAACAAAATTCACAAAAAAATTAAAATTCATTTAGTAAAAAAATTGATAGGTTATAAAGATAAAAAAACGCATTATGAGAGCGTTTCTAAATATTATAAATGTATAGTTCAAAACATAACGCAATCGTTTAAGAACGCCCATAATATAGCTTTAAAAGCATATAAATATAAAAGAAGCTCTTCATAAGAACATGATAAAATTAATACATAATGCAATTAAAAAAATACAAAAAATATCAAAAAAGATAAAATATTAATTGACAATAAATACGTATTTTGTTATATAAATAATCAAGTGATTAACAAACACTTTACGTTAAGCGGATAGGTTACGATACAACCTTTCCTATGTTTTTAAAATACTGGCTGTTTTTTATGTGTTAATTAGCATATAATGACTCTGTCGGGTGTGCTTACATCATACAATACCCTTATGGGAAAAGTGTAAGCAACGGACTTAACGCCGTGTTTGTTAGCGCCCGATGCTTGTTAAGAGCGTCAATAACAAACAATTTTACGTTAAGGTTTTAATTATGACAAATATATCAAACAACACCCCCGTTAATAAGAAAAAAATATCCAAAAAATATGAATTTACTAGTGAAATGGATTGCGTAGCTGGTCATTTCTTATATCGCATTCGTGCTTTAAGAGATTTTGGAGATGTCAAAGCTGGCGATCTCGGGGGGTATATTGAAAAAGAAAGCAATTTATCTCATGAGGGTAATTGCTGGGTGTATGACAAAGCGCGTGTTTTTGAAAATGCAAGGGTTTATGACAATGCTAAAGTCAAAGGCTTTTTTGTAGACGTTTATGGCGATGCACGTATTTATGGCAATAAATGATTATTGTGAGGTTTATGGCAATGCCCATGTTGAAAATGCCGTTATCATCGAAGGGAATGTTAAAATTTATGATAACGCCCGTGTAAGTGGCCATGCTCATATTTCTGATATGTCTGTTATTTGTGATAATGCTCATGTCGGAGGCAATGCTAAAATAAGTGATGGTGCTTATATTTGTGATGATTCCTATGTCGTTGATGATGCCGTGGTTTGTGGTTCTTATGTATCAGGTTCTTCTTGTGTTCATAGCGCTGCCTCTTTAACTGAATATGATCAAATTCATGATGAAGCAATTCCAAGATTTGGAAGTGATGATGATTATTACCGTCATGAGTATTATGACGAGGCAATGTAATTAACACTAGGCGCGGCGGGGGCGCCCCTCTTTAAAACATTTCATTTTTAAATTTATCAAATATGAACTTAGGGAGTTACCTATGAACGCTATAACTGTATCTAAAAAATACGAATTTACTAATGAAACACGTTGCGTGGCTGGTCATACTTTACACCGTATTAAAGCCATTAGAGATTTTGCTGATGTAAAGGCGGGCGACCTCGGCGGCTTTATTGAAAAGGAAAGTAACTTATCACATGATGGTAATTGCTGGGTAGCTAATGAGGCTTGTGTTTATAATAATGCTCTTGTTTCTGATAATGCTACTGTTTTTAATTATGCTAGTGTTTTCGATAATGCAACGGTTTGTGATAATGCAAAGGTATTTGATTTTGCTAGTGTTTATGACAATGCAAAAATACATGATAATGCCTTGGTTTTTGGATATGCTTTTGTTTACAAACATGCTCGTGTTTTTAATAACGCCGCTGTATGTGATAAGGCTGTTATAAGAGACAATGCAAAAGTCTATGGGAATGCTTTTATTAATTGGTATACACGTATTGAAGACAATAAAACGATTAATCTTGCATCTCAAATTTCTGATGACGCTTGTGTCTCTTTACCTATAACAAAAAAATACGAATTTACGAATGAAACACGTTGTGTGGCTGGTCATACTTTACACCGCATTAAAGCCATTAGAGATTTTGCTGATGTAAAGACTGGTGATTTAGGTGGTTTTATCGAAAATGAAAGCAATCTCTCTCATGATGGCAATTGCTGGGTCTATGATAATGCTTGTATTAATAGAAATGCTAAAGTTTATGGCAATGCCGTTGTTAATGATGATGCATGGGTTTTCGGTGCAAATGCTCATGTTTATGGCAATGCAAAAATTAATGACAACGCTATCGTTCGTGGTCAAGTTTATGACAATGCTGAGGTCTATGGCAATGCTCATGTTTATGGCAGTATTTATGGTAATGCTCATGTGAATGGTAGTGCCCGCATTCTTGCTGATGCTCATATTTATGACCATGCGCATGTTTCTTATGATGCTACGG
>NZ_JBHINS010000080.1:0-3518 GCF_042195095.1 Bartonella sp. CL435QHHD
CACTGTCGATTGGGTTAAAATATTCGAATAAGATACATCAATATCCGTAATGTCTCCGGTTGCATGGAAACCAAGAGTTGCACCAACGAGGCTACCGCCAAAACTGTTTTTGTTTGCATCATTGGCTACAGCCCCCAGATCAAGCGCCATATAAGGGGCAAATTGGCTCATAAATTTACGCCCCATTCTCGACGAAAAACCTGGCAACAACAGCGACAATTCATTGCGCCAAAACGCCCCATTATTGCCGTAATAAATCGCCTCACGCACCCCGCGCACAGAGGAACTGCCACCAAGCGATATTTGCTCTGAACTAAACAATGTGTCGGGTGATAATTGTCCTGAAAACAGTGTGTTATAGCGAAAGTTATACTGTTTGAGCGAAAAAGGACGCACGTAGCCTAGGGAAAAAGACAATTTGGAAAATTGCCCTTTGGGTGAATTTTTTGTTGCATTCTCTTGCTCTTTATCGTCATAAGCGCCAAGAATTGCTAACCCTTTATGAAACCCTATATGCGCGCTTAATTCTCCTCCAAGCCACTTGCGCGAATGATCAAGCTCAAAGGTTGCAATAGCTAATTTACGGCTGGAAACATCAACCCGACTGCCCATAATAAAATTATCAGAATATTTCCATGTTAAGCGTCCCGTAAGCCAGGTCTTTCCCTCTTGATCACGGTCAATAACCCGTGAAATCCACGGTGTCAGCGATAAAGACTTACCCTCAGTCATAATATCGGAAAATATCCCCTTAACACTCGAATGATATTGGCTCCACGTCCCATCAAAACCTGTTGTCCAAGTGCCATAGGGAAGAGAAAAGGATCCCGTTAGAGTATCACTATTGGGGCGCTTGTGAGAAAAATGATACGGACTACCATCCATAGAACGCTGATAGCTAAACGACCATTGATCATTGATCCCTAACAGATCATCAAAAGAAAGGCTCAAGCGCGTTTGATAAAGTCCTGTTGCTTTAGCGCCAAGATTATCGCTGGAAAGCGTAATAAGCCAAGGTTTCTGTTTTTCAATATGAACATCGAGTATCGAACCACCCGAATTGCTCCCCGCACCAAGATNTGGAAAAGCCGTGGTGATTTCTCCTTGAAGTCTCCTCTCAACTTTATGCCCATCCAGAGTGATATCTTCCATCACGCCTTCAACAACAACAATCTTGAGATGACCGCCGCTTAAATCTTGCTCAGGCAAATAAGCCCGCACCGCAATATAGCCGCGCTTCATATAAAGCTTGGTCACCGCTTTGAGCACTTTGTTGATTTCGGCAATCCCCAAACACCGTCCTTCCCAAAGAGAAATGGCTTCATGAAGGTCGGTGTGAGAAATCAACTGAGCACCAACAAATTCAATGCTTTTGATCAGCAAACAGGTTGTACCAGACGAAGCACCATAGGCAGATGTGGTATCATCGTCTGGCAAAAATACCCCATGTGTTTCGTTTCTACGGTGTAATTGCTGAAAACGTTGTTGTTGCGTTTGTTGTCGTTGGATGCTCTCTGATTGATTAATCGCTTTCTCACGAATGTTTTGGGCAAAACTCGGCAACGAAAAAAGGCACAAAAAAGCCGCAAAAATAAAAGTGAAAAAAATCTATGCATTCATTGTGTCCTCAAAATGAGCAACCAAATGAACCATATCATCAGCGTCACAGAAAAAATCGCCAACCGCGTAACAATTTTTTAATTTTTTGATGAGAATAATACTTCTAAAATCTAAGAGAAAAGCATAGACTGTACTGTATACACTTGCTTTATGAGTTGTGCAAACCATATCATTTCCCCCGCTTTTGAAGATTTTACAATGACACTGTTAAATGACAATCATACACTCTATATGCTTCTTAATTTTAAGGTGTTGCATGTAATATAATCTTGAGCTTCAAGTAAAGACTGTTATTCATAGAATAGACCAAATTTATTGGAACTGTTACATATTAGAGACAACAAAAAACACTCCATTATTATCGCTTGATAAGAAAAATAGCATGACGATAGCTTGTTATTAAAATAAGCAAAAAAGAAAATGCGTAATGCCATAACTTATGAAGAATTAGCATATTTTAAAGCCGCTTATCCTAATGAAAAAATTACTAAAGATGATCTATTTTATTATGTTTACGGTCTCTTGCATTCAGAAGATTATCGTGCTCGTTATGCTCATAACTTATGCAAAGAACTGCCTCGTATCCCTTGCGTAAAGAGTGCTAATGATTTTTGGAAATTTGTGACAGTAGGGCGTAAACTTGGGCATTTGCACGTGAATTATGAAACTGTAGAGCCTTATCCTGTGACCTTTAAAAAGGGTAATCCAAAATTAACTGATATCTCTAATCCAGAAAAGTTTTATTACGTGACAGAAATGAAATTCGCAAAAATTAAGGATAGTAAGGAAAAGAATAAATCAACAGTTACTTATAATAGCAATATCATCATGACAGATATCCCTAAGTAAGCTTTATGAGTATATCGTCAATGGCAAGCCTGCTCTTGAATGGGTTATGGGGCGTCAATGTGTTAAGACTGATAAAAAGAGTGGTATTGTGAATGATGCCAATCACTATGCTGTTGAAACCATTGGCAACCCTGCTTATCCATTAGAGTTGTTTCAAAGGGTTATCACTGTAAGTTTAGAAACAATGAAAATTGTTAAGAACTTACCAAAATTAGAAATAAGAGAAACCAAATAACTTATAAAGCATGCTCACATGATAGGCATATTAACCTCACAAGGGGTATAAGGTCTTATACCTATAGGTTCTATATCACTTTTATAAATTGCTTACATACAATCTTTAAAAGGAGTATTTATATGCGTTATTCTAAAAAGAAATCATTTGCACTTTTAAATACTCTTATTTGGATTGCCTTTAAAAGATTATATCGTAATCTAAAATGATAGCTTTGTTTAAAGAGGGTTATGTATATTCACTTTTCTTATATTACTTATAGGTTTTGAAGGTTCTTAAAACCCCCAAACCCCCTACAAAACGTATGTTATTGATTGAATTTAAAGGTTGTATTATTGATATAGGTTGTTTTTTTGAAAAGTTGATAAAAATTAACATATTGAAATATAATGACTTTTATTTTGATTTTTAAAATATATAAAGAGGGGGCGTAAAAAGCACCTCCAAAACCCCCAAAAACCCCTAAACCTCCAAAACTCACAACCATAATGGTCTTGATAGCATTTATTATGATTATAATCCCTTTCTTTTGAAAGGCTTTAAAAGATCACATACTCTCATAAGACACGTTTTAATCATTCACTAAATGATCACTTTTGTCGATTCAATGTACTGACACAAACTGACAAATATATATTTATAGTTGTATTTATTTGTTATGGTTGTTTTAATAAGTTGTATTTTGAAAAATTCATAAAACTTAACTTGTTGAAATATAATGATTTTAATTTTTTCTCATTTAAAAAAAATGATATAGGTTCTAAAAAGAACTGACAAAAATGACAAAAGTTTATTAAAAGGGATTTTGCTCATC
>NZ_JBHINS010000012.1:0-6576 GCF_042195095.1 Bartonella sp. CL435QHHD
ATCTGCCGCTTGCATGGGGTCAAAACGATCCTGCAAACCATATTGTTTGGCGGTGCTGTCTATAAATTGATACAACCCACCCGCCGAAGAACGGGGATTCCTTGCATTCGGATTGCCTCCACTTTCCACTTGCGCAACACGGTACAAATAGCTTTCTGGCAAACCATAACGCGCTGCTGCTTGACGGATCGCTTGATCTACTGAAGGACTATAACGGGTCATCGATTAAACATCCTCACAACCTCGTTTCCACTTAATCTAAACAAATCAGAAAAACGCTTTTTCACCCACTCTTTCGTGACATATCCATTATGATGCGCTTTCACCATGCGTTGAATGAGAGCTACAATTTGATCATTCTTAATCTGTGTCCCCCCTGTTAACAATTTGACAACATCCTTTTCAATCCGTTGACGCTCTCTAAACGCCGCCTCTTTGAAAGGAATCCAAGCAGACTTCCCAGCAGCTTTTGCTAATTGTACAGCTGCATCATGTTTACCCGTTGGCATATTGACGTTATGCATAAAAGATATCTTTTCATCCGCTACACGACCTGGTATTCTGTTATAAAAATCTGCATAATTAGCTTCTTTTTCGACAACCTTCTTGACCGCAGAAGCTTTATCGGCTCCATAAATCTTTGCAAATCGTTTATACAGATCATTCGTACCAAAAATCTCCTTTGCCTTGGATACTTCATCTTTTGTTTGACCCATACCTTGTAAAAGTTCTGCCCTTGAACCCTTTTTAAAGTATTCTTGTTGTGCCTTTGGTAATTCATCAAAGATTTTACTGAACTCATCCTTATTAACCGACTTGCTAAGGATTTTGGAACCTTCATCCATGGCATCTAAACGTGAACTATATTGGTGATACAATGATCGTGCCTTCTTATATTTAGGCGATATATCATCCATAAGCTCTAATAACTTTTTCTGAATGCCAACTAAGGTATGAACTTTACTATTATCTCCTATCTTCTCGGCTTCATCTCTCATAAGACCAAGTTTAACCTTCGTTTCATGGAGAACTCCCATGTTGGGTTTTTCTTTAAGGAGATTAAATTTTTCAGAAGAAAACGAACTGACTTCTTTGCCACCACTCGTGAATTCCTGTAGCCCTCCTTTATAAGCCTGTTTGAAGTATGGACGCTTCATTAATTCATTAAGAGCACCATAATGCTGTTCTCCTATTGGTGTTTTTTGAGCTATTTCGTAAAGAGTATGTGGTTCTGCTTTCCTAATCGCGATAAGATCATCTTTTAAACCTGTAACATTTTGACGAGGAACAAAGTATTTATCAGCCGCCTGATGAATACGCTCCCCTCCTCCCAGCGCTCTCTGTTCAGCTCTCTTGGTTAAATCAAGATAAGCCCCTTGGTTTCTTTTCGCGATATCAAAAACAAGATCCTGTAAAAAAGGACTATGATCAGCTACGTAATCGGTAGGAACTGCTTTTTTAAAAGATTCTCCTAGCTCTTCAGAAGCTTCATTGCCTAAATGTTTACTGATTGCTCTTAACGTATCTTTTGAAACACCTTCTTTCGTATGAGAAGGAGAAAAAAGTCTTCGTATTCCACCAAAAGTAGAACCAAGCATACTGCCTACAAGATTTCCAGCCAATGCCCCGCCCATTCCTAAAGTTCCACCAGATGCCGTGGTTTGAAGTGTATTTAAAAGTCCTTCGCCTTCTCCTGCGCCATGTAATGCACCAGATGCTGCACCTACTTTAAGCAAATGAGGTAATGTTGTTTTGTTCGTGATGCCTAAAAATGGACTTGCAAATCGACTTGGGGGTAACTGACCTGCTTTCAAAAAGGCTTGACCTAACGTTGATCCTCCAAGATTCCTTGCAAGTGTAGGCGCTACAAGGCGTGCTCCTGAGGCTAACAATCCTCCTCCTAAAGTCGCAAGGGAAGGAATTGCCGCCCCTAAAGCATTTCCAGCAAAAGAAGTCCAATAATGTTGATCACTCATCCTACGATAATAATCACGTATTCTATTGGCTTCTTTCTCATATTTTTCTATGGTTTTCTTATCTCCAGTCCAATAGTTGTAAAGCCCATTCAAAAAAGCACTTATTGCCCACTGATCATCAGAATCACGTCCTGCCGCTGTAATCCCCGCAATCTCATCATCTAAATTAAAACTCAATCCATGCTTTAAAGAGTTCCAAAAAGCTTCACTTTGCGTGATTTCGGGATGTTGGAATGATGTTTCGTATTCATCTTTAGGGATACGACGTATAACCCTTATTCCAGGACCAAAATCTGGAAATGGTTCCTCTACCGATGTTTCGTATTCCTCTTTAGGGATACGGCGTATAATTCTTATTCCAGGACCAAAATCTGGAAAATCTTGATGAGTATTATTATGATGAACCATTTATCTATCCCTAATAATGTCATATATATAGTTACCGTCTGGTATGGATACTCTTTCTCCAATAGCAAGTTTTTTAATATCTTCTCTGCTACTTATAGTTGGCAAATTTGCACTTCCTCCTTGTGATGACTGATTAGCAGAGGAGCGACTAGCATCTTCACCTAGTAAATAGGCTTTTGCTTCAGGCGATAGTCTTGAAATAACATCTCTTATTTGATTCAGATTCCGCGTAAATAATTCTACATTCATATCAATGCTTAGTTCACCTAAAGAATGCTTTAGCATGTCAAGATCTTTATCACTGACATTTCCAAGTCCTACCGCTCCTGTCCTTGATAATTGCTTCAGTTCGTCTATACGATCACTTGCTATACGTTCCTTAATTGATTTCACGACTTTATCTGCACCATTTTCTTTCAATCCAGGAACAATGCTTTTAATCCAAGCAATCAGACCTGTTGCATACCCACCTTTTTCCTTAAGGTACTCATCAAGATATGTGAGATCTTTCAATAAAATACTTTTCCGTACTATATTATTTGCATATAGAGCTTTTGCACGTTCAGCTTCCTCATACGATTTACCACCTTCAACCATAATATATCTATATCCACCTGGTGCATTCGGATCTTCCACAAGCATCCTACCGTCATTGGTAAATTGGGAATTCCTATTTCCACCGTTCACTTTTTGTAATAGAAAAGCATTCAACGCATCTCTATTTCCAGCTATGAACCGCGCCTCTTCCTCACTGTACCCTTTAGATTTCAGATACTCGACAGTCTGGTTAACCTGTCCTCTTTGTTTATCTCCTTCATGCAAGTTCTTCAGCCCCTTGGCAAAAAGTTGCCATCCAGATGAATTTGGACTTGCTGTTATCGCCCCCATAAGAAAATCATCAATATTTTTACTAACATCAGACTGTGAAAAACGAGAAAGTTTATCCCAAAAACTAGGTTCTGGTTTAGAATTCTGTTCTTGTGGTGTCACTGGTTCTGTTACAACAGATGCATGATTTCCTACACTAGGTGGAATTTTTTCTCTTGGAATTGGAAACGAAGGTTTATTTTCCTCATTAGGATAAATAGAGCCTATCGGAACTAGAGAACCGTGATACACATCATATGGATTATTCATAGAAATCATACTAGGGAGAACTGGTACTTGAGGAATAAATGGTAATTTTCTATCTTTATCCAGTCTTTGACTTTCATCTATTCCTTCCTGCAATCGCTCTGTTGTCGTTTTTTTTCGTTTGAGTTCGAAATGTTTATATCTCGGGTCAAAATCTATAAAAACCATTACTTTCCCTTTAACTATTTATTTTTTCTAAGATTATTCAAACTAAACGGCAGCATTTGCTGCCTTTTCCGCAGCCTTCTTTAATCCAAAAAGCACCATCATAGCATTCTGCCAAGGGTCGTTACCATGCATCTTAGATTCTGACACATTATTCGTCGTCGTGCCGTAATTCCTTGCAAAGCCATGACCGGCGTTCATAAGCATATTCAACCTATTCCAGCCGCTATTGTCTTGTTCCAGCCAACGTTCTCTATTGGCATCAACAAGGCGTTGANATATTCAACCTATTCCAGCCGCTATTGTCTTGTTCCAGCCAACGTTCTCTATTGGCATCAACAAGGCGTTGATTGTAGTCATTAAGAACAGATGACCCCTGCAACATATTCGAATATGCGTTATTATAAGAGGGGAATAAGTTGCCTATCATGCCTAAGCGGTTCTCATTCAGTTGATCAATCATCGAATTGGCTTGCATCATATGCTGTAAATCTCTATCACGCTGGCGATACTTGATACGAGCTAATTCATCATTAAGCCCCCTCTGTAACTCATTGTTATGCGCACTAGAGCCATAAAGACCACTCCCTAAAAACTGTCGATTAATACTATTTCTTATTTCACTTAAGCCCTCTTTAAGTTCCTCATCAAATTGAGAATTCGGTCCCATCAAACCACCAGATGCAATCCAGTTAAGGTTTCTCGCAGACGATGTTGGAGTATTCATCAAATGATTCATATAATTCTGATACTGATGAGGAATAGCTCCAAGACCTCCAATTGCTTGATAAGTTGGAGCACTTAAAGGTGCAACACGAGGTCCCCCATAAACATTACCACCCATCCCTGTGTCATACATGTTATACGCATCTGCACCCCCACGCTTAAAGACATTCTGCATCCAAGTAGGAGGGGCGCTTGTCTGCACCTGCTTCTGTTCTGTCGTTGCTGGTCTACTGCTCCCCATGTCACAATTCCTTCCTATAATAAAGCATACCTATGCTATAGCCTTGCTTGGTTAGTGCACGCTTCCAACCTAAACGACCCAAGATCTCCATTTCAGAAGCACCATTCTCACGCGCCCAATCCTCTACAAATTTCAAATTATCAACTTGATCAAGAACGCCCTTCCCACTACATTCACAAATCAGTGCGCGCTTCTTTCCTAAAACTGTCTGCTGTATCTGGGTCGTGAATGCCGCTAAAAAGCGTTCGTCATCATCCAAAACAAGCCATAACTGTTTCTTGCCACTGCAAATCGCTTCAATCAGTTCCTGCAACGTGATTTCATGTTTGAAACGCTCTACATACTCTCTAAAGGATGCAATGATGTCTTCCAGATAAGGCGCTATACGCTCCATATCCCAAGACGTGGTCAAAAAGACTTTTGCCATTACCCTCTGCCTAAAGGACGTAAATCCACATTAAATCCTGTGATTTGGTTCCAATGAATGCCTTCAGGAATACGCAATTTAAAGCGGTGATAACGATTGCGCGAACGACCGTGATAAGCACCCGTGACATACGAACACACCCTCTCCTTGTGCCATATGATCGGCGTCTGATTATTGCGAAGCCGACGCTCTCCTATGCTTAAAAGACCTTCCGTCGTATCAACTTCGGCAAACATCTTCGTAATAAAGTTAAAACTTCCATCCGGTGCCCCCATCTCTTGTGAAACAACCGTTGCCTCCATCGGGGCTCCCGTAAACATAACAAGCCGATTGTTATCATCAAAAGCACCAAGCATTGGCGCGCCACTTTGCCAACGAGGGCTGTCTAAAGAAGCCGGCAATGCCTCAAGATTGATCGAAATCTCATCTAACTGTTCTAAAGTATAACCTGTCGTAAACACTGGAAAGAACGTGAAAGGCTTCCCTTGTAGCGTCGACCATTTCTGCAATCCCCAATCATAGACAAAGGTCGTTTGCTCGTTATTGCCTCTCTTTAAGGACCAGTAAATCCGGTTATCAATGGGGTCTATAACCCCTTGCATCTCATCAAGAGCAAACTTATCAAATGTTTTAAAAACCGTTCTATCAACCTTTTCAAAACCTATCGGTAAAAGTTGACCATCCAAACTCATCTGATAAAAACCACCATCACCTGCAAAAAAAGCATCACTCCCTCGACACGCTATAGAGGCTGCACTGCGCGCTCCACGCTTGTCTTGGATCTTTTGAAAAGCAAACGGGCTCTTGGAACCTAACGTCAAAGAACCAGCATAAATAGCAGAACGAAGAAAAATAAGGGGATTGGTTGTTTCTGTTGCCCCCTGAACGTATTCTCCATCTTGGAAATCCATATAACCACTAACATTATATTGAGTCTCCCATAGAGTTTCATCGCCTTCTCCAGACCAATGAATGCGATTGGGATTATCTGTCAATTGCATCAAACAAACAAAAGGTCCCCAAACCTTCACCAATCCCGCTTTCGGTGGATTTCCTTCTAAATCTTCAAACCGTTCAGAACTAAGGACCTTGAAAACTTGCGGTTTATCATTTTTATTCACCGCAATAACCATGTTTTTAAAAAGAGCAAACGACCATTTATTCTCTTCATTTGCTTGATAAGTCACACCACTTTGGCTTATGTCCTTCCAACCCTTGGTTTGACTATCATAACTGTAAAGCTTTTGCTTGCCTCCTACGATTATCTTAACACCATTGCCACTTCTAAACGCTATGCACCCCAAAGGCTTTTCTTCCAAAGCATGAGACACAACCATTGCACTAGGCATCGGAATGTAACAGCCATCAGCCGGTAAAACATTCACAAGGCTATCCGTAAAGCTACCGTTGACGACCGAAACATCTGGTCTGTAATCGGCTACTGGAAAATAAACCATCTTAAAAATCCGTTGGTATTATTCTGGTCACGTTATGACGTT
>NZ_JBHINS010000026.1:0-25471 GCF_042195095.1 Bartonella sp. CL435QHHD
CCTAAGACGTCTTCTGCCTTGCACGTGTTTGTATAAACGAGCTGGAAGATATGGATCTAATTTTTCAGCAGGTAAAGGCGTGTCTGGTTCACATAACACACCCTTAATATTATCTTTGTGTAGTCTTTCTAATTTTTGAGCTTCGAGATAAAGCTTTTTAGCAAGGCTTAAGCTGAACATCCCACATTCAGAGGAACTGCGTTGAATATTCATTTCTGCCATGGCAAAATGAATGTTAGGCAATTGGTGATGTTCAATGGATTGTCGCGTTCTTAATGCCAGTAAGGCGGGGAGTGTGTCACGCAGTGAGGTAGGTTCTAAAAATATCAGAGATGTCTTGTCCCCTATGGTTTGATGATCAATGACAGCAAAATGAATTCCCCTATCTTTTGCGTTAACAATCAGTCTAGAAGATTTTATGCCCTTTTCGAGCGTTTCTTTTAGTGAGAGTGCAAAGTCGTCAGGTGTCATTGCAAGTTTAAGATTCATCTCTGGATATTTACGATTTGCTTGATCTACCAAGGCTGGCATCATGTAAAGATCTAAAATATCATAATAATTTTTGATCCAACTGCCATCGGCATTATGTTGTTCTAAACCAGCAACAATATCTTTTAACTCGGCACGGTTGAAAGGAGTGTTTTTTATTTTTTCGATGTTAAGCCGTTCTAAATGTGCAGCAAGAGTGTCTAATGATGCATTTGCATGCGCCCCTTCAGGTGCGCTTGCGCCTTCTGGTGTTTGTGAGGAATGAGGTGGGGGAGAATCTTGTGGCTTCATAATCTTAGCCTCCATGCTGATGATCGATAGGTGGTATTATCTTCTTCAATTCTGGCTAAACAATGTTTTGAAAAAAAGCCTTTGCATCTTGAAAGGTGAGGCGATGAGAGCATAATGATGCCGTTTTCATATTTTTATGCGTGTATTGCTCATTATTGCTGTGATGTATGATATTGGTATTTTATGGGGGGATTATTAGGGCGTTCTGTTGGGAGCCCTTAGTGAATACGACTTGTTTTGAAAATCTCAAAATTATGGGGCTGTTGGTGATGCAAATTGGGTGATGCAAAAGAAAACAGTCAGAAAAAGACGAAAGATACCTTCAAACCGTAAAGTTTTAAACATTGTCGCGAAACACACTGTTTATAACAGTCTATAATAATGCGAAAATTTTATGATGAAATCTGGACGCAGAAAACCCCTTACCGCACCTGTCATTAAATACGATTTTTCATATTCTGTCAACCGCAAAACGATTATTTTTCCTTTTTTATCGTGGAAAAAAATCTACAGAAAAAAGCTCATTCATTAGCTATGCAGCAAAATATCTTGTTTTAATGGAAAAGTTTTTGATGTGGCAAAAAACATTTTCTCCTTTGAGAAAGGCGTGGACAAGATGAAAGGAGAATTGTGGTTTTGAAATCCGTGGTATTTTATTGATGAAATTGGGAAGGCGGTGATTGGAAGGTGTTGCGGGGCAAAGCTTTAGGTGTTGCGCAGGGGGTGTTCCGTGGGGGATGACGAGGTGGGGTGTTCCGTGGGTGGTTAGAGGCGTGATGGCTCTTCGAGTGGCTGTTGGGGTCTCTAAAGGTTTCTGTATAAAGATTTATTGAGTAAACGCTTTTTCTCCTTTGAGAAAGGCGTGGACAAGATGAAGGGAGAATTGTGGTTTTGAAATCCGTGGTATTTTATTGATGAAATTGGGAAGGCGGTGGTTGGATGGTGTTGCGGGGCAAAGCTTTAGGTGTTGGCGATTTGTGGGGGCGATTGGGGTTGTGCTGGCTGTCGTATTAGCGGTGGTGTGATGGGTGGAGGGTTATCGGTGCAGTTGTTGATGAGGGAGAAGATTGTTGGTAGGGGCTTTTTCTTTCCTTTAAGGGATGATGCTTTTAATTTTGTCAAAGATCAACGGGTTGTTTTAATGATAAGCTATTGATTTATAGTGGATATTTTATCGTTATTTATCTTGAATGAGAAACCCAGATTATGCTGAAATAAAAGCCATAGCTTTTGTCCGTCATAAGATCAGGAAAGCCATATAGAATTGTACAAGAAAAGACGTAAAATGACGATAATGAATTGTCTTAAAAGCTAAGGATGTCGCGATATTGGGCGAAGTTTATGATGAGGGTGGTTTGTTACAATGGGGGTAGAGGGGAGAATGTTGCTGTTTTAAAGAGGGGCAAAATATTTATCCTGCCCATGCCGTGAATATGTCGTGAATTATTGTCCTTTGAGGCATGGTTAAGTGAGGCCATGGGTAGATTAAGGTTAAGTTTCTTTGACAGGTTGAAGTATTTTTTTAAAGGGCGTGGTGGATATTTTAAAGCTTGTTTGTTGTGCGCTTTAAGCTTGTTAATTCTATGAAATTCTATGAAAGGGCAAGCTCAGTGGATCTCAAGTGCACCCTGCCAAAAGGGGACTTTATAAAGGAGCTGGTTATAAAGAGGCATGTTATAAAAGGAGGGGGAGAATCTTTATCCTGTGTGAAGGAGAAGAAACAATGGGTGTTTTAGCAAAGGCTCTTTGGGGTAGAACTGTCAAAATGTTTATAAAGGGCATCAAGAATAATACGCAACGAACCAACAAGATTAGGCAGCGGTTGATCTTCTATAACAAGATAGTGTAATGCCGCATGAAAGTTGTGTTGACGATGTAGATATTGTGCTTCTTTAATCGCTTCTTGCATATCTTCATAGTGTTCCGTTGCTCTTTGGACCCATTGCTTTTTTGCTTTCTCATCTGATGCGCTGTGTGTAAAACCATCGTAATAGCCGTTTGGTAAACCTTTTGCACATAAATAGTCGTTTCTAATTTGCAAGTATTGTTGTGCCGTGTCATATTGTTCTTTACTGATGCCTGATGAAGCCTCTTTATAGCCAAGCAAACAAAGACGCCCAATATAGGTCCCAACAAGCGGATTTTTCGCTTCTTCGAGGCTTAAACCAAAGTGTTTTGCACGCATTTCAATCGCAGATTGAAGCGCAGATTCGCTGGAGCTTTGGGCACGTGAAATACGTCCTTTGGGCTCTCGCTTTCCTGTTATTTTCGGTCTACCGCGTTTTTTACGTATTTTCATGAACTTAACCATTTGAATGAAAAAGAAACTGTCTGTTGATGGGGGACAGTGATGTAAAAAGCACTTGGCGCAAATATTGGGGGGAGCAAATACTTAAAAGGAGGAAAATACTGGGGGGGGGAGTGAGCAAATACTGGGAAATATCAGCCGTTGCAGATCAAAAAACAAACGATACTAAAGGCGTCTTTAAGCACAAAGAAAAGCAACGGTGTGGGGCGAAAAAATCATCTTTTTTATCTTATCCCTATCAGTTTTATCTTCCGCCCCTATCATGCTTATTTTTTCATGGATAGCGAATTATTTGCTTTTTAAATATTTTTTAACTGTTCTTGAGAGATTGAAGGAAAATTTTTGTCAAATGTGAATGAAAAAATAAGAATGGATTTTAAGGGCATGTCATCGTCTTTTCTAATAGGAAGTTTTTTCTAATGGGATTATTTGTCTCTTTTTTCACGAGCGCTTTGTGGAAACTTTTCAATTCCACCTTTGAAAAGTCATTGTTTTCTTAAGTTGGGAGCTTGTTATTTGGGTTCTCTTATTTTTTTGTTGGTGGGCGCTTTCCCAAGATATTTGATATACATCACGCTGTTAAGCATATTTTTATCCTTTATAGGAGATATGTTGTCTTCTTTTGAGTGGCAGAGAGCGGCAAAAAGCAAACCTCCGTATCCTATTATAATAGCATAAGATGCTCTATGTTTTCAAATAAAATATCGTTTATCGGCTTAAAATAAACTGTGAATGATCTCGCTATTTGGTTTGGTATTTCCTTTATAAGTATCCTTTATAGAGTATAAAATTTTCCGTTTTAATGGATCTCATCATAAGACGAGGGGATGTCGTTTAAAGGAAAGGATGCATTATCGAAAGAAGCTGTTTTTATAAGAAGAAAATGCCTTTATAAAAAGATGCTTTTATGGGAGATGCCTTGATGAATGTAGGGGCTGTATAAATGTGGGGGCTGTGAGATATTTCATCTTTAATGAAGCCTTTTTAATTAAGAAGCTTTCAAATGAGGATTAAGGTTGTTTGTCGCGCGCTTTTCATACTGGATAATCGGTTGCTTGTTCGACTTTGTGTTGTGTTGCTTTTTAAAGAGCCATGTCTTAGGGCTCTCTTTTGACCATTTCGCAAGGGTGCTCATGAAGGGTATAACGATAAAGTCCCCCAATGAAATCCATATAAAGTTTGAATAATATAAAATCTATTGCACACTTCCATTTTTACGCTTGTGAAGAAGAAAGTCCATAGCATCACACATTTTGCCAGCTCTCATTGTTGCGACAGCCCTTGGCATTTGAGACGCTTCCTTAGAGGCATTTATCATCCTTTCTTAATATTTTACTCTATATGGCTCTTTCTGCTTGTAACGCGCAAGAGACATGGTTTGGATTGGCCCAATATGGAACAGGTTTGGAATAAGACAATCCTATGCTATTTAGGGTTCTCATTTAAGGTGCTAAATAATAAATTGTTATAAATCAGTATGTTATTAGTAAAATTTTACACATCATATATTTTTTAGATTGAATATTTTTGCTTGTTGAGTTTTGTGAAACATTGTCTTTTAAGGTGTGGGTCATAGATAAGGAGACACAATAGCGTTTGTGCTTGTAAGCCTGAGAGATTGTATGTTGTCGCGTATAGGGAATTTAAAAAAATAGACTTAAAAAGTCCTATAGCACGGGTTTCATGGTGAAAAGAGTGCTCGATAAATCGGTTTTTCTGGTTGCATGTTTTCAAAGAGTGAATGGGCATTTTAGAAGTGAGAAAATATCCATATGATCGAAGATAAATCACAACACCAATCTATCCATGAGGAAAATACGGCTTTTGCATCACAGCCAGGGGTGAATCAGTCTGCAGTTTTTAAAAAATGGACGGCTCTCTCAAGAAGAGATTACGTCATCATTTTGTGTTGGGCTATCCCCTTGTTGGTGCTTTTTGCCGCGACTGTCTATATGAGCCCTTTGGAGTTTTTTCACATTATATCTAAAGAACAGCTTCAAGCACTGGAGAAAATGGAACAAGGAGATCTTCGAAAAATGACTAAGGAGATTTTGAAACAGCCTTTTGAAAATAATCCTGCTGTCTTGTTTTTGCGTAACGTAGGATGGAATGGTGTTTGGGCTTGTTTATGTTTCTTACCGCAAATGATTTGGTTTTGTCTTGTGCTGTTCTTTCCATTCTTTTTTGTCTTTAACGCCATCTCTAAACGGGATGTCAAGGAAATGATGAAGCTGTGGGATACATTGCCAGAGCAGCAACAGCTAGACAACCAATCTCTCAACAGAACACAATAGGGAAACGAGAGGCTAATTCTTTTGTAAGGAGTTTTGGAATGTTGATCACAGGAGGGTTGGGTGCTTTCATGTTTCTCGGGGAGATCATGATACTGTTTTCTACCGTCATGACAATCTTTGCACTTTATTATTCGTTGATAAAACGGACAATATTGTTGTTTTGGATGCGGCGCAAATTAAAAAAGGGTGCAGCGCAGAATTTGGGGCATAATCAGGCAGGAGGGAAAGGACAGAATACAGTTTGTGCAATAGAATTAAGCCCCCTTTCTTTTAAAGAATCTTTGGAACTTTCAAGAAAAGATTATTTTATCATCTTTTTTCTAGCCTTCATTGTGATTGTGTCTCTTACAGGTTTGATAGCTTTTTTTTCTTTTCTTATAAAATCTGCGATTGTTTTACACGGTTATATGGTTCTATTGTTTACGGTTGGCATGTTTGTCATGCAGCTGCTGTTGTGGTTCTGGCTATGGATTATTGTTTTTTTACCTGTCATTTTAATTCTCCATAGTTTCCTTCAGTATGGCGTGGAAAAAACAATGAAGAGGTTAGAAACATTTGTTTGAGCAGAGGATAAAAATGATGATTTCATATCAATGCGATAGGGGGGAAAAATGACTATTGTTATAAAATGTTTGGCTGTTTTAGGGATCACCATCATTGCCATTTTAATGGCTATAGTTATGGTCAGGCTTCCTTACCTGTTGATCAAGCATATGAGGTTATCTTTTAAAATCGCTCAAGACTTGAAAAAGAGTACGATGCAACAAAAACAAGCCATACAACAATTGCGCAATGATCAGGGAGAAATGAAAAGACACAATCTTGTGCATAAGACCCTTGATGCGAAAATGCGCTTTCTTAACTTCAAAGAATCTCTGCCTCTTTCTTCAAAAGAATGTAAAATAATCTTTTTTATCTTTGTCCTCTTTTCTGTTTTGCGGGCTGCTTGCTCTATCGCAAATTTGGTATGGTGGAAGAGTGATATGATCAGCGGGATCATGTCACTGTTGAACGCTTCTCTATGGATTGGATTTCTTCTCTTTTTTCCGATCATTTGGGTGATGTGCATAAAGTTAACAAGAAAATTGAACAAAATACTTCCACAATTGGAAGAAGCAATAAAACAACGCGATCAGGCAATTCGTATGCAGAATGGGCGTGGAGGATAAAATGACGGGTAGTCTTATAACATTAATAGCCATTTCTTTCCTGTTATATATGATCGTAAATATTTTATTGTGGGTGCCAGTTTGGACAATTTGTTACTTGTTTATCAAGCGTGCGAGGCTTTATTGTCGCGTGAAAAAGGAACTGAAATGCGTGCTGAATGAACGCGATATTGCCTTAAAACAGATCTCCCAAAAATAAAAAAGCAGCAGAATGTTTGATAAAAAACAGCTTTCTCTTGTTTGGCAAGACTATAAAAAAATATGCTATCTTTCTACGGTTATAGTGACTGCTCCAATAGTTATAACTGTTGTCGTTAAGATATGGAGAGGGCAGGACTTTGTTTCTCTTGTCGTATTCGAGCCACTAGCATGGATGCTTGCCTGTGTTTTTTTATTCTTACCGATTGTTTTTATTATGCGTTTTATCGTGACACGTCAGTTGAACAAGATGATACGGCAATTAGAAGAAGAGGTTGAGCAGAAAGGAGCTCCCGTCATATTATACGATGTGAATGAGGGAAAGTGAGCGAGGGGAAAGTGAGCGAGGGAAAAATGAGCGAGGGGAAAAAGTGAAGAGAGGCTTTTGTTGAGCCTTGCTTTTGACTTGTTCATTAAGGTGCATGGGTGTACTTCTCGTTTTATGCTTTTTTATATTTGTGTCGTGTTTTTTAAAGAATTGGTGCTTTTGCTTGAGAGGTGCTCTTGCTTGAGTGGGATTCTTGTGAGCTTTTAAGGGGAAAGTGAAGAGGGGCTGCTCTTGGACTTTACTTGCTGTTTCTGTTCTCTTAAAGAGAGAAAATCTTGTAACTTATTTTCTTTTATCAAGCATAAAAATCTGTCTTACCAAGCGATATTGAGAGCGAAAAATCTATACTTAAAGCAAAAGATATTCTGGTGTTTGGGGAAGAAGAGCCCATTTTCTTGCAGGTGGAGAGGCAAGACGCATAGAGAAGACGCGCCAAAAGCTTAAGTTTTTGATCAAGACGTTTTGCTCTATGGAAAGGGCAACAGTGCTTTTAAAGAGCTTGGGGTGGAGGGGGGAAATTGAAAGAAAAGAGGGACATCTATTTATTTACGAGACCGTTATTTATTTACGAGACCGCTAAGGACAGTTTCTCTCTCTCTGGATGAAAAAGGTTTTGTGCAATTTGGTTATGGAATTGTGAGAGACGCTGGTATACATGCGGCGGCTTGCCAAATAATTAATCCTTATCATTTTGAGGCTTTATCATTTTGGGGGGGGGCCAGATTGACAACGAGGCATTGAGGCAAAGGGGTGGATTTTAAGGAAAAGAGATTGAAAATTTTTGAGGAAAAGGTAAGCGTAGGGCGTTTACGTCGTGTGCTTGAGGAAGCTTTAGATGAGGCGATGACTGAGGTTGATCTGGGACTGAGGGTGATCTTGGCCGCGTGCTTGGCTTTCAATATGGGGGCACCACCTTGGAAAAAGGGGTGTTTTGGCTTGTAAGCGCGCATGTATAAGCGCGTATAGGGCAAATGAATAAAATACGTAGAGGGGATTTATAGTGCTTGCATTACTCTGAGAAGGGTGCTAAGCGAATTTACCGCGCTGGTGGCGTGCTATCAAATATTGAAGAGTGGGAATTTTAGAAGTGGGGGAGTATCCGTATGATCGAAGATAAATCACAACACCAATTTGCCCATAAGGGAGATAAGGCTTTTGTATCACAGTCAGTGTTGGATCAATCGGCAACTTTCAAAAAATGGATGATGCTTTCAACAAGCGATTATATCATCATTTGTTGTTTGGCTATCCTCTTGTTGGTGCTTTTTTCCGCGTCTGCCTATATGAGCCCTTTGGAATTTTTTCACGTTATATCCAAGGAACAGCTCCAAGCACTGGGACAAATGAAACAAGAAAGTCTTCAGGAAAGACTTCAGGAAAGTCTTAAACACCCTTTCCAAAATCCTATAATTCAGCATGTTCTTGATGCGGGGTGGAATAGTGTTTGGGCTTTTTTATGTCTCTTACCGCAAATAATTTTTGGCGGTCTTTTTGGGTTGTTTCCGCTCTTTTTTGTCTTTAACGCCGTATTTAAACGGGATGTGAAGGAAATGATGCTACAATGGGAAACCTTGCCAGAGCAGCAACAGCTAGACAACCAATCTCTTAACAGAAGACAATAGGGGGAAAAGTGACCGCTTCTTTAATCATTGGAATGTTGATTGCCGTAGGGACGGCAATTTTTATTTGTTCTGCAATTTTTATGGTATTCCTTTCTACCATGGTGACAATCGTTGCACTTTATTATTCGTTGATAAAACGGACAATCTTGTTATTGGCGACGCAGCGAAAATTAAAAAAGGGTACAGCGCAGAATTTGAGGCATTATCAGGCAGGAGGGAGAGGACAGAATACAGTTCTTACAACACAGTTGCGTGCCTTTTCTTTTCAAGAATCTTTGCTTCTCTCAAAAAAAGATTATTTTATGATCTTTTCTATCGCCTTCGTTATGGTTGCACTTTGCACAGGTATTGTCGTTTTTTCAGCTTTTCTTCCAAAATCTGCGGTTTTTTTGCACAATTACGCGCCTATAGTGCTTCACATTATTGATTTTGTCATGAAACTGCTGTTTTGGGTCTGGGCATGTATTGTTGTTTCTTTACCTGTCATTTTAATTCTCCATAGTTTCCTTCAGTATGGCGTGCAAGAAACAGTAAAGGAATTAGAAACATTTGCTTGAGAAGAGAATAAAAATGATGATTTCACATCAATACGATAGGGAAAAAAAGGGAGCATTATGATGCAACATTTAGCTTTTTTAGGGGGCATCGTCATTGCCATTTTAATGGTTATGGTCATTGTTAGGCTTCCTTACTTGTTGATCAAGCATATCAGGTTATCTTTTAAACTCGCTCAAGGCTTGAAAAAGAGTACGACGCAACAAAAGCAAGCCATACAACAATTGCGCAATGATCTGGGAGAAATGAAAAGACACAATCTCGCCCATAAGACCCTTGATGCGAAAATGCGCTTTCTTAACTTCAAAGAATCTCTGCCTTTTTATTCAAAAGAATGTAAAATAATCTTTTTTATCCTTATTCTCTTTTCTGTTTTGCAATCTGCTTTCTCTATCGCAAATTTTGTATGGTGGAAAAATGATAATGTTGCCTTTATCATGCAGCTGTTGAGCCTTATATGGTTAGGGGTTCTTCTCTTTTTTCCGATCATTGGGATCATGTGCATAAAGTTAACGAGAAAATTGAACAAAATACTTCCACAATTGGAAGAAGCGATACAACAACGCGATCAGGCAATGCGTATGCAGAATGTGGAAGGGGGACAAAATGACGAGTAGTCTTATAACATTAATAGCCATTTCTTTCCTGTTCTTTACGCTCTTAAGTGTTTTAATATGGGTGCCAATCGTTGTCATTTATTACCTGTTTATCAAGCGTGCGCGGCTTTATTGTCGCGTGAAAAAGGAACTGAAATGCGTGTTGAATGAACGCGATATTGCCTTAAAACAGATCTCCCAAAAATAAAAAAGCAGCAGAATGTTTGATAAAAAACAGCTTTCTCTTGTTTGGCAAGACTATAAAAAAATATTCTATCTTTCTACGGTCATGGCGACTGCTCCAATAGTTATAACTGTTGTCGTTAAAATATGGAGAGGGCAGGACTTTGTTTCTCTTGTCGTATTCGAGCCACTGGCATGGATGCTTGCCTGTGTTTTTTTATTCTTACCGATTGTTTTTATTATGCGTTTTATCGTGACCCGTCAGTTGAACAAAATGATACGGCAATTAGAAGAAGAGGTTGAGCAGAAAGGAGCTCCCGTCATATTATACGATGTGAGCGAGGGGAAAGTGAGCGAGGGGAAAGTGAGCGAGGGAAAAGTGAGCGAAGGGAAAATGAGCGAGGGAAAGTGAGCGAGGGGAAAGTGAGCGAGGGAAAAGTGAGCGAAGGGAAAATGAGCGAGGGAAAGTGAGCGAGGGGAAGTGAGCGAGGGGAAAGTGAGCGAGGGAAAGTGAGCGAGGGGAAAGTGAGCGAGGGGAAGTGAGCGAGGGGAAAGTGAGCGAGGGAAAGTGAGCGAGGGAAAGTGAGCGAGAGAAAAATGAGCGAGGGGAAAGTGAGCGAAGGGAAAGTGAGCGAGGGGAAAGTGAGCGAGGGGAAAGTGAGAGAGGGAAAGTGAGAGAGGGAAAGTGAGAGAGGGAAAGTGAGCGAGAGAAAAATGAGCGAGGGGAAAAAGTGAAGAGAGGCTTTTGTTGAGCCTTGCTTTTGACTTGTTCATTAAGGTGCATGGGTGTACTTCTCGGTTTATGCTTTTTTATATTTGTGTCGTGTTTTTTAAAGAATTGGTGCTTTTGCTTGAGAGGTGCTCTTGCTTGAGTGGTACTTTTGTTTGAGTGGGGATTCTTGCTTGAGTGGGGATTCTTGTGAGCTTTTAAGGGGAAAGTGAAGAGGGGCTGCTCTTGGACTTTACTTGCTGTTGGTGTTTTCTTAAAGAGTGAAAATCTTGTAACTTATTTTCTTTTATCAAGCATAAAAATCTGTCTTACCAAGCGATATTGAGAGAGAAAAATCGATACTTAAAGCAAAATATATTCTGGTGTTTGGGGAAGAAAAGCCCATTTTCTTGCAGGTGGAGAGGCAAGACGCATAGAGAAGACGCGCCAAAAGCTTAAGTTTTTGATCAAGACGTTTTGCTCTATGGAAAGGGCAACAGTGCTTTTAAAGAGCTTGGGGTGGAGGGGGGAAATTGAAAGAAAAGAGAGATATCTATTTATTTACGAGACCGCTAAGGACAGTTTCTCTCTCTCTGGATGAAAAAGGTTTTGTGCAATTTGGTTATGGAATTGTGAGAGACGCTGGTATACATGCGGTGGCTTGCCAAATAATTAATCCTTATCATTTTGGGGCTTTATCATTTTGGGGGGGTGCCAGATTGACAACGAGGCATTGAGGCAAAGGGGTGGGTTTTAAGGAAAAGAGATTGAAAATTTTTGAGGAAAAGGTAAGCGTAGGGCGTTTACGTCGTGTGCTTGAGGAAGCTTGAGATAAGGCGATGACTGAGGTTGATCTGGGACTGAGGTTTATCTTGGCCGCGTGTTTGGGCTTTCAATATGGGGGCACCACCTTGGGGAAAGGAAATTGTTCTATCTCTCAAGTGGACTCTTCTTTACTTGCACACCCTTGGGGCTTTGGTATTGAGGGCTGATGTTAACATTTGGCAGCTTTCTCATAAAAGCTTTATGGAAGATGAAAGTTTGGGCTTTGAAAAAAAATATCGAAAAAATCAATTTGGGCCGGTTTTGTTGTTGATGATTCAAATCGTCATAAAGACAAAGCAACTTCGTTACGATTTTCTTGCACTCGTTTGCTTCTTCTTTGGAAAGCAGCTTATCTTCCTGAAAATAAAAAGAGCACTTAGAATTTTAGAGTCAGAGACCCAAATTTGTGCAATAGAAGAAGATATTTTTATGAAAATTTGATCGAGGAGAAAAGAGAAGCCTTAAGACAGCAGAGGATATATTGTGGGGAATAAAAACATGATGTTTGAAGTTGATGAAAAAAATGCACCCCTGATATTGTCTTTATAAAAGATGAGGGATACAAACGCTTGATATTGATGAACCCTCATTCATTGTGAGGACGAAAGCTTCGGTTCATGAAAATGGCTTGAAAATTGAAACAAATGAGGGATAAAAAATGAGGGGCAATGGAAAAAATTCATCATTGGATGAGGAATTACGGTCTTTTGCGCTTGAAGAAGCGTTTTTAACAAGCAAAAATTATAAAGTCATCTTTTGCATTGCTTTCATTGTGGCAGCTTTAAGAACGGCTCTTCTCTTCTTACTCATGTGGCTTGAGTGGAAGTTGGCGGGGTGGGAAGGGGATGTTATAACAGTTCTCTTTTGCATCGTGCAGGTTATATTAGATTTAATTTTTGTACTCATTCCTGTTGCCTTTGTGGTCCGTATCATCTTTACGCGTTTGTTGAAAAAAAAGATCGATATGTTGGATCAAGAAATCTGGCAGCGGAGAAAAACCGCTTCTCAACAAAACAACGCATGAAGGGAGGGCAGAAAATGAATACTGGTCTTTATATATTCTCATGCGTTGTAGGAGAGTTTCTATTCGTGCGATGTTTGAAGGTGATGAAAAAAAAATGCACCCTTGATATTGTCTTTATAAAAGATGAGGGATACAAGCGCTTGATATTGATGAACCCTCATTCATTGTGAGGACGAAAGCTTCGGTTCATGAAAATGGCTTGAAAATTGAAACAAATGAGGGATAAAAAATGAGGGGCAATGGAAAAAATTCACCATTGGATGAGGAATTACGGTCTTTTGCGCTTGAAGAAGCGTTTCTGACACGCAAAAATTATAAAGTCATCTTTTGTATTGCTTTCATTGTGGCAGCTTTAAGAATGGCTCTTCGCTTCGTACCAATTTTGCTTGGGTGGAAGTTGGCGGAGTGGGAAAGGGATGTCGTGGCAGCTCTCTTGTTAATCATGCAGCTTATATCATGGTTTATTTTTTTGTTCATCCCTGTTGCCTTTGTGGTTCGTATCATTTTCACGGTTCTGTTGAAAGAAAAGATCGATATGTTGGAGCAAGCAATCTGGAAGCGGAGAAAAACCGCTTCTCAACAAAACAGCGCATGAAGGGGCGGGGAAAATGATAGATATTAAAATGATGGATATTGTTGTTGTACTCTCGTGGGGTGTGGGCTTGACGCTTTTCACGCTGCTTTCTGCTGTGGTCGTGATGTTTATTTGGGCATTGTATTACTCTACTTTCAAGCGGGTGAGACTGTATTGCCAAGTGACAAAAGAATTAAGCCGCGTGCTTGAACAACCTGTCGCTTTTGAGCCGTCTAGTGGAGCAACGCCGATGATTAAGCCGTTATCTGAGGAAAAAGAGTTTTCTCTTTCTGATGAGGAAATCTTAACGATGGAAAGTGCAACGGCGCTTTTAAAGAGTTTGGGGTGGAAGGTGGAAATTGAGGGAAAAGGGGATCATTTGGCCACCTATTATTTACCAGATCGTGAAGTGCAGTTTCTTTATAATGCTGAGAAGGGGTATCCGCGATTTGATTGTGCAATTGCGGTGGTTTCTGGTATCCATGCGGCGGCTTGCCAAACGATAGACCCTTATAATTCTGGAGGCTTGATTGCTCTTGAATTGAGTTTTGATGTGAAGGGGGTGGAAATTTTTGAAGAAAAGGTAAGCGTTGGATGTTTACGTCGTGCACTCGAGAAAGCTTTAGAAAAGGCAATGACTGAGGTTGATCTTGGCAAGATGCTTCACTCTCAATATAGAATCCTGCCTTGGGAAAACAAAACTGTGGTCCCTCGGTTGGCTTCTTATTCCCTGCGTTATCTTGCAGCTCTGGCTTTGATGGGCGATGTTGAAACTTTACACTCTTATCACAAAAGCTTTATGGAAGGTGAGAAGCTGGGCTTTGAGGCAAGCATCGAAGAAGAGCATCTGGAACGCGCAATGGTGATCGCTCAAGCGGTAGAAAAGACAAAGCAACCCAGTTACGATTTGCTTCAACAGGCGGCAAAGGATTTTTCCATGGAGGTAGAGAGCTATGAATATTTTAGAGCTACAGATCCCAATTTGTGCAATAGAAGAAGAGATTCTTATGAAAATTTGATCGAGGAAAAAAGAGAAGAATTAAGGCAACAGGGATATTTTGTTTACGAAAAGGACGCGATTTGTGAGGTTGATGGAAAAAACTATCGTCCTCATATTCTTTACATAAAGGATGGGGAGTTAGAATATATGGATGTAGAAATTAGGGTTGAGGAAAAAAATTATTGAGAAAAAATAAAGCGTTTAGATAAATTAAAAAGAGCTTAAACCTAAAAATAGAGCGTAAAAAGCGCGAAGCGTAAAAGCAGAGGGGAACAATGCAGGAGAAAAAAGCAACATTTGAAGAGTCTTTCTTTTCATTTAGAAAATTTATGGTGTCTTCAGTGGAAAGGCGTAAAGGGGTGGGACGGTGTAAAATAATAGGGCACCGCTTTTTTATCATGTTTTGTACATGCCTTATCATGATGGCTTTAGAAGTTCCTGCGGGTGCAAAGTCTCTGGTACAGCCGTTGCAATGGACAAGATGGGAAGGAATTGGTTCTCTTATTTTTCTCTTACCAGTGTTGATATGGTTTTGTCTTCTCACACCCCTTCCTATTTTGTGGGGCATTTGTCGTTTTAAAGAGCGTAAATTGGAAAAAATAAAGAAAAAACTAAAAGAAAAAATAAAGCAGCAAGAGATTAATCAATGAGGTTATATGCATGAGGGGTGAGATCGCGTTTTTTATTTTGTTTCTGCCGGTTGGATATTTTCTTCTAAATGCAGTTACAGTTTTTGCCATTTTTGTGAATATGATTATTGTGGCGCCTTATTATTCTTTAATAAAGCGTTTGAGGCTCTATTACAGAGTGAAAAAACAAAGACGTTTGATGAAAGAACAGCCGCAGCATTTTTGTTTCTTTGAAAAAAGCGGAAAAGAAAAAGAGAGAGTGCCGCAAAACTTAGCACTAGAAACACAGATAAGTTTCTATTCGTTAAAAAAATGGCTCGCTTTTTCACGCAAAGATTATATCCTCCACGCATGCCTCTCTTTCATCATTATGTTTTTCAAAGCTTATGTCTATGTGATTTTCTCTAAAGGGATAGCTGCTAAGGTAGATGAGAGCAGATTTGAATATTTTGCCATTCTCTTGCTTTTCTGGTTTTTTTTATCGGTATGTATTTTTGCAACGATCCCTGTTGTTGTGATCCTTCGTGAAATTTTAACTCATCGGTTGAAAAAGAAGATTCAGCAGTTGGAAGAAGTGACTGAAGCAACCCAATCAATCAATTTATAAAGGGAAGGGGATAAAATGCATTACGAAATAGCGGCATTTTGGACGGTGATTTTGATCATTCTGCTGGGGGGTTTTTTTGATTTTTTCTTAACAATACCCATTGTGGCACTGTATATTTCTTTTATCAAGCGTTTGATCTCGTATTACAAGGTTACCAAACAATTAAACGCAGCGCTGAAAAAGCGCATGTAGTGCTCGTGTCATGGGGGAGGCATAAGTTTTAGATCATGCCATTGCTTCACGGCTTGGGAGGAGGGCATCGATTGTTTTTCTCATTTTACGCTGATCTCTGGGGGAATGGAGGGCGTTGGGGGGAAAGGGCTGTTGGCAATGAATAGGCTGATGATAGGTTTGTAATAGGCTTGTATAGGCTTTAATGGGGCGGTTTATCGGAAGTTTGCTTGTTTTCTGTGAATTTGCAAAATCGTAAAAACGTGAAACTGTAATAGGGTGTGTGGTTGCTCAAGAGCCGTGATGGTTGTGGGGCGGATATGGGGTAAAGAGGGTGCCAATGGAGGCGTAAAGGTTGGATTGTGCAATGCGTCAAAATTGAAATGGGGGAATGGGGAATTGGGGGAATGGGGTAATGGAGGGCGTTGGGGGAAAAGGGTTGATGGCAATGAATAGGCTGATGGTAGGTTTGTAATAGGCTTGTATAGGCTTTAATGGGGCGGTTTATCGGCAGTTTGCTTGTTTTCTGTGAATTTGCAAAATCGTAAAAACGTGGAACTGTAAAAGGGTGTGTGGTTGCTCAAGAGCCGTGACGGTTGTGGGGAGGATATGGGGTAAAGAGGGTGCCAATGGAGGATGGTTGGATTGTGAAATGCGTCAAAATTGGAATGGGGAGCGTTGGGGGAATGGGGAGCGTTGGGGGAATGGGGGAATGGGGGCGTTGGGGGAAAAGGGTTGATGGCAATGAATAGGCTGGTGATAGGTTTGTAATAGGCTGATGATAGGCTTTAATGGGGCGGTTTATCGGCAGTTTGCTTGTTTTCTGTGAATTTGCAAAATCGTAAAAACGTGAAACTGTAAAACGGTGTGTGGTTGCTCAAGGGCTGTGAGGGTTGTGGGGCGGTTGGGGAGAAAAGGTGCCAATGGAGGATAGTTGGATTGTGAAATGCGTCAAAATTGGAATGGAGTAATGGGGAATTGGGGGAATGGAGGGCGTTGGGGGAAAAGGGTTGATGGCAATGAATAGGCTGGTGATAGGTTTGTAATAGGCTTGTATAGGCTTTAATGGGGCGGTTTATCGGAAGTTTGCTAGTTTTCTGTGAATTTGCAAAATCGTAAAAACGTGAAACTGTAATAGGGTGTGTGGTTGCTCAAGAGCTGTGATGGTTGTGAGAGGGGGATAAGCCCGTGTGAGAAGGGTTAGAAAAACGTTTGGTTTTGGAGCTGTTGATATAGGCATGCTGTTTAGAGGCGTAAGGGAGGGGGATTGTTCGTTCTCAAAGCCTATGATGTAAGGAGAGTATGGGCTATTCAAGAGGGTGTTCGGGTATGGATAGAGATTGAAGGGGCACTGCTTCTTTGCAAAGCAGAGGTATTGATCATAAGTTTTGTTTATTCATATGGTTTTTTATGGCATCCAGTACCTGTTGGCTTATCTCCTTATGGGTCAGCCATCGTAAACCTTTGGGCGTTGTTTTTTGTCCTAATTGAATGGGGATAAAATCAACCTTGTTTTTGCGCGCGCACTCGAGGATCATTTGATCATGCATGTTGGAACCAAAAATATGAAGAATACATGGCGGTTTAGGCAAAAGAGCCAACTGCTCAATTAATGCGCAAGAAAATGCATAGGCGGGCGAATGAATCCATAATATGCAATATTTTAGATCATGCCATTGCTTCACAGCTTCTAAAAATTGCGCCTTTGATGCCGCACAATCATAATCCAACGACACACACAACTGTTTGTTGTGCAATGCCTCAAGCTGGACTTTATGGGAAAGAAAGCGTGCAGCAATAATCACTTCTTGCGGCTTTAGTGATTGATACAAAGGGGCAAGCATCCCTGTACCCCCTACCACTAAATAACGATAGTGCGCATCCTTTTTTTTCATGCCCCCTCCCTTATTACTTTAAATCCCACCTCTTTGCTTTAAAAATGTGTACATTTCATCAGCAAGTCTTTCACAACGTGTTTGTACCTCTTCACTTATAACTTTCCAAGTACGACCTTCATCATCTGAGGAAAAATCTTCGTTGGAAGAGGCGATTTGACATTGGAGTGTATAACCATAAAGCGTGTGTACCACCGGAACTAAATGCTCACACGGTTGTGCGCATTTTTTGGCCGTACTCCCATGAGAGATAAGCCCAACAGGTTTATTTAAAAAGGCATTATAGCTCAAATTATCAAGAGCATTTTTTAAAACACCCGAATAAGACCCTTGATAAACGGGGCTTGCTAGAATAACGCCATCAGCCGCTGCAATAGTTTTTACAAACTCACGGACCGCAGCACTTGGATTAGCCTCTACCTGCTGATGATAATCGGGATCTGTCATCGGCAAGGGCTGTTCACGCAAATCAACCCACTGAAGTGATGCACCCCGCTTTATGAGGCAATCCGCTAAATAATTGGCTAAAGTTCTTGTTAAGGAAGGTTGACGCACAGACCCCAAAATAATTGCTATATTCAACAGGATTCTCCTTTATCTTTTCCCCACAAGCCTATAACGCAAGGCTTATAAAGAAGTGTGAGTAAAATGGCGCGTATCAATGCTGTTTATAAAGAGCAATTGTGCTGATATCGCATAGTTATAGAATCAATCCATGCTAACAAGATTGTTGACAAAACAACACCTCAAACTTGCAAGGGAATGTTAGTGCTTTCATTGATATTAAAATGCTTGATCTCAAGAATTGCGGCTGTCTCTCTGTCTTAGAAGCGCTTTTATGAATATATTCTAAGCTATTGGCTTGCAAGATCCCCAATGAAAAATGGAATGTATCGTCATATTTTGAATGATCATTGATCCTTTTTAATTGGAATAAGAAAGTTGTAAGATTTTCTCATTTCAAATGCTCTTATTGCGCGATCATTTGCAAATCAATGGAAGTTCCTTTTTTCATGTCTTAAGTGGGGGGTCCGAAAACAATTGAGAAAAGAATAAAAATGCTTCTGTCTTTTCAAGGGATAAAGGCTATCGTAGAAGCTAGATAGGGCTGTTTTTTGGGCAGGGGTGGGGTTGTCGCAGGGAGCCTTAGGCTAATGGGGTTGTCCGTGTTGAGGAACGAGTTATGGCGTAGCTTGTTGCAAGGGAGGGTAAGGCTATTGTAGAGGCCGCAGGGGGCGTATATGAATGGCGCCGGATTACATTTTTTATTGAAACAATAGGGGTGATAGAGTTTATAGTAAGGGGGATATATTCATGGGGGCGCTATTGTTATCCCCTTCATGGGGGATGTTCATGAAATGGGGTGTACGCGCGTTGGTTTGGAAGTGTTGAGAGATTTCTTTAAAACAAGCACGTGAATTGGCAAAAGTATTGGCAACATAAATAGGCGATACGAGTGTTCTTTGGGTATTCTGTTTGACGACAATGGACGCAATGGTGCTTTGAGAGATTATGCGTATTACAAGGGAGGGTAAGGCTATTGTAGAGGCCGCAGGGGGCGTATATGAATGGCGCCGGATTACATTTTTTATTGAAACAATGGTGGTGATAGAGTTTATAGTAAGGGGGATATATTCATGGGAGCGCTATTGTTATCCCTTTCATGGGGGATGTTCATGAAATGGGGGTGATGCGCGGTGGTTTGCAAGTGTTGAGAGATGTTTCTTTAAAACAAGCACGTGAATTGGCAAAAGTATTGGCAACATGAATATGCAATACGAGTGTTTTCTGGGGTGTTCTGTTTGACGATAATGGATGCAATGGTGCTTTGAGAGATTATGCGTATTACAAGGGAGGGTAAGGCTATTGTAGAGGCCGCAGGGGGCGTATATGAATGGTGCCGGATTACATTTTTTATTGAAACAATGGTGGTGATAGAGTTTATAGTAAGGGGATATATTCATGGAGGCGCTATTGTTATCCCCTTCATGGGGGCTGTTCATGAAATGGGGGTGATGCGCGTTGGTTTGGAAGTGTTGAGAGATTTCTCTAAAACAAGCACGTGAATTGGCAAAAGTATTGGCAACATGAATATGCAATACGAGTATTTTCTGGGGTGTTCTGTTTGACGATAATGGATGCAATTGTGCTTTGAGAGATTATGCGTGTCCTTATAAAGTTAGGGACAAACAGTTGCATAAAAGGGAAGAGCAAATGAAGGGGGAAAATTCCACATTTTATAACAAACGGTGCTCTCTTTTTTTTGGAAAATCATTTCGTTCTTATAAAGATCATATGATTATTTGTCTTATTTCTATCCTTATTGGGATAGGTTATAAAGCTCTTTTGATCCCATTAGAAGCCAAGTGGCCGTTGAGTGTATCGCAGGATAGCACTCTTTTGGCGCTTTTTGTGCTGCGTGAAGTTATCATGGTGGTTGTTGTTGCCTTGATGCCTGTTTTATTGGTGCTTTATCTCATCTTAACGTATTTGTTGAAAAAAAAGATTCAGCAGTTAGAAGAGGCTATCCAGCAACGGGGTCACACAATCGATCAACAAAATAATCCAGTAAAAAACAATAGAGAAAAAATAAGCTGTTTTTTTATCGTATACTTTTGGTTGATATTTCTGCTAAACGTCTTTTTTCCTGCGGGTGTTGTCATGCTCATTTTAGAATTTTACTATTTTGTTTTCAAGCAGGTGAGAACGTATCGTAAAGTGAGACGGGCATTAAAACGCGTAAGATAAAGAGAGTGACAAGGCGCTTTTGTAGCTATCGTGAGGGGTAAGAGGCAATGTTTAGAAGCTCTCGTGACACAAGAAGAGGGGATGGTTGGAAAATCATCTGGCAAAGAGGATAGCCTATTTTCGTTTGTAATGAGGAGGATGCTCTTAATCATTGGGAAGAGCAACCGCGCTTTTAGAAAGTTGGGGGTTTTTGTTGAAAACAAGGGAAGCGCCATGCATCGCACTTTTCGTGGTTCTTAAAAGAGCGGGCATGAGATAAAGAAATGCGTTTTTCATAAAAAAAGGAAGAGCAATGAAGGGGAAAAATTCAGCATTTTATAATGGACTGCGCCATTTTTTCGAAAAAAGTATTTTTTCTGTGCGAGAGCATGTTGTCATTTGTTTTCTCTCTCTCATTATTGAGCTATGGAACAGGATTTTCTTTCTTGAGCTATGGAACAGGATTCTCTCTCTCTCATCCTTGGATAGCAAAGAGTACAGCATTTTTTCTCTTGAGCTGTGGAACAAGATTTTCTTTCTCCTATCCTTGGGTAGCAATGGGGAACGGACAGGGTGGTGGGATACACCTCTTTTTCTCTCTCTGTATGCGTTTTGGAAAGTTATTATAGTGTGTGTTTTGGTCTTATTCCCAGTTATGTTGATACTCTACATCATATTGTGGTTTTTGTTGGTAAAAAATATTCGGAAATTGAAAGGAATAGATCAGCAACGGGGTAAAATAACCGATCAAAAGGATCGATATAAAGAAAGTGTGAACTGGAAAATGGACGATATTCTTGTCATGATATTTGTTTTCGTGCTTATGTGCGTGACATTGGTGGTTGCTTGTATTCCCATGATGATTTTAGAACTTTATTATGGTGTCTTTAAGCAGGTGAGAACGTATCGCTGTTTAAGAAAAGAACTGAAAAACGTCTTGCAAGAACAGGATACAGCGTTTGAGAAGTCATGAGAGGGAAAAATAATGAAGAAATTATGAGAGATTCAGCCTTTATAGGGATTGCTCTCTATACCATTTTGCCTCTGATATTTTTTGGTGCTCTTTCATGAGGTGTCCGTAAACATTGCTCTAAGGAGCAGTGTTGAGGGTGGCATTGAGTGAAAGAAAAGCCGATTATGGATTAGTATTGATTTAAGGGAATAAGAGCCCTTGGGGTTTAGAGCCTAGAGTGAGTGCTTGGGACTTACTTTATCGTTTGAGGCGTGAGGAAGGAACGGTTTTGCTTGTAGGGGCGCGCGGTATATGGGTTGTTTTCGTATTTTTAGGAGCCTTGTTCATTCAAGCTTTGAAATGAATCCTATTGAAGTGGGGTTGCAGGGTCATTTTCTTGAAAATAGGAGAATTTTTGGGAAGAAAAAGCTGAATTGTGACTATTGTTTACAGATTGGCGTGGTTTGAAAATCTTTATTGTTTGCAATGTGAGGAAGGTAAGAGGGTGGCAAGGTAGCAGGAATATTATAATTTTTATTATGACGCAAACCATAATGGTCTGTGTACTTTTCTTTATTCCGGTGGTATTTGGGTTTTGCATCATCATAATGCGTAAATTGGAAAAAAATCCAGAAACGAGAAGAGGCAATCTCTGTGTGATAGCAAATAAGCTCTCTGTCGCACGGGTCTTTTCAAAGAGTGAGAGGGGAATACATGAAGGAGCAAAATTGGGCATCAGAGCAAGAAACGCATAAAGGAGCGCATTCTTTTTCGCTCCAGCACGTGTTGCTCTCAGCAAAGGATTATAAAATTATCTTTGCTATTGCGGTTCTCATTATCATGTGGAAAATGGTTCTAGAAATACCAGGTGTATTGAATTGGCAGCTGACAGGGTGGCAATATGTTGTGCATGCCGTTCTCTTTAAAACAACGGACATCATAACGGTTTGTGTTATTATTTTTATTCCGGTTATGTTACGGCTTCGCACCAAAGTGACGGGTGAGTTGCGAAAAAATATTCAGAAACTAGAAGAAGCAATCTCGGTGCGAGAGCACATAAGCTCTCTGTCGCACGGGCTTTTTTAAAGACTGAGAGGGGAAAAATGAACAGTGATCCTATAGCCGTATTTCTATTAGATCCCGGATTCTGGGTGATGATTGTTATTTGCATGATCATTATCATGCTTATTTTAGCTCTTTATACCTCTGTCTTTAAACGGATGAAAATGAATTTCCAAGTGAAAGGCGAGCTGGAAAGAGTGCTTAAAGAAAATGATCTTGCAACGCAGCAGTTTTGGAAAGATGAAGCTGTGGTGCAGGAGAGGCGTTTGCAACTAAAGGAAAAAGAGTTCTCTGCCGATTATGATGATGATGATGAAATTCTCACGATAGAAAGTGCAACAGGGCTTTTAAAAAGCTTGGGATGGTCGGTGGAAATCGAGGGAAAGGGAGATTATTTGGCAACCCTCTTTTTACCAGATCGCGAAGTGCAGTTTCTTTATAACGAGCAACGAGTGGAAGAGTTTTCGCCTTTTGATCGCGGACTTTTAATTATGAGCGGTATTTTTGCGGCGGCTTGTCAGACGATTAATCCTCATAATTCTGGGGTTGTGCCAACGGTATTTATGAATTTTGTACCCAATGGATTGGAAATTTTTGAAGAAAAAGTGAGCGTCCAGCTTTTAAAGAAAGCACTCGATAAAACTTTAAAATGGACAATGGAAGATGATTCTTTGCATGAAATGTTTCGCTCTCAATATGGTATTCCCCCTTGGGAAAAAGACTCTTTATCTTGGGCACCGGATGATGACATAGAGCTCGCACCTTATGCTTTGCTGCATCTTGCTGCTCTTGCCTTACTTGGCGATGTTGAGACTTTAGCTTCTTATGACGAAAGTTTTACGGCAGGGGAGAAGCTTGGCTTTGATGAAACCATTGAAAAAGTCCATTTGGAACGCGCGATGGTGATCGCTCAAGAAGTGAAAAGGGAAGGAAAGTTCAGTTACGATCTACTGGAACGGGTTGCTGAGAAGTGGTCTATAGCCATGGACTATCAGCTTTTCAGAGTGAGATCCCCTAATACGTGTAATCAAAAACGTGCTTTTCATAAAAAATTAGTCGAGGAGAAAAAACAAGAATTAAGGGAACAAGGATTTGATGTGAGTGATGAACAGTTCGTGTTTGAAGCAGAGGGGGTAAAACATGCTCCTGATATTACTTATATTAAAGATGGTGAACCTGCATTTATGGATATAAAAATTGATTAGTGTTGTACTCTCCTGTTGAAGGAAAGCACTCTTATTTAAAAGATGTGAAAGCGCCATGATTGAGACGCTTTCACACCTTTCTTACCAGAGCCAAATAAAGGGCTCGAAAAATCAAGAATAATAGCCAAGATTTTAAAAAATAGACTGGAAATAGCTTGATCCTCAAGAATAGGGGGAAAAATCAATTATAAATTCTACTCTCTTCTTTAAGACTGTTCTGTTGTTTTGTTAGAAAATGCTCATAAATTATCGCTTATTCAAGTGCCTTATTCAAGCGCTATGAGGGAAAGGTCCATTGACTAAAGCGCTATGGGGGAGCTTTAAGGGTTAGAGCCTTTGTCATTTGAGGGGAGAGGAAGGCAAAAAATGGCATTTTTGAGCAGTGTTAGGGTCTTTTTCCTTTGAGGTGTTTTTTGTCTTTAAGCTGTTCTTGCCAATGAAGCAGCGCTTGTTAAGCTGCAACAACGTTTCAGTATGGTGATCTTGATACAAAAATTTATATGGTATTTTTGTGTTTTTCAGTCTGCTTCATGGAGATCTGTAAGCCAATCCGATGATGTAGGGGATGCATGGTCATTTTCTTGAAACAGAGGAACTTTTGGGAAGAACAAGAAGAATAAAAGGAATTGCGGCTTCTCATTGATTAAAGCGCTATGGGGGAGCTTTAAGGGTTAGAGCCTATGGGGGAGCTTTAAGGGTTAGAGCCTTTGTCATTTGAGGGGAGAGGAAGGCAAAAATGGCATTTTTGAGCAGTGTTAGGGTCTTTTTCCTTTGAGGTGTTTTTTGTCTTTAAGAAGTTCTTGCCAATGAAGCAGCGCTTGTTAAGCTGCAACAACGTTTCAGTATGGTGATATTGATACAAAAATTTATATGGTATTTTTGTGTTTTTCAGTCTGCTTCATGGAGATCTGTAAGCCAATCCGATGATGTAGGGGATGCATGGTCATTTTCTTGAAACAGAGGAACTTTTGGGAAGAACAAGAAGAATAAAAGGAATTTCTGATTCTCATTGATTAAAGCGCTATGGGGGGAGCTTTAAGGGTTAGAGCCTATGGGGGAGCTTTAAGGGTTAGAGCCTTTGTCATTTGAGGGGAGAGGAAGGCAAAAAATGGCATTTTTGAAGGCTGTGATATTTGGCCAATAAAAATAAAAACACAATAAAAATTAAACTAAAACAAAGGAAAAATTAAACTAAAAAAGGCCCCATTTAAAAAGGGCCTTTTTATTTAAGTTTTACAATATATACAAAATGTATATAACTTTACTTTAAGAACTTTTTGTAGCTTATACTCTAGTAGAAACAAGTTGTATGAAATATATAATAATTGATCCTAAAAAACTAGCTATTGCATTCAATAAACTTTTTCCTTTCTCGTATATATCGTTTATTGATGCTTGTTCTGATGCGCTTCTATTACTGACTCTCAGTATATTCAATGTATCCGATGTGTCCCTTACTTGTTTAACAAACTGTAAATTTGTTTTCTCAATAGTATAAGGTGCAACAATAGGAGAGGGCTGTTTATTGACTATACGATCAGATTTTTGAATCGCGAGAGCTAAACCACTTGTGATAGCCCCCGCTATGAAAAAATATCTGATATTCATAGTTTTTCTCCTATATTTATTTCGATAAATAAATATCGATACGTATCATATATAAATTCGATTTAAATAACTATAGTAAAAATACAACAATCACAAAAAAGAATAAACTTTGTCTATATTTTGACAAAATTTACCCTTAATTGCCTTAATGAATTCTTTTAGATTCGATTTTATGAAGGCGTAAAAAGGTTTGAAAGCTCTGTAGGCAAGTGGAATCCCATAAGATGGGTGATACGGCAGTCGCTAGAAAACTTCCTTTTGTGCCTTTGACCAAGGATTCATAAAAATGAGGGTTCATAAAAATGAGATGCGATGAAAATTGAGTAAAACCCTTGAAGGGAAGGATTCACTCTATTGAAGGCGGAGTGAATCCTCTTATGGATTGGATACTGCCTTATGAGGGTTCGGCAGTTTCCGTTGAGGGGAAGGATGCACTCTTTTTGAGGGCTA
>NZ_JBHINS010000056.1:0-5127 GCF_042195095.1 Bartonella sp. CL435QHHD
TAAGGCAGATGCCACGGCGATATGGATAGCGCAATTTGTTGGTAGAGAGATCAGAGTGCTTGATTATTACGAAGCACAGGGGCAGCCTTTATCGGAGCATATCGGTTGGTTGCGTCAAAATGGTTATGAGAAGGCATTGATGGTTCTCCCCCATGATGGGGCAACCAGAGACCGTGTGCACAATGTGAGTTTTGAGAGCGCTCTTAAACAGGCAGGCTTTCAAACAAAAGTTATCCCTAATCAGGGAGCAGGAGCTGTTAAGATACGTATAGAAACAGTCCGCCGTGTTTTGCCTTCTGTTTGGTTTAATGAAAAGACGACGGTAGCAGGACGTAAGGCACTGAACTGGTATCACGAGAAATGGGATGAGAAGCGCAATATTGGCTTGGGAGCAGAGCACGATTGGTCCAGTCATGGGGCAGATGCCTTTGGACTGATGTGTATTTCATACAAACCACCAAAAGAAATACAAAAGCGACCAGCTTATAGCGGCAGAACGGAATATGAGAGTACCTCATGGATGGCAGAATGATGTATGATGAAGAGCATTTAGATAAAGAAAGTAACGCATCAGATTTGTCGACAGAAGGCTTATTTCGCAAGCTTGTGAGCTGGTACAAAGAAGATGTGGAGCATGTGAATAAATGGCGTGAACATGCGCGGGAGGATTTTGGTTTTTACAATGGTGATCAATGGAATGAAGAAGATTTATCGGCGTTAAAAAAGCAACGCCGCCCCGTTATGACCTTTAATCGTATTGCCCCATTGGTCAATGCCGTTGTGGGGTCAGAGCGTAATAACAAGCGCGAAGTGCAGTTTATTCCCCGTCAAGTAGGGAAGGCATTGCCTAGTGAATTGCTTACCGGTGCGGCAGAATGGTTTCGGGACATGGCGCATGCCGAATACGCTGATAGTGATGCTTTCCAAGATGCGGTTATCTGCGGCATGGGGTGGACTGATACACGGCTTGATTATGAGAACAGCCTCGATGGTGAACCGGTAATTACGCGTTTAGACCCGTTAAAGATGGTTTGGGATAGTGCAGCGGTGCAACCGAATTTAACCGATGCGCAACGTTTGTGGTATGTAGATCGCAAGCCGTTAGAAGTAGCTAAGCAGATGTTTCCCAAATCTCATTGGACAGAGCTGAGTGCAGATTGGGCAAGGGATGGTAGCTCTCATGAAGGTGTTCACCATAATGATCTTGATTATTACAGTGATGAAGGGAGCATTGATGTTGAAAACGGTCGTCGGATGGTTACACTTGTTGAATGCCGTTGGTTTGAAAGCGAGAGGTATTACAAAGCGCCCGATTTAAGCACTGGAGAACTTCGTGATTATAGCGAGGAAGAATTTAAGCAGCTACAGTGCATGATGCCCGATATCCAAGGGGCAGCTTTCAATAAAAAGGTTGTAAGACGTGCTTTTTTAGGGAGAAAATTGCTTGAATCCCCCGATCAACCCATGGTTCCAGCGGGTCAATTGGGTTGGGAGTGTATAACGGGGTATTTTGACAAGATAGAACGGCAATTTTATGGGGTTGTGCGTCCTACAAAAGACCCTCAGCGGTGGGCGAATAAATATTTCAGTCAAGTGATGTATATCCTTAATAGCCAATCCAAAGGGGGGCTTATTGTCGAGGAAGGGGCATTTAAGGACATCAGGCAGGCTATGCAAGATTGGTCGCGGGCTGATGCGTTGCTAGTTGCTGAAGATGGCGCCCTTGCACAAGGAAAGATCCAACCCAAACCCGTAGCAGAATTTCCAACGGGGTTTTTCCAACTGTTTAATGAAGCTAAGGAAGCAATTAATCAGGTGACGGGTTTATCGCCCGAATTCATTGGCACAAGAGAAGTGACACAAGCGGGTATTTTGGAGGCACAACGACGCCAATCCAGTTTAAATCTGCTTGCTTGTCTGTTTGATGGTTTACGTTTGTACCGCAAGCGGCAAGGTAAGATTATTTTGCACTTGATACAGAATTACTTGTCCGATGGTCGTTTGGTACGGATATCTGGTGAGGAGAATGCGCAATATATTCCATTGACGCGTGAAGAAGTAACGAGTGTCGAGTATGACATTGTTGTTGATGATGCGCCAACCAGCCCGAATGAGAAAGAGCGCACCTTCGGTATTATCACACAACTGCTCCCATTGCTTCAAAATGCGATTACGCCGGATATTATGCTTGATCTACTTCGTTATTCTCCATTGCCGGCGTCATTACTCAATCGTGTCAGTGAGAAGTTCCAACAGCAACAAATGGCACAACAACAGCAGATGGACCCCGAGCAGGAAATGAAGTTGCAGGAAAAGCAGCAAGATATTGCGGCTAAAAATCAGATGCAACAGATGGATTTACAAGGCAAGCAGATTGAATTGTTCATGCGTCAAAAGAGAGCAGAATTAGAAGCAGAAATGATGCAACAGCGCCATGACATTGAACGGCAGAAGCTTCTCAATGATCAGGCACACAATCAGATTATGCGAGAGCGAATAGCATTACACAGAGGTATGCATAGTTAAGAGAGGTGAAAGAATGAATGCAGAAATGAATGAAGCTATGAATGAAGATTACAGAGTTGGAGCACCGGTCTTTGATGATGAGAGCTCTTTTGATGCCGGCACTTATGATGGTGAAACGATTGATAATGATGATGTCACCTCTCCAGAGCCGGTTGCACAGCCCGTTGAAAAACCTTCAGAGATTGTTCCTAGTATAGAACAGCAGCGTATGGAGCAACAAGCCAAACAAGCCCGTGAAGCGCTTGTAAAGTTTTATGAACCCCAATCCCAGACGCCAATGGTTGAAGGTGAAAATGCACCCCCAGACCCTACACAAGACATTATTGGCTATATGAGTTGGATGGGAAAAAAGCTACAAGAGCAGGATGCGTATATTAGGGAACAGAAAGAAGCGCTAAGACAAGCTGAGGAACGGCAGCAGCATGATATACGTCTTGGTGAATTTTTTAATAATTCTGTTAAGTCGTTTCAAAATAAATCCAGTGATTTTGATGCCGCGGCAAATTTTCTTTATGAGGCACGCGCAAAGGAATTGAGTTCTTGGTCATCACTTTATCCTGAGTATGGACAACAAAACACAATAGATGCGATTATAAGAGATCAATTGCATGCTCTTGTAGCGACTTGTGCACAAAGAGATCTCAATCCGGCAGAAGAGATTTATAGAATAGCGCAAAATCTTGGCTATCAGAACCAAGGGGTTCAAGCGAATAATCAAGTTGCAGAACTTCAAAGCCGTCAGAATTCTGCGAGAACCTTAACGGCATCTGGTGGAGGGGGAAGTACAGGTCCACTTTCATGGGAAACGATGGACGCTATGACGGATAAAGAGTTTCAAGCGTGGTACAGTAATCCAAAAAACCGAGTGCTTATACGCAAATTGAGTGGTGCGGATGATGAAGATTAAGTGAAAGACTTTTAGAGAATAAGCCGCCTTTGGTGCGGGTTGGTGTTCCGGCTTTAAGCCGGTTTTTTTATAGCAAAGAAAGGTGAAATAAATGGCAACAACACATATAGGGATTAATGATCCACATGCGTTAAAAACATGGGCGAGAATACTTGATGCGGAGGTCTCCAAAGCAACCCCCATTGCTCCTTTGATGGGGCAGGATTCCAATAGCATTATTCAGGTGAAAACAGAGACGCAAAAAGGCAAAGGGGATTGTGTAACATTTAGTCTGCGAGCTCAGTTATCAGGACGTGGTGTGAGTGAGGGAGAAACCCTTGAAGGCAATGAAGAGGCACTCCAATTCCTTCATGATAAACTGTATATCAATGAACTTTATCATGGAACAAGAATTGCCAATGAAGGCACTATTGATAATCAGCGCACATTGTTTAATTTGCGCGAAGAAGCCAAAAACAGTTTATCAGATTGGTATGCGGACCGTTTGAGTTTGATGTTTTTCGTTCATGCTTGCGGTTATACCGCTAACAGGCTCCGTTTTGAGGGAGAACTGGTTGATCTTGATCCTCTTTTTTGGGGCTTTAATGCACCGTTAGCTCCAAGCAATAAGCGCATTGTGCGACCAGAAGCAAAAACCAAGGATGAAGATCTTACAGAAAAAGCCAAACACAGCTTTAATCTTAAATTGATAGATGAAGCGGTTCAGTGCGCTAAGCTAGCGAATCCTAAAATTAGACCGGTTCGTGTGAATGGCGAGAGTGTTTATGTGTTGTATTTGCATCCCATTCAGGTAACGCAATTGCGCACCAATACAGAGACGGGTCAATGGCTTGATATTCAGAAAGCCGCTTATACCGGTTCGCGTTCCAAAAACCCAATCTTTGATGGTTCTCTAGGCATGTACAACGGTGTGATTTTACGTGAATCAGAGCATGTCACCAATGGTGTTAAATCCACGGATAGTACACGTCTTGAAGGTGTGCGCCGTGCTGTTTTGCTTGGAGCGCAAAGTGTCGTTATGGCATTTGGTAAGAGTTACGGTAAGACCCGCTATAAAATCGAAGAAGAAACCTTCGACTACAAACGCGAATACGGTTTTGGAGTGCATACAATTATGGGCATGAAGAAAACGCGTTTCCAAATGCCCGGAAGAGCACAAGGAGCCCAAGATTTTGGAACGATAGTTATCCCCACCTACAGCGGTGAAGTTGAGTGATGAGGAAAGGAAATAGGACATGGTAGATGGCGTAACAGGACACTTACACGGCAGAGATCTTCATACACATCAGGTCAGTTTTTTGCGTTTGAATATCTCGTATAAAGATAAGCATTTGACACGCAAAATCGGGACTTTACCGCGTGGTGCGATGATCCTTTCGATTAAAGCGTTTGTGAAGACAGCGTTTTCGGATGCGAAATTAAAGATAGGTAGCACCTATGGTGGTAATGAGTTTAGTGAAAAGGACATCAAAACCCAAAGCACTCAAGATTTTACATCAACCAACCAAAAAGAGTTTGTTCCAGATGATCAAGAGCTTACGCTTTATGCAACACGGGATAAAACAACCGCGGCTGGAGAGTGTGTTGTGGTGGTGCAATTCGTGACCAATCGTTGAGAGGTATTTTGATGACACGTCATTATATTCGGGTTAAGACCGGAGGACCGATACCTGTAAAGCGAGATGTTTATCGTC
>NZ_JBHINS010000003.1:0-1645 GCF_042195095.1 Bartonella sp. CL435QHHD
AGCAGCCTTAACCACTGCTTCTTTTAAAATGCGCGTCATCTTATTCGGAACGCCTTTGACACGCCCTTGACCTGCCTTTGGGGGTATACGCTTTTTAATGGGTTGTGGAGCCTGCTGTGTATTTTCTGATGTCATAAAATACGCCCTCCAGATAATAAAAAACCCCGCATTTGCGGGGACTCCAAACTGCACTATCCCTCGTTTAGATACAATACGACCACGTACAGTGCTGTCATTAAATACGATTTGCTACACTTTGTCAACATAAAAATAACACATATTGATACATTTGAAAAGAATCGGTTAAACAGCACTTATGAATAATTAAGGGTTCAAAATGATGAAATCATTATCCATAACACGCATCATAACATTTATAGCTTTCTTTTCTATATCAGCGCTACCTGCATCAGCGTCATTTGGATTTATAGACAAATTGACGCGTATGTTTACAAGTGTAGATACTATAGAGAAGTATAATCAACTTTACAATAAATACGTAAGTGAATCATATATTGGCTCTATGCATTCTGAAAAGGTACGCAAAGCAGAAGAACTTTCACTCANAATAAATACGTAAGTGAATCATATATTGGCTCTATGCATTCTGAAAAGGTACGCAAAGCAGAAGAACTTTCACTCAGAAATGGCGGAGAATATTCATTTTTTAACAAGGAAGATATATTGTATCGTCACATATCAGTTGTTGGTTGTGCATCCCTTATGAGTTTATTGCGGGGTGATTATAATAAGGAGATGTCGCAAATGGATCTACCCAATGTAATAAAGCGTTTACGCGATGAATATGATTGGAGTGAAAGCGATTTTATGTGGGCATACGACGTGGTCAATGATAACGAGGATCCAATGATTTATTATGCAAAAAAATTTATGACGGCTATAGATAAGCGTTACGATTTCAGAAAAGAACAAGTAGATAACATAGTATCTCACGTGAAAACAAATGATCATAAATGGTTAAAGGAACTCAGTGAACATTGCGGAAACTTACGAACGATATACTATATAATGCAACCGTAATAGAGCTTGTCATTTACGATCAAAATGTTTCTGAAGCACATTAAGAGCAACGCGCAGTGAATTCACAAGGTGGGGTAGCATTTGATCTTCTATAACGAGGCACTGTAGCGCTGCATAAAGGTTATATTGTCTATAGAGGCATTGGGCTTCTTTTAGTGCCTCTTGCGTGTTTATAAACTGCTCTGTTGCAAATTCTACCCATTTATCTCTTGCCTTATCATCAGATGATGATGGCATTTCGTCATAAATTGCATTAGGCAAGCCTTTTGCACAAAGGTAATTATTCCTTATCTGTAAATACTGTTGCGCGGCGTCATATTGCTCTTGTGTAAGCACGCCTTGTAAACAAAGCCGCCCTATATAAGACCCAGAAAGTGGATTTTTTGCCTCTTGTAGCGTTAAACCGAAGCGTTTTGCACGCATTTCTATTGCCAATTTATCAACGGCTTCACGCAGTGCTTTTGCACGTGATATACGTCCGTTTGGTTCTCTTACCTGCCCTGCTATTTTAGGGCGTCCCCTTTTTTTATTTTTTTTCATAACACCGCCTTTTATTTAAAAAGGAACACTGTCATTCATAACGGTATGGGGCGTATCAAGAGGT
>NZ_JBHINS010000061.1:0-103588 GCF_042195095.1 Bartonella sp. CL435QHHD
GAATTCTTTCACTTACGCATGAAAGTCAAGCGTATTCTCCGTGATGATCAACAAATTGAACAGATCAATCAAGCTGTTGAAACCTTTTTAGCAGAGATAGAACGAGAGATACAACAACTCTCAACAAAAGCTGCTTAACCTTATGGGGGTGTTTTGTTCCCCGCATATCTACGAGCACCCCCACCCTTCTTAACACTTTCAAGTAATACGTGATTCACGCCACACGTGAATTGCATCTCAATGTAAGGAGAAAAGATATGGCGCCTCGTCCAGCTGCTATAACGCAACCAGCCATTGCACGCGCTTTAAGAGAAGCTAAAAAACAAGGTTGTGAACTCGTAGAAATCAAACCTACAGGGGAACTGCTTATCTATCTTAAATCCGATATTCCACTACCAAATTCAGTTAACCACCCAGACAAACTTTTAGATTTGTCAAAGAATGAATATTACGAAACCGCACTCTCTAAGATGTAAAATACCATGCCAAAACCACGTCCTCCTCATCTTGTCAAAGAAGTCACACGTCATGGTAAAATTATATGGTATGTACGTATTGGTCATGGACCACGTATTAGAATACGCGGCACCTATGGAACGCAAGAGTTTGTTGATAACTACAAAAGCGCACTTGCCGAGTTACAAGGGCTTATACTTCCTAAATCAAAAACTGGTAAGCTAGTCGAAGGTTCATTCGCATGGCTCCTTAAACAGTATTTTAATAGCTCCAATTGGCATAACCTCGCTAAAGCCACAAAGAAACAAAGAGAATACACTCTTATGAAAGTGTGCGATACTATAGGTCACATTTCATACCAAGCAATCGAAAAGAAACATATCATAGCCGGTGTTGAACGGCGCAAAGAAACACCAGCAATGGCTAGAGACTTTCTACAATCCCTAAATGGGCTTTTTAAATGGGCAATTGAACAAGGACTTTTGGAAAGCAACCCTACTTTAGGTATCACAAGACCTCCTCTTAAAAATAAAGAGGGCTTTCCCGTTTGGACAGAAGAAGATGTTGAAAAATATTACCAACGCTGGTCACATGGTACCCATGAACGCGTTTGGATTGATGTTCTTTTATATACGGGTCTGCGTCGTGGTGATGCGGTCCGCATTGGCTGGAAAGACGTCAAAGATAATATCATTCACATCAAAACAGAAAAGAGCCAATTTAAAACAGATGTCTTTCTCCCAATTTTGCCAGAATTAGCCAAAACGCTTGAAGTTGGTCCTATTGGAGAAGAAACATTCATTTGTGGTAAACGCGGGAAAAAAATACCAAAAAAAAGCTTCGGAATTACATTTTATAATGCTTGTACCCAAGCAGGTATCAAAAAATCAGCGCATGGCTTAAGAAAATTAGCAGCAACACGCGCAGCTAACTCTGGTGCAACAGTATCACAACTCAAAGCACTCTTTGGCTGGACAAATGACAGTATGGCATCTCTTTATACCAAGAGCGCAGATCGCAAAAAACTCTCCCTTGAATCGATACAAAAGCTCCAAAAAAGTTAGGGATAGAGATAAAAAAACATAATAGAATCAATAAGCACCTAATCCCTTACTACAAATATAACTTTTTGATTTAATTATTATTTGTTACCGTTGCTAGAAATAACAATGAAATAATGAGCTCAAATATTGATGAATGAAACGGAAGGTTTAAATTGAAAATATTAATTCCAGATGACTATCAAAAAGCCACCCTAACATTACAGTCTATTACAAAATTAATGAAATTGCATGAAGTGCTGGTTATAAATAATTTAGCTAAAGAATGTGATTTAGAAGATAAGCTCAAAGAGATAGATATTCTTATCTTAATCAGAGAGCGGACTATAGTTGATAGAAATCTTCTCCTGAAACTGCCAAATTTAAAATTAATCTGCCAAACAGGCCCTATAGGTTCACATATTGATATAGAAACTTGTAGAGACTTAGGAATTGAAATATTAGACGGTGGTGGAGATCCAACTTCTGCTGCTGAATTTGCGTGGCTCTTAATTATGTCTGCGCGTAGAAAACTCTGTAAATCTGTATCTGATATAAAAAAAGGACGATGGCAAACAACATTTGGCAACCAAATGAAAGGGGCTACTCTTGGAATATTCGGGTTTGGCCGTATTGGTAAAATGGTTGCTCAATATGCTCAAGCTTTTGGCATGTCCATTTTGGTTTATGGGAGCGAGCGTTCAACGCAAGAAGCAAAAAATTTAGGTTATCATTTTACGCATTCAAAAGATGAATTTTTTACACGTCCTGACATTATATCCGTCCATTTACGTTTAAGCGATAAAACCAGAGAAATCATAAAATTAGATGATCTATTGAGCATGAAACCTCATGCTATTTTTGTCAACACAGCGCGTTCAGCTTTGGTTGAAAAAGGGGCGATAGAAAAAATACTAAGTTTGGAAAATTCAACTTACTTTGCACTGGATGTTTATGACAGCGAGCCAGTATATGAGAGCAAATTATTGCAATCAGATAGAGTTCTTTGCACACCGCATCTGGGCTATGTGACTGAAGAAAGCTTTGAGAATTATTTTGAAAAAGCTTGCCAAAATATAGCGTCTTTTATAAAGAGCGCTTAATGCCGGCTGAGCCAATGTTTGTAAAATTTATCTTATATCGCTAGCCTATCAAATTTGCACGACACATATTGGCTGGACAGATGACGCCATGTCATCTCTTTACACAAAGAGCGCAGACCGTAAAAAACTCGCTCTTGAAGCTATAAAAAAACTTCAAAAAGATGAGGAATAGAGGCAAAAAAACGTAATAGAATCAATAGCGAATAAAACCCTCACTATTAATATAACTTATTGACTTAATTATTATTGAGTATCCATACGGTGGTATTGAATATTCGGTTGAGCTAAAAAAATAGCATTTTCGCTGCTACCACATAGAATATTGACAATTCTTATGAACAAAAAGGGGTCTATTACCCCTAGACCATATTTAATCTTTAAAAACCTTCCTGTTGATAGACAAATTAATACGTCACCTAATCCTTATAATTTAGATGCGTCTTGTAAAAGTGGCTATATTAGCGAAAATTTAATTATGATGTTTTCTGTAGTGATCGGAGAGCCTTATTCAATTAAGTTTGAAGGCGAACATATAGTAAATAACCTGCTTCCTTTAGAGGATAATAAAAAAGATTATACAGAATTAGGATCTGAAGTTGAGTTAGATTTTCATACAGAAAATGCTGCACTAAAATTTATAACGGGTTTAAATTTATCTCTTAAAGGGGATACTTTTATCTGGTGTTCGCAATGATGTTGATGGCCCGTTAACGAGAATAGTCTGATGCACGTCTAGCTTTAAAATTTTTAAGTGAGGAGGATTTGAGGAGCTTAAGGGATAATTTATATATAATTAATGTTCCCTATAGATGGAGAAAAAATGGGGTAACCTCTACAAGTAAAGTGCCCCTAGTTCACAGGGACAGTGAATTCCCTGATATCAGCGCTGTTTTTTATCCTGGCATGTTAGAACCACAGTCAAAAAAGCCAAGGAAGCTTTAGATCATTTTTATGAAGCTATTAAGGCTGTATCTTTTGGAATTGATGTACCACTAAGGAAGATTATTATACATTGATAATAGAATGGCTCTACACTCTAGAGATAAGTTTTTTGGATCATTTGATAGTTATGAAAATCCAATGCGGTGGATTCAAAGAGTGTTTGTGTCTGCAGATTTATGGAATTATAGATATATAGAACAAATAAAAGAAAGAGTATTTAATTTTCAATGTTAATATCCTGATAATGATATGATGTTGAGTATTATTCTGATTTATATATTGATGATACATCTCATATGTATAGGTTTCTCCCGCATAATCAGGTGAGGTTACTACCTAATTATAAGCTATGGTGGCCAATTGATTTTCTATGGCTGCATTTGATCTTTGTTATTTTTGCCCTTCCTTCAAGCCGCTAGGGGGATTCCCCTATCAAGCCCTTGAAAAAGCGATTTGGAGTAATTTCATAATGCGAAACCAAAACATAGTGACAAACTTTTCTATTGTTTTCACAAGTATGACGGTTTGCATGGTTGCCCCCTTCAAGCATAGTGGATTTTTTTCTTGCACGATGGAATCTTTCATATATGAGACAACATAATTAATTTATAACAGATAATTCAATGTATTATCTAAAAAATGCAACGAAATAGCTATTAATGTGAACATATGAATTAAAAAAACAAACATCGCGTACAAATAAATTCAAACATAATTGTGCACACGACTTATAACATTTTTTAGATGAACAAATAATAATACACCCCATGTCTTTAAACAAAGAATGAAAATCATAAAATGAGCTCTAAGGATAATAGGAACTCTCCACAAAGAAAGAGACAGAGATGAGGACTCCAAAGACTTCATCATCACTATCCTTCACCATTTTGTTAACATATTAATTTTATACAAGAATCTTTCCCTCGGAAGAAATAGCATTTGCAATAGCTTCTTCGCTTGCCTCATCGGGTAATAACATCTCATTATGAGCACATCCCGATGGGATCATAGGAAAACAGTTTTCTAAATGATAAACACGACAATCAAAAAGAACAGGCTTATCACAGTCAATCATCTGCTGAATTTTATCATCAAGTTCATCGGGTTTTGAACAATGAATTCCCACGGCTCCATAAGCTTGTGCCAATTTCACAAAGTCAGGCATAGATTCCGTATAAGAATGAGAAAGACGATTACCATGCAGCAATTGCTGCCACTGGCGAACCATCCCCATATACTGATTATTTAAAATGAAAATTTTTACAGGTGTGTCATGCTGAATAGCTGTTGCAAGCTCTTGAATATTCATCTGAATGGAGGCATCACCAGAAATACACACAACAAGCGCATCAGGATGTGCTATTTGAACACCGATAGCGGCCGGAAGACCATACCCCATCGTTCCAAGACCACCAGAAGTCATCCAATGTTTTGGTTCATCAAAATGATAATACTGTGCTGCCCACATCTGATGCTGTCCGACATCCGTTGTAATATAAGCGTTCGCATCTTTGGTAAGGGCATACAGCCGTTCAAGAGCATATTGCGGCATAATGACATCTTTTTTCTCCGCATATGCCAATGAATTACGAGCTTTCCAACGGTTAATTTGCGTCCACCACGCCTCACGGACTTCACTGTTAAACGCTGGTTGCTGTATTTTTAAGAGTTGCGTCATATCTCCTAAAACACAAGCCACATCACCAATAATTGGAACTTCTGCTTTTACAATTTTATTGATGGAAGAAGGATCAATATCAATATGAATAATACGCGCATGAGGTGCAAATGCATCAAGGCGCCCCGTGATACGATCATCAAATCGTGCTCCAACAGCTAACATGACATCACAATCATGCATGGCCATATTAGCCTCATAGGTTCCATGCATTCCAAGCATTCCAAGCCAATTTTTACCGGAAGCAGGATAAGCACCAAGTCCCATTAATGTTGAAGTAATCGGAAAATCCCCCAATTGAACCAAATTACGTAAAAGCTGTATAGCTTTCATCCCCGATGAAATAACACCACCACCAGAATAAATAATAGGGCGTTTTGCCTCAACTAAAAGAGAAACGGCAGATTCAATAGCCTTAATATTCCCTTTCAACGATGGAAAAGAATGTAAAGACTCCTGAACTTGAGGTGCTCTATAAAGTCCTGAAGCAAATTGAACATCCTTAGGAATATCAATCAAAACCGGCCCAGGACGACCTGATTGAGCAAGAGCAAAAGCTTCATGAATAATAGCCGCAAGATCATTGACATTTTTAACCAGCCAATTACGCTTCGTACAAGGCTTTGTAATTCCAACTGTATCAGCCTCTTGAAAAGCATTTGTTCCAATCACCGTTGTTGACACCTGCCCAGAAAAACAAACAAGAGGTATCGAATCCATAAGAGCATCTTGCAAAGGTGTCACAGCATTCGTTGCCCCTGGACCAGAAGTCACAAGCATAACCCCTACCTTCCCTGTGCTGCGTGCATAGCCTTCAGCCGCATGCCCTGCGGCTTGTTCATGGCGCACCAAAATATGCTGGAGTGTATCTTGGTGATAAAGAACATCAAAAATAGGCAAAACAGCCCCACCAGGATAACCAAAAATATGTTCAACGCCTTGATCTATAAGAGCCTGAACCACTATTTCAGCGCCCGACATTATTTTTCCATCTGCACTCTCTTGCTTTCTTGGATCATTTCTCATTTTTCCCACTCACCTACTTTATAGGACAATAAAAAAGCCCCTAACGGAGCCCATAAAAAAAGCCCCCAAAGGAGCCCATTACACAACACATACTGTATGATTACCCCCCATTATTCCAACGTATAAAATATATAAAAAATTCCTTGTAGACAGATTTCTAATTCCATTGATACCATTCGTCAATAAAAAATTATATTTTCTAAAAAATTTCTTTTTTACGAATTATCTTTTATCTTTCGAAAATTTCTTTGCAAGGCTCCAGCTCTTTTATCAAAAAGTAAGCATCCATTCTTCATCAAATTGATTACGAAACCATGTCATTTGTCTTTTTGCATATCTCCTCGTTTGTATTTTCACCGCTTCAAGAGCACTCTCAAAGCTTCTATATCCATCCAAATAAGCCATAAACTCAGGTATACCAATAGCCTTCATTGCTGGTAATGAAGGGGAAAGTTTAAGTTTTTTCATAGCCACCACTTCTTCTAAAGCTCCTCTTTCAATCATAGAATCCAAGCGTTTATGAATACGTTCATAAAGCAAAGGACGTGGTGGCATGAGAAGAATTTTTTCGGTCAAATTCGGCGCAATGAGAGGTGTTGTTTTTTGTTTCTGCCACCAACTGAGCGTCTTACCGGTTGCATCATAAACTTCCAAAGCACGGACAATACGCTGTCTATCATGCGAAGAAATTTTTTCAGCAACAACAGCATCAATCTGCAACAACTGGCGATAAAGACTTTCAGGTCCCTCTTTATCAAGCAGCAAACGCCACTTCTGCCGCACAACATCTGGAACATGAGGGACTTCCGAAATCCCCTCTAAAAGAGCACGAAAATAAAGTCCTGTTCCACCAACAAAAATAACTGATCTTAAAGAAAAAGTAGCCAATAGCTCCTCGACATCACACAACCATTGCCCTACTGAATAGTTCAAAGTAGGACTCACATGACCATAAAGATAATGGGGAACAATCGCGGTGTCAGCCTCCCCCGGCCGTGCCGTTAAAATATTTAAAACATCATAAACCTGCATTGAATCAGTATTAATAATGAGAGCATTCTTTTCTTGAGCCATTTGCAAGGCAAGTTCTGACTTCCCACTTGCCGTTGGCCCTGCTATCAATGTAATTGTTCTTTGTGCCATAAATAGCAATTTCTCCCAATCAATAACTTATTGCAACATACAGACACCCCCAAAGCCACTATCTTCTCTCCATTATCATAGAGTAAATACTTCAAACAAAAATACGAACACAAATTCCCCTTAAGACAAAGCCCCTTATGAAACTTATAAAAAAGAAAAAATAGACTTAAGAACAACACCAAAGGAATTTCCAAGCATTTTTTGCTATCATAATTCAATAACAAACCACAGCTATAATAATTTTGTCCGTTTAGGCCATTAAAAACATACTCTTTGTCATCATTTATGAAAATAATACTGAGCTTAACCTATACAATCAAACAGCTTTATTTTTTCCTATAAAAACAGCATGCTACTCTGATTTATAATAGGAGATTCAGAAATTGTCTTCTTCACGCTCTTTTTTTATAACTATTTTTTCATCCATCACCAAGAAAGGTGTAAATATATATATAACTAATTTAGTCTAATATGATTTTTCTCTGAGAGAGCTTTTTTCAAACTGAAGTGAAAAAACGTTCTCTATAGCACACAAAATACAATCACAAAGTGCTAAAATTCTCACTAGATACAACATTATTTATAATAATAATTGACTTAAATACAAAACATAGATCTCTTATGCACTATTTTAAAGCCTAAGCTGTTGCAAAGTTGTAAATCTAGCAAATCTATGATGGTAGCAACTTGTACTTTTATTTAACGCAAAAATAGAGCTGCCCAATGAATTTTATATTGCACACCCCATGCTCTCTATCGTGAAATGAATTTGAGAAATATTGGACATCACATGCCTAGCTTGCAAAATATCCCATATACTAAGGCTGATAAAAAACAAAAAATAATTTTTAAGGATCAATCCATTAGGAGCGTTACGAACCGTAACTCTCCATCTGGACGCGCTACAATAAATAGAGCATTTTTGCGTCCAGCTTCACGTAATTTATGAATACGTTTTTTAGCCTCATCAATTGTTGTGATAGAACTCTGATTGATATCAACAATCACTTCACCAACGCGAATACGCTTTTTATCCGCTGCACTATTTTGTGCAACAGATGTCACCACTAGTCCTCGAAGTTTATCTGAAATTGAATAACGATGACGCAAATCCTCCGTCAGTTCAGATAACGTCATTCCCATAAATTGCATTGTCACGTTTTTCGACAGATCTTGATTTTTTTTATCATCAACTTCTTCTTCTGTATCTTCATTTGGATCTGTTTCAATCAAACGTCCAAGCTTAACTTTTACTGTTTCTTCTTGCCCATTCCGTAAAACAGTAACATCCACCACCTTTCCTTCTGAACTTTCTGCAACTAAACGCGGCAAATCACGTGCATGCTTAATTTTGGAATTACCAAAAGAAAGAATAACATCTCCAGTTTGTAACTGGCTATTATCTACATTATTTTCTTCCGTCTGTTCTATTTTACCAGCCACCAATGCTCCCACAGCATTGTCCAATTTTAAACTTTTTGCAATATCCTCTGTTACCGGCTGAATACGAATAGCCAACCAACCACGTCTTATTTCTCCAAAATCACGCAATTGATTAATAACAGAAAGAGCCATATCCGATGGAATAGCAAATCCAATACCGATAGATCCTCCCGAAGGTGAAACAATTGCTGTATTAATGCCAATGACTTCACCATTTCTATCAAATAACGGACCACCAGAATTGCCCCGATTAATTGCTGCATCTGTTTGAATAAAATTATCATAGGGACCAGCATTAAGATCACGGTTACGCGCAGAAATAATACCAACCGTCACACTTCCACCAAAACCATAAGGATTACCAATAGCCATAACCCAGTCACCAATACGTGCTTTTTCTGAGTCACCAAAACGCACAGCTTTTAATTTTTTACTTCCTGCATCGACTTGAAGCAACGCCAAATCAGTTTTGCTATCCTTTCCAAGAAGCTTTGCCTTTAGTTTTGTACCATCCGTAAAATTAACTTCAATATCATCAGCATCAACAATAACATGATAATTTGTAACAATAATCCCCTTTTGCGCATCAATCACAAAACCAGACCCTAAAGAACGCACCTTTTGAAATTGACTATCTTTTTGAGCATCCTTGGGTGTAAAAAAATCACTAAAATATTCCTCCAGCAATGAATCTTTTGGGATAACGGGTACCGAGGTATTTTCATCCTGTTCTGTTCCTTCAACAGTCTGTGCCGTGGAAATATTCACAACTGTTTCCAAAAGCTCAGAAGCTAAATCAGGAATAGAAAGCAATGCCTCGCTTGTCTCTGCTCCCCAAGACAAACCTGACCCTGATAGAAACAAAGTCACACAAAAAACAACTCTTGTGATAAAAAACTTTAAAAACGTATTTTTACTCACGACACTTCTATCCATGACATGCCTTTAATCAAAGATGCAAAGAGCCCCACTAAATTTATCTACATAAAACCAGCACGGCTCGATACTCTCTACCACTTTTACCATAAAAGAAAATGGTCACAGATCATTCTTTTCATGCAAAATCTCGTATCTGCAATCCATTATTTTATCTATTCTCTCCCGATTTTGGATCAGTTTTACTAATGCCAGTATTCATTGTCGGTAAGAATGCTTTATTTGCCTGCGGCGGATTACGAAAATAGAAAAAGAAATCCTCATTTGGAGAAATCACCATCGGTGTTTTCTCTAAATTCTTGTATTGTTCCATCGCCAACCAAAAATCGTAAAAAGACGGATTAGCCTCCCTCGCATTCAATAAAAGACGAATACTTTCAGCCTGACCTTCACCACGAGTAATTTCAGCATCACGCTTTGCCGCTGCTACAATTTCTTCATATTCACGATTAGCTTCTGCTACAATACGATCTCGCTCTTGTTGACCACGAGCACGGATATTTTCCGCAGCAGCTTCACGTTCAGCTGCCATTTGCCGATAGACATCTTCTGAAACAGCATCAGTCAAATCGGTTTTACGAATACGCACATCAACAATGGTAATACCCAACGAACCTGCATCTACAGAAAACTGCTTCTGTACTTCAGCCATCATCGCGCCTCGTTCATCCGATAAGGCTGCTTTAAATTCTCGCTTACCATAAACAGCACGCAAAGCGTCAATAAACCGTGGTGCAAGGTTTTCACGTGCCGCAATTTGTGGACGCCCAGAAGCAATGCGCTGTAAAAACAACTTAGGATCTGTAATACGGTAAATAAAGAACGCATCCACCTCATAATACGCACCACCACGAACCTGTACAGATTGTGTAGGAACATCGTAACGCAATAACCGATTATCAACAATGATCATCTTATCGATAAAGGGCGCCTTGAAATAGATTCCAGGATTAGATTCTACCTGAACAATTTGTCCAAAACGCTTAATTGCTACTTGTTGACGAGGATAGACGATAAATACGGACATCCACAAAATCATCAAAACAAACACTATAGCACTAAAAACAAACAAAAAGCGAGATTGCTGCATAATTAATCTCCTCCAGAAATACGAGAATCTAAGAGTAACGCAGGACGCGCTGATGTTGCCTTTACTTTTTCCGATGACTTGCTACGCAACAATTCGTTCAAAGGTAAATAAGGCACCGCTGGAGAATTTGCCTGATCAAGAACCAGCTTATTTGGTGAAGAAAGAATCCGCCCCATCGTCTCCATATAGAGACGATAGCGAGCAGCTTCTGGTGAAATCGCAGCCTCACGAGCTATCGCCTGAAAACGTTCAGCACGCCCTGTTGCCTCTTCAACCATTTGTGCCTTTTCACCTTTTGCGATTTCCCGTGTGCGTGAAGCTTCACCATTTGCTAAACCAATTTTCGTAAAACGCACACGATTCCCCTCTTCAATCATTCTTCCACGTTCCTGCTCCGCCTGCTGAACAGAATTAAACGCAGCAGCAACCTTTGTCGGAGGAGCAGCTTCACTGATAGACACACGACTTATTTCAACACCAAGTTGATATTTATCTACAGTCAACTGAATAATCTTTCTGACGTCATTAGCAACTTCTTCTTTCTTGTCACGTAAAACATCATCAACCGGCCGCGAACCAATGACCTCACGCATTGCACTCTCAGCAACTTGGCGAACTGTTCCCTCTTGATCATTCACATTGAATAAAAACTGACTAGGGTATGAAATCCGATAGTAAACGGAAAAATTAACATTAACGATATTCTGATCACTTGAAAGCATTAAGCCATCACTTTGTTGCGCCTGACCAGGCTTCCCACCAATCGCAATTGTTTTTTCCGTTAAAGGTACTTTCATATAGGTCTCAATTGGCCAAAAATGAAAATGCAACCCATCACCAATAATGCCTTCTTTAGGGATGCCAAAGCGCAACTCTACCGCTTGTTCATTTTGCTGAACAATATAAATTGACTGGTATAGCCAAAAAAACACAATAAGCAGAAGGAATAAAACAGAAAAACTGCTTCTCCCGAATTGTTTAAACTGATCCTGCCCTTTGCGCAAAATATCATTAAGATTAGGACCATTTTCGCCACCATTACCGCCACCAGAACCAAAGAGATTCTTAGCTGGTGTTTTTTTGTCACCACTGTTTTTATCGCCACTCCACGGGCCACCACCATTTTGATTTGTCCAGGGCATTATCACCTCTTTAACTGATTACCACTACTCGAACACCAACCATTTGCTTGATCTTATAGGGTGTCTCTTACCTCATTACAATACAACTGATAACCCCTTCCACTTCATATTACAAAAAATTATTTCCGCTCATAAACAACAAAACGTGTCGGATGACTATCTTTATCCCCTTTTGGAATATCTTGTGTTTGCACAATAGTCCACTTTTCTTTATCAAAAACAGGAAAAAAACTATCACCTTCTATAGAAGCTAAAACTTCTGTAAGAAATATTTTATCAGCCATATGCAACCCTTGTTGAAAAATTGCACCACCACCAATAATAAAAATTTCCTCTACATCATTTTGAGAAGCAACGCTTGTTGCAAGAGAACAAGCTTGCGATAAAGAGTGAGCAACAACAGCCCCCTCAGCACAAAAGGTACAATCACGCGTAATGACGATATTTGTACGCCCTGATAAAGGTCTCCCGATAGAATCCCAAGTTTTTCTTCCCATAATAATGGGCTTACGCAACGTCAAAGCTTTAAAGCGTTGCAAATCCGTCGATAAATGCCACGGCATTGCACCTTCACGACCGATAACACCATTTTCTGCAACAGCAGCAATTAAACAAATGGAAATCGTCATATTGCTACCGGCGCTTTAATATGAGGTTGTGCTTCATAATTAAGCAACTCAAAATCCTCAAATTGAAAAGAAAAAAGATCTGTTACCGCTGGATTTATGCGCATACATGGCAAAGCATTTGGTATACGAGACAATTGATATTTTGCCTGTTCAAAATGATTAGAATAAAGATGAGCATCTCCCAGAGTATGAATAAAATCGCCTACTTTAAGACCGCTTACTTGCGCAATCATCATCGTTAGCAATGCGTAGGATGCAATATTGAATGGAATACCTAAGAAAATATCCGCCGAACGCTGATAAAGTTGACAAGATAATTTACCCTCCGCAATGTAAAATTGAAAAAGACAATGACACGGAGGTAACGCCATTTCCTCTATTAATGCAGGATTCCAAGCTGATACAATCAAGCGACGAGAATCTGGCGTTTCCTTAATCATCGTTAAAAGATTGTTAATTTGATCAATATGGCGTCCATCAGGAGCAGGCCAAGAACGCCACTGATAACCATAAACAGGACCAAGATTTCCCTTTTCATCAGCCCATTCGTCCCAAATCGACACACCATGCTCTTTCAACCAAGCGATATTTGTATCGCCTTTAAGAAACCACAAAAGCTCATAAATAATTGAACGTAAGTGTAGCTTCTTTGTTGTCAACAACGGAAATCCTGCTTGTAAATCAAAGCGCATCTGATACCCAAAGATAGATCGCGTGCCAACACCCGTTCGATCTGTCCGATCAATACCCTGATTTAAAACATGAGATAAAAGAGCAAGATATGACTTCATAGGGCTATTATGTCCGATTCTTCTCATTATAGAAAATAAAAACTGTAAAATCCGTACAAACATAATTCAAATCTTTTTCCAAAAACATCTTACACAAGAAATTATCATGATCTGACTAAATTTTTGATGCAAAAGATAAAATACTATAGACAGCTTCTAAGAAAATGACATAAATGAACAAAGATGGATAAACATCAAATAAAGGGATCGACTATGGAAAAACAAGAAGCTTTAAAACCACATGATACAAGAAAACGTATCTGGGCTATCGTGTCCAGTGCATCAGGTAATCTAGTAGAATGGTATGACTTTTATGTTTATTCCTTTACATCCATTTACTTTGCATCACAATTCTTTCCCTCAGATGGCAATGACGTTACGCAACTTTTAAAAGCGGCGGGTGTTTTTGCTATTGGTTTTCTTATGCGCCCAATCGGCGGATGGCTTTTTGGCTTCATTGCCGATCGTTACGGACGCAAACGCTCAATGCTTATCTCTGTTTTTATGATGTGTGGTGGTTCGTTCTTAATTGCCCTACTTCCTACCTATGAAACCATTGGAATGGCAGCAGGAATTCTTTTACTTTTACTCAGAATGCTTCAGGGGCTTTCTGTCGGCGGTGAATATGGTACAACAGCAACTTATATGAGCGAAATCGCCCTCAAAAATCGCCGCGGATTTTTTAGCTCTTTCCAATATACCACACTGATTGGTGGTCAACTTCTAGCCAGTCTCGTTATATTCATTTTAGCGCTTTATCTCACCGAAGATCAGCTAAAAGCGTGGGGCTGGCGTATTCCATTTGCCATTGGTGGATGCGGCGCAATTGTTGCGATTTATCTACGCCGCACACTCCATGAGACAACGACCAAAGAAAGTCGTTCTAGTGCACAAGCTGGTAGTATTAGGGGACTTCTGAGTAACCACCGAAAAGCTTTTTTTCTAGTTATCGGCTTTACCGCTGGAGGATCGCTCACATTTTACACCTATACGACTTACATGCAGAAATATCTGATCACAACCACCGGCTTTGATAAACATACAGCCACAACTATAATGACTGCTGCACTCTTTGTTTTCATGTTACTCCAACCCCTCTTTGGTTCTCTCGCAGATAAAATTGGAACAAGAACTTCTCTCCTTATTTGGAGTGTCTTATCTATTATCTTTACCATTCCTGGACTTAATATGATTGGTAATACTGATAGTATATGGATTGCTTTATCAGTCATTACTGGAATGCTCTGCATTATGAGCTTTTATACATCTATCTCTGGCATTGTAAAATCAGAAATGTTTCCCGCTTCAGTACGAGCAATAGGAGTTGGGCTCTCTTATGCTATTGCCAACGCACTGTTTGGCGGTTCTGCTGAATATGTCGCGCTTGGATTAAAAGATCTTGGATATGAATCTGTCTTCTATTTTTATATAACCGGCATGATGATTATTGCCTTCATCGCAATTCTCTTAATGCCAGATGCTCGCAAAAAAGGGTATTTACAAGGAGACGATATTCATTAACCTTTAATGTTAACAAACAAGGGTTTCAACAAAAAAAGCAAAGCCCAGTATTCTGGGCTTTTTTATATTCTTTCCAATAGAAGTTTAAAGCTCACAGTTTTTTATCCCTTCAAACACTCTAAAGAAGCAATGTTCCCTCCTACACACGCCGCTTATAAAAATAAATGGCTTCATATTATTATGTAATAAATACTTCTTTTGCTGAATTTAATTCACTGAAGATAAAAAACGTTTGATTTATTTTAATATTCCCATTCCCACTCAACGTTGAAGAAAAGTGATTATCTTTCAAGAAATTTTATCAATAATAAAGATTACACTCATGATTTTGTTTAATACGTTCTTAATAGTACCCCCTCATGCAAAACAAATCCTTTCATGAAAAATAGAAAATACCATTATATTATGAATTCGCACACTTTTTTGAGAAACATTTCTCAATGCACCCAACTCCATTTCACAACGGCACCCGTGAATGACATAACGTAAAAGCCCCGTAAAGTATAAACATGGGCATCACTCTCTTTACACTTAATAAAAGTGCAAGCCGCTATCATTATACTATTGAGGAACTCTTAATATTGTACTCCCCCTTAACACTTAAGATCATTCCTAAAAAGTATTTTAACTGATACACCAACCTCGCATGCAATAGTCAATAACATCATTTTACGAAACAACATCAAGCATATAAACTAAAGAGTATCATATCTTCATAAGCACTCTGCATATGCAAATAATTCACAATCAAACAAAAAATAATATTTCCTTAAGGATAGTAAAAAGCGCATGATTTACGCAATATAACAACACCATAAGCCCAAAACAGCACTGATAGCTCTAGAAAAAATCTTTATGTTTCCCTGAAAAATTATCATGGTACAATGGCGTTTTTATAATGCACATCGTAAATAGCTTTAAAAAGAAGAAAAGTTATAAATCTAAAAGGGGAATACTTCATGAATAATCAAACAACTTTAGACCCACATGATACAAGAAAACGTATTTTTGCTATCATGTCCAGCGCATCAGGAAATCTGGTAGAATGGTACGACTTCTATGCTTACTCCTTTGCATCGGTTTATTTTGCCTCACAATTTTTTCCTGAAGATGAAGATATCGTTACACAACTGTTAAAAACAGCAGGAATCTTTTTTATTGGCTTTCTTATGCGTCCAATTGGAGCATGGCTCTTTGGATTCATTGCGGATCGTTATGGACGTAAACGCTCAATGCTTATTTCTGTTTTTATGATGTGTGGTGGCTCTTTTCTCATTGCCATACTTCCTACTTATAAAACCTTGGGAATAACAGCAGCATTCCTTCTCCTTTTTGTCCGTATGTTTCAAGGACTTTCCGTTGGAGGTGAATATGGTACAGCAGCAACTTATATGAGCGAAGTTGCACCCAAAAATCGTCGCGGGCTCTTTGCTTCTTTTCAATATGCAACAACGATCTCAGGTCAACTTCTCGCAAGTTTTATAATATTTATTTTAGCCCTTTACCTTACTGAAGATCAGTTAAAAGCGTGGGGATGGCGTATTCCTTTTGTGATTGGTGGCTTTGGAGCAATCGTTGCAATTTATCTGCGTAGTTTGCTCCATGAAACAACAACCCACAAAAGCCGCTCTGAAAAACATGCTGGTAGTCTTCGAGAACTTTTTCGCAATCATAAAAAAGCTTTCTTTTTGGTTGTTGGCTTTACAGCTGGTGGATCACTCACATTTTATACATACACTACTTATATGCAAAAATATCTGATCACAACCACCGGCTTTGATAAACAAACTGCAACAACGATAATGACTGCCGCCCTCTTTATTTTTGTGCTACTCCAACCCCTTTTTGGTTCCCTAGCCGATAAAATTGGAGCAAGAGCTTCACTCATTAGTTGGGGGCTATTATCCATTATCTGCACTATCCCTGTACTTAAAATGATCGGTAATGCCCATAATCCATGGACAGCACTCTTAATCATTATTGGAATACTCTGTGTTATGAGTTTTTATACGTCCATTGCTGGTATCATAAAAGCAGAATTGTTCCCTGCTTCAATCCGAGCAATTGGTGTTGGATTTGCTTTTGCCATTGGCAACGCACTCTTTGGCGGTTCTGCCGAATATGTAGCGCTTGGATTAAAAAATATGGGATACGAATCTGTTTTCTTTTTTTACATAGTTGGTATGATGGTCATTGCACTCATCTCTATTCTTCTTATGCCCGATATAGATAAAGGAGGATATCTCGATAAAGACGATAGACTTCATTAAACTTATTTTCTGGATAAAAAAAAAGCCCAAGAAATTGGGCTTTTTTTATCTCCTCTCCATCCTAACAAAGAACGAAAATTCTGCCCCGCATTCGTCTTACAAACAACTCAGTTTCTCTTAAATTGTCTATAGTTACTGCCCTCTTTATGTAATTTACTTGATAAGATTCTATAGGCAAGCCCTACCCTAAATATTTATCATGATATCTGAAAAACACCTCATACGGAAAACCTTATCTGAGCCTTACCTCCCCCTCCTAAATAATGATGTGTGGTGATACAACAAGATAAGCAAGGACACAAAATCCCCTTTTACATTATTTAAGCTTTATGAAATGTCTTCAGTTTTTGGGCTTTCTGCTCATAAAGACCATCTCTTCTATAATCTTCCGGTATGCCAATAATTGCATTCTTCTCATAAAGTTTAAAGGTATCTTGATCTACTTTTCAATGTTCTCTCCCTTTAAATGCAACGTGATAACTTTTTATTCTATAACACAAGTAAAAATCTTAAAACGAATGACAACATAACTCTAATAAATCATCTTAAAGAGTTTCCCTAAGAAATTATTATAATACAATTGAATTTTTCTGGAAATCATAAACAATTATGTTTAGAAAATATAAAATATAAATCCAAAAGGGGAACAATTCATGAAAAATGAAACAACTTCAGCATCACAGGATGCAAGAAAACGTGTTTTTGCTATTATAGCAAGCGCATCAGGAAATCTCGTAGAATGGTATGATTTTTACGTTTACTCATTTGCATCAATTTATTTTGCATCACAATTCTTTCCCTCCGATGGTGATACGATTACGCCACTGTTAAAAACCGCGGGTGTGTTTTTTATTGGCTTTCTTATGCGCCCTATTGGAGCTTGGTTTTTAGGATTTGTCGCCGATCGTTATGGACGTAAACGCTCGATGCTTATATCCATTTTTATGATGTGTGGTGGCTCTTTTTTCATCGCCATACTTCCCACCTATGAAACCTTAGGAATAACATCAGCAATCCTTTTACTTTTAGCTCGAATGATGCAAGGACTTTCAGCGGGTGGTGAATATGGTACAGCAGCCACTTATATGAGCGAAGTTGCTCTCAAAAAACATCGTGGGCTTTTTGCTTCTTTCCAATCAGCCACCCTTATTACAGGTCAACTTCTTGCCAGCTTCATTATATTTATTCTAGCATCTTATCTCTCTGAAGATCAGTTAAAAGCATGGGGATGGCGCATTCCTTTTGTGATTGGTGGTTTCGGGGCAGTGATTGCGATTTATCTGCGTCGTTCTCTCCACGAAACAACCACGAAAGAAAGCCGCTCTCACAAACACTCTGGCAGTCTTAAGGAACTTCTCACCAAGCATACAAAAGCCGTTGTCGTAATTGCATGCTTTGCATCAGGAGGATCACTCACATTTTACACCTTTACGACTTATATGCAAAAATATCTAATCACAACCACCGGCTTTGATAAACATACCGCAACAACGATTATGACAGCTGTACTATTTATTTTCATCCTATTCCAACCCATAGCTGGTATCATAGCCGATAAAATTGGAACAAAAACTTTACTTATCATTTGGAGTATACTCTCTGTCATCTTTACATTTCCTGGACTCTGGATAATCGGTAATACGCATAGTATATGGGTTGCCTTTTCCGTCATTATTGGCTTGCTCTTCATTATGAGCATGTATACATCCATCTCTGGTGTCGTCAAATCAGCAATGTTTCCCTCTTCAATACGCGCATTAGGCGTTAGCATCTCTCATGCCATTGGCAACGCCTTATTTGGTGGTTCTGCTGAATACGTCGCGCTTGGATTAAAAAAGTACGGTCATGAATCACTCTTTTATTTTTATATAACCGTCGTGATGATCATGGCATTCATTGCTCTTCTCTTTGTCCCGAGTATGCGTAAAGGAGGCTACCTCCAAGAGGATGAAAAACATTAACCCTTTTTATCAACGAAAAAGCCCAAGAAATTGGGCTTTTTTTATCATTATCACAAATTTAATATTGTTTAAATTTTATGAAGTGCATTAAGGTGCTTAGCAACTAGATAATAAAAAGTCAGTCGACTTTTTCTACGCTCTCCAGACATCATCTCAGCCACTTTTGAAACAGCCATTTTAGCACTCTTCTCATCGGCTTCTAAAACATCTTGAACCCATTTTTCAACACGTTCTAACTCTTTTGGATCCGATGTAGCAACAAGCGCTGCATCCTGCTTTTTCATCACTAAAGCTAAACGACGGCTAAGTCGTTCTACTGCTGCTTCATCGGGATTTGAATCATATAGTTTAATATCTGCTAAATTATTTGTCATTTTGCATCATCTCCTCTCCAAAAATGAGCGGACTATACTTTACAGCCGCATCATATAGCTCCATAAATAATTAGAGGATTAAAAATATTAACAACCCCCCCTTTTCCTAAGACTGTTCTTCATCTATATTTAGAGGGCTGGTTTACCAGCTATGGTAATAAATGGACGGTGAAATAAACCTATTGGACCCGGGGGCGGTACCCGGCGCCTCCACCAAAATATAAGAAACCAAAGTTATATTTTGGTGGGGGCGAAATAGGATCGACAAAGGTGTAAAGATCGCTCTTTTACTCGGCATTGTACCACCGTTATCGGGCTAAATGAGTAGTTGCAAATGACAACTATGCGGAAGCACGTCTCGCCGCTTAAGGTGGTGTGAATGTTTCAATTTGAGCCTTAAACCGTCGCAGGTTTAAGCGGGGTTCGGAGGCACCTGGCAACAGAAGCCTTCACTTTTTTAAATGTTGTTGATTGATCTTTCAGACGTTATCAGACATTATTTACCATAGAGTTTCGTATTTATTCGATTTATTGAGGTGCATCGTAAAAAAAATACTGCTAATTTAAAATATATTCTGTCACACAATATCAATACGCCCCATTCTGCTACGTGAAATAAAAGGAATAAACTTCGATGGTTAAAGATCAAATCCGTTACGATATTCTCGTTCAGGATGCGCTTCGTGGAGTTATCCGTAAAGTTTTATCGGAAGTTGCCAAAGCAGGTCTTCCGGGAAATCATCATTTTTTTATAACTTTTTTGACAAATGCCCCAGGCGTTAAAATTTCTCCTCGGCTAAAAAATCGCTATCCCGAGCAAATGACAATCGTCTTACAACATCAATTTAGAGATCTCAGTGTTTCAGAAACAGCTTTCGAAGTAACCCTCTCTTTCAGGGAAATAACCGAAAAGCTCGTGATTCCTTTTACTTCCATTCAGGTCTTTTATGATCCTGTAGCAGCATTTGAAGCAGCATTTGATCTGCCCTCAAATCTGACCTCTGGAGAAAGTGAAAATTCAGAAAATACCTCAACTACGCCCATTACCTTATCAAACAAACAAAAAATAGAAAATACGCTTACAAAAGAACAAAATCTCAGTACAAACAAAGAACCTTCAAATAACGATGCAAAACAAAGTCAAAGTGCTGATGTTGTATCTTTAGATTCCTTTCGGAAAAAATAATTTTTCTCATGACTGAATTGATTAATCTTCGCCAATTTCGAAAACAAAAAAAACGTACAGAAAAATCTCTTCGTGCTGAGCAAAATCGTTATCGTTTTGGACGAACAAAAACTGAAAAAAATTTTGAGCAACAAAAATCTTTAAAAACGCAAAAATTTCTTGATCAAAATCGTTTACGAAACGACGAGTAAAGGTGGAAAAATGCACGAAAATAATTCTATCGATTGGTCAAAAGTCATTCCACGAAAGATATCTGTTCGCGTTGATGGACACGCAACAAGTGTCTCTTTAGAACCACCATTTTTAGATATTCTAAAAGATATAGCCCGCCAAAAAGGACAATCTTTAGCCTTTATTATCACCGATATTGATAGCAAAAGACCACAACAAGTAAATCTTTCGGCTTCGTTACGCGTTTATGCCCTTCAAAGCGTTCTCACCCAGCGCCTTTAATGTTTGTGCTTATTTTTTTACGTTCTCTTTCTGTTTGTTTAACTGAAACTGTTGTGACTTTTTAAGAGAAGTTTTTTTAATCTAGAACTTCAATAAAAAAAAGACTACAAAAGAGAGATAATGAGTAATTTTTCTGATCACACCATACCTTTCTTTGAAGAAGATTCCCCTCCAGACCATGATAAGAAGAGCTCTGGTTTTTTCTCCCATACTCTAAAAGAACAAAAATCATATAACACAGATTATTTAGAACAACTCAATCCAGAACAGCAACAAGCTGTTATGAATACTGAGGGACCTCTTTTAGTTCTTGCAGGTGCTGGTACAGGAAAAACGCGCGTTTTAACAACCCGTATTTCTCACATTTTACGCTCTGGACTTGCCTCTCCTCAGCAAATACTTGCTGTCACTTTCACCAACAAAGCAGCACGTGAAATGAAAATACGTATTGGTGAACTTATTGGAGAAGTTGTTGAAGGTATGCCTTGGCTTGGAACCTTTCATTCCACTGGCGCTAAAATTTTACGCCGTCACGCAGAACTTGTTGATTTAAAAAGCAACTTTACAATTCTCGATAGCGATGATGTTCTTCGACTTTTAAAACAGCTTATTCAAGCTGAAGGATTAGACGATAAGCGTTGGCCCGCACGAAACCTTGCCATGATGATTGATTCTTGGAAAAATCAAGGACTTTCACCAAAACATATCTCAAAAAGTGATGCTCATTCCTTTGGTAACGGCATGGGACATGAACTTTATCACAATTATCAAAATCGATTAAAAGATCTTAATGCTTGTGATTTTGGTGACCTTCTACTTCATTCTATCTCTATCTTCCAACATAATCCAGATATTCTTCGCGAATATCATTCTCAATTTCGTTATATTCTTGTCGATGAATATCAAGATACAAATACAGCACAATATCTTTGGCTTCGCCTTTTGGCCCAACATCCTCAAGGTCAACATGTTAATCTTTGTTGTGTTGGCGATGATGATCAATCCATTTATGGATGGCGTGGTGCAAAAGTCGAAAACATATTACGTTTTGAAAAAGATTTTCCTTCTGCTAAAATTATTCGTCTAGAACGCAATTATCGCTCAACATCCCATATTCTCAAAACCGCCTCCCATCTCATTGCTCATAATGAAGAAAGGCTGGGAAAAGTCCTTTTTTCTGCTCAAATAAAGAGTGAGGAAGAAAAGGTAAAAATTCATTCAGCATGGGATTCGGCAGAAGAAGCACGAGCAATCGGAGAAGAAATCGAACGCGCACAACAAACCGGTCATGCATTAAATCATATGGCTATATTGGTACGCGCATCATTTCAAATGCGTGAATTTGAAGATCGCTTTGTAACACTTGGCCTTAATTATCGCGTCATTGGTGGTCCTCGTTTTTATGAGCGAATGGAAATACGTGATGCCATGGCTTATTTACGCGTTGTTGTCCAACCTACTGATGATTTAGCTTTTGAGCGTGTTATTAATACACCAAAACGCGGCATAGGAGATGCAACCCTGCGCATTCTTTATGAGAGTGCACGTGCACGTGCTGTTCCTCTCTTTTCTGCTGCCGCTGACATCATTGAAACAGATGAATTAAAGCCTAAGGCGCGCAGTGCGTTACGAAGCCTCATTGAAAGCTTCCGCCGCTGGCAAAATATGCTTCAAGACACTCCTCATAGAGAACTTGCCGAGATCGTCCTTGATGATTCTGGTTATACAACCATGTGGTTAGAAGATCGCTCACCAGAGGCTCCTACAAGACTAGAAAATCTTAAAGAAATGATTCGTTCCATGGAACAATTTGAAAATCTTCAAAGTTTTTTGGAACATGTTGCACTCGTTATGGAAACGGAAAATAATGAAAATATAGATGCAGTCAACATCATGACACTTCATTCAGCCAAAGGACTTGAATTTGAAACAGTTTTTCTTCCAGGTTGGGAAGAAGGACTCTTTCCCCACCAACGCTCATTAGATGAAGGTGGACGTTCAGGATTAGAAGAAGAACGGCGCCTTGCTTACGTAGGTCTAACAAGAGCAAAAAAACATTTGCATATATGGTTTGTATCTAATCGAAGAATTCATGGACTTTGGCAACCTGCTCTTCCCTCCCGTTTTCTAGATGAATTACCAGCAGAACATATAGAAGTTGTAGAAATGGAAACATCCTATGGTGGTTATGGAAAATCTTCCTTTCAACATCACGATTCCTTTTATACTGACTATGCAACAGCAAGACAAAAGCGTGCACAAAAAAACAAGAATATTGAAGGGAAAGTTATCTCTCAATCAATCTCTCATGCACCATCAGATTTTTCTGTCAATGATCGGATTTTTCACATAAAATTTGGTTATGGTCATATTACAGCAATAGACGATCATAAATTGACAATAATGTTCGAAAAAGCCGGAGAAAAGCGTGTACTAGACAATTTTGTAAACAAAGCTTAATTACAAGTAAACCACGATCAGTTTTTTCAAGAAACCACTTTATTTTATTCTGAATGTCATTTCCATTTACGAACAAAGGCTTCAATAGGCAAATTTTGCATATCAGGCAATGCGTTGTGAATTTTATCAAGCGGCCAATCCCACCAAGCCATATCTAAAAGGCATTCTATCACATTATTGGGAAAACGCATCCGCAACCGTTTAGCAGGCACCCCAACGACAATCGTATAAGGCAAAACATCTTTCGTTATAACAGCGTTCGCGCCAATGATAGCGCCATGACCAATAGTCACCCCAGGCATAATAACCGCACCATATCCAATCCACACATCATGCCCAATAATAACACGTTTTGCACAACGCCTTTCACGAAAACCACTATCTAATGCCATATAACGAAAATATTCGTTTGGACGATAGGTTATTTTATGCGTTGAAACGCGCTCCATAGGATGCTCCAACGCATTCATCCGTACATGAGATGCAATAGAACAAAAACGCCCAATATCGCTATAAATAGCCTCACTATTACGTTCTAAATAAGAAAAATCTCCAACGGTTACATCCCGTAAAATCACCCGCTCATTAACTTCCACATAGCGCCCTAATTTACAACCATGCAGCCGTGCCGTCGTATGGATACGAGGCTCACTTTCATGAAACCGAAGATCGTTCTCAATATTCATGCATCTTTCACCAATGTTTCATCATAGATATGGAAAGACATACCAATCAAGCCAATAAAATCAACCATGAAACACACATTGCAAAACAAACCTGCCGATGTTACAATTTCTCGATCTATTTAAGAGAGTCAAACTATGAAAAATGTAATACGCATCTTGGGGCTGACAATCATATTTCTTGCAGGTGTTTTTATTTATGATACGCTGACAAATAAGCCTTTAGGTGATAACTTTACTCTCACTGATTCTAATGGAAAAAATATTACTGAGGCTGATGTTCGAAGCAAGCCTTCAATAATTTTTTTCGGCTTCACTATGTGTCCTGAAAGCTGCCCTACCACACTGATGAATCTTGATCGATGGCTTACAGCCCTTGGGCCTGAAGCTGATAAATTAGGTATATGGTTTGTGACTGTTGATCCTGAACGAGACACACCAAAAGTACTCCATGATTATCTCAGTAATTTTAACAATAAAATTGTTGGCATCAGCGGAGATCCTGAAAAAGTTCATAAAATGGTCAATTCTTTCAACATCGTTGCTGAAAAAGTCCCTGAAACAGATGGAAACTATACATATAACCATACAGCAGCAATTTTTTTACTCAAAAAAGGTGGAAAATTAGCTGGCGTTATCCGTTATGACACGAAAGAAAGCGATAGCGAATTAAAAGATGAAATCGCCATTGAACGGTTAAAAAAACTCATCTTAAACTAAAAAAACCGATCAAAAGAAAGAACAGCATGTCGCAACAAATTCGCCTCTATTATACTGCTTCTAAAAATGAAGCAGAACGGTTCTATACCCTTATAGAAACAGCCTTTGACGAAGAAGGGTATCCTCTTGCTCTCACAGAGATAGATGAACAAAATGCTGTATATGAGCTTTCTCTATATGTCGATCAAGACAATCAAGAGAACGCATTGAAACGTTTTGCTCAAATCCTTTCTATAGATTTTGATAAAATTAATATGGAAGTTTTACCCAACATTGATTGGGTACAAAAAAGCCTAGAAGGACTAAAACCTGTGCAAGCCGGTCCTTTTTTCCTTCATGGAAGTCACAACCGAAACGCCATTCCAGCAAATGTTCTCCCTATTGAAATTGAAGCTAATCAAGCTTTTGGCACCGGACATCATGGAACAACAGCCGGTTGTTTAGAAATGATTGCCAAAGTCATGAAACACGAAAATCCCAAAAATGCCCTTGATCTTGGTACTGGGAGCGGTGTACTAGCCATTGGCATAGCAATGCTCAAACCAATTACTGTGCTTGCATCCGATATTGACCCAATTGCTGTTCAAGTTGCACAACACAATATCGAATTCAATGGTGTCAAGGAATATATTACAGCTATTACAGCAACAGATTTTGCCCATGATGCAATTGCATCACGAACCCCTTTTGATCTCATCGTTGCCAATATCCTTGCTAATCCGCTTATTGAACTTGCGCAAGAAGTGGTAAAGGCACTTCAAAAAGGGGGATCACTTATACTCTCTGGAATTCTTGAAGAACAACATGCCCATGTTTTGGAGACTTATATAAAACAAGGAATGAAGCATATCGAAACATACCACCGGCAAGGATGGGTTACAATACATCTGAAATAAAAGAAAAGAAAAGGACGTCGTTATGTATCAATCTTTTGAGGCGACAACAAATCCTGCTTATGCAGCAGAACGCATTTCTTGCCTTCGTAAAGAACTCGATCACCTTGGACTCGATGGTTTTCTTGTTCCGCGGTGCGATGAGCATCAAGGAGAATATGTCCCCCCTCATGCTCAACGCCTTAGCTGGTTAACCGGCTTTACTGGATCAGCTGGGATTGCACTGATTTTAAAAAACAAAGCCATCATATTTACAGATGGGCGATATAAGCTCCAAGTTCGCCAACAAACTGATCCTGATATTTTTAATTATGAAGATCTCATAACTTGTCCTCCCTCACAATGGCTTGAAAAAAATGGTCAAAAACTTTCTATTGGCTTTGATCCATGGCTCCACACGATTGCTGCCACCGATGCATTGAGAAACGCATTAGAAATGAAAGCAGGTGGAAAACTTGTAGAAGTTCAACATAATCCCATTGATTTGCTCTGGCATAATCAACCAAAGTTACCACAATCTGCCTTATCAATTCACCCTCTCAAATATGCTGGGTGCGATACAGATGAAAAACTCGCTTTGATTTACAAAGATATACAGCAAACTCATGCAAATGCTTTTATTTTTACAGACCCCTCTTCCATTGCATGGACATTCAATATACGGGGCAATGATGTTTCCAACACGCCTTTTTCCCTTTGTTTTGCTCTCATTCCACTTAACGAAACACCAGCCTTATTCATTGACAGCAAAAAACTTGGTGTAGAACAGAAACAATATCTGGAACGTTATGCAAAATTATATGAACCAGAACAGCTTATTCCCAAGATCAAAGAGTATGTTCAAAAAGGGACCGTGTTTGCCTTAGATCCACAGCTAACATGCGAAAAATTACGAACTGTTATTGAAGAAAAAAATAGCTCTTTTATCACAATTACCGATCCTGCTGCTCTACCACGTGCCATTAAAAATGACACAGAACTCAATGGCGCACGCAAAGCGCATCTACGCGATGGTGTTGCCCTAACCCGTTTTTTTTCTTGGTTAGATAAACAAATACCAGGGTCAATAAGTGAAATTTCTGCTGCTCAAAAATTAGAAGAATTTCGCATAAATACAGCAAACGAAATGGGAGAAAAACTTAAAGATCTTTCTTTTGATACAATTTCAGCAGCAGGAGAAAATGGCGCCATTATTCATTATCGTGTAACGACACAAACAAATAAACAACTCAATGCTGGTGAACTTTATCTTGTTGATTCAGGTGGCCAATATCGTGATGGAACGACAGATGTCACACGTACAGTAGCAATTGGGAATATTGGAGAAGAAGAAAAACGCTGTTTCACTCTTGTTCTCAAGGGCATGATTACTCTTTCAACTGCTTGCTTTCCCAAAAGAACCCGTGGACAAGACATTGATATTCTAGCACGCATTGCATTGTGGAAAGCTGGTTTTGATTATGCCCATGGCACCGGTCATGGTGTTGGATCTTATCTTTCTGTCCATGAAGGACCGCAAAATATTTCTCGCAAAGGGTGCCAAGAACTCATCTCCGGTATGATTCTTTCAAACGAGCCAGGCTATTACCGCGAAGGCGCTTTTGGTATCCGTCTTGAAAATTTGATGATAGTAAAGCCAGCACAAAAAATTGATGGTGGAGATATAGAAATGCTCTCGTTTGAGACACTCACACATTGCCCCATTGATCGACGGTTAATCCTTCCAGAGCTTTTGACACAAGAAGAACGGCAATGGCTCAATGATTACCATGCGCGCGTTTATCAGATGAATGCACCTTACTTAAATGAAGAAGATAAAAAATGGGCAAAAGAAGCAACAATGCCCCTTTAAATGAAGCAACCTATAACTTTTACCCTTTCTACAAAAACAGCACCGTCTTTTTTTAGAGAAAAATATGTACTTGCGTCAGGAAATACAAAAAATATTTCTACAAGATACTTCACGTTTTTTCTGATATGGCAAACACTGACCTAGGTGAAGCAGAGTGAGATACGCCTGCACGTGGTTAATGCTTATTTTGGGTATTACCATCTAGACACTACCATATCCCTAGTTTCTTTATATGGAAACTCTCGTTATATTTTGTAATCCTTCGCATCGTATTTCTAAAACACCTATTATAACCAGCTTATTACGCTGTTTGGATTCAAAAATTCTGCATATTTATTCGAATAAATTTTACCTTTTTGTTTGCTTCACAATGATAATTTATATTATTTTAATTCTTGAATCATTTTCAATAGTTGTAATTCATTATAATACATATTGCTACAATAAAATAGAATCTGCTATGAAATAAAATTAAGTATTTAGAATTAAAAGAAGGAGCATGCTGATAACATCAGCGTTAAAGTTTTTTATTTATTTGCATAGTTAACAGTAAAATATTATTTTCTAGACTATTACTTACTGTTGAAAAAAAGTTACCCACAATATAGATAGTTTCCAACTACACAGTATAAAAACAACATATATGGAGGCATGTGTTTTGACCTGAATGTGTTATTCAGCTAAAAATTAACAACAATAACAGAGGATATGAAAAATACACAATAAAACGTGTGTCTTATAGCTTGTTAGTTAACAAAATCTTAAGCACAGATCTTAGTAATCTATATCCTTTCCTTATCCAGTATTTTAGAAATAAAGTGACTATCCTAATGCGTATAATTTTATTTTGTTCCGTAATATTATTATTTGGATACTATATTGGGCCTTCTGTATTGAAGGAAATTACTAAATTTAAGCGAATTCCTATTGCTTTATTTTCTGAAAATCAAGTCATTACTCCAAATCAGTACGATAAATTATACGAAGAGTACGTAAAGACACAATATCCTGATAATATATACGAAGAGCGCCTAGAAATTGCAAAAAAATATCTGGATAATAAGAGTTATGGTGTATATCATGTTCTAAGCCCTGGGATGGTAGTACTAATTCCTGAAAATATAAATCTTATCCATGCGAAAGTTGTTTGGTGTGCATGCCTTGTGGACTTATTACAGGGAGAGTACAATAAAAAATTTCCAGCATTATCCCTACCTACCTACATACATAAGCTACGTTCTCAATATAATTGGAAAGAAAACGATTTCATTTGGGCAAAAAATTTGGTCATGAACTCGACAGATCCAATGTTTAAATACGCACGAATGGTATTTAATTCTGAAATATTCTCAATCCAAATACTAGCTCTAATAAACGAAATTTCCTATGCTGAGAAATTTGAGAGAGATGAAGGAAGTCAGGAAAAAAATTATGCTGCTAGACGCATTAGCGAATATCCGAAATTTTGTAATGAAATTGGACAAGTGTACCATCTAATAATGCCTGATAAGTATAGGTACCAGTAATCTTTTATAAATTCAACATAATAAACAACTCGCATTTATATCCCTTATTCATTTATAGCGGAATGTTTTATTATATTTTGTAATCTTCCGCGTTACATTTCTATTACGGCATTTTGGATTAAATTCTACATATTTGTTCAAAAATTTTACCTTTCTTCACAGTAATAATTTATATCTTTTACTAATAATAACCTTGCATATTCTTCATCATAATAGTTTAAGTTTAATATTTAAGTTCAACGTTAATTATTTTAATAACTTAATAAATATCAAAGTATATGGCGCTCTATTTTTGCAAAAAACAGCTCCTATTATCCCCTTTTTGATTTCATCCCCCCAAAAAATGTAAGAAAGATAATCATATCAACAGTATACGATCTTCTGGGAAACACCCTTTAAATATTATGTTTCTCAATCAGCTGTAGCCAAACCTCTTCATCGATAACCTCAACACCTAATTCTTCAGCTTTAGCCAATTTGGAGCCCGCTCCAGGTCCTGCAACAAGAAGATCTGTTTTTTTAGAAAGTGAACCAGATGTTTTAGCCCCTAATCGCTCTGCCAATGCTTTTGCTTCATCGCGTGACATATGCGACAAAGTTCCTGTAAAAACAATGATCTTCTCCGCTATTGGTGAAGAATCTGCTATGATAGGCTCTTCATCAAGAGGTGTTACTTCTTCAAGCAAAACAGATAAAATCTCACGGTTATGCGCTTCTTGATAAAAATCAACAATTGCGCTCCCTACCTGTGGTCCAATTCCTTCGATATTGGTAAGCTCCATCCAAGCCTCATTTCCTTCTTCATTTTTCTTATCACATGGCATAAGTGCTTCCATAGCCGCGGTCTCAAAAGCTGTATAATTTTTATAAGCACGTGCAAGGCGGCGTGCATTCACTTCGCCAACATGACGAATCCCTAATGCAAACAAAAAACGGCTCAAAGGAATTTCTCGGCGCGCATTAATGGCATCATACAATTTCCGCACTGAAACAGTACCAAAACCTTCCATATTTTCCAAACGTATCAAAGATTTTTCTTGGCGCCGTTGTAACGTAAAAATATCGGCTGGTGTATGAATACAAAGCGCTTCATCTTGAACATGGAAAAAGAACTCCACTTGTTTTTTACCCAAGCCCTCAATATCAAAAGCATTGCGTGAAACAAAATGACGAATACGTTCAATCGCTTGTGCCGGACAAATAAGCCCCCCTGTACAGCGACGCACGGCTTCTCCCACTTCACGAACAGCATGACTCCCACAAGCTGGGCACAAATGAGGAAAAATAAAAACAGCAGCATCTTTCGGGCGTTTTTCAATGATAACATCAATAACTTGAGGGATCACATCACCAGCACGTTGTACAATCACGCTATCGCCTACACGGATATCACGTCCTTCACGAATGGGCTCTCCTTTATGACCAATTCCCTTAATATAATCCTCATTATGCAAACTAGCATTGGTCACCACCACTCCACCAACAGTAATAGGCGTAAGACGTGCAACAGGTGTCAAAGCTCCCGTGCGACCAACTTGAATGTCAATATCTTCCAAAAGCGCTATCGCTTTTTCTGCTGGAAATTTATGGGCGATAGCCCAACGCGGCGAACGAGAAACAAACCCCAAACGCTTTTGGAGCATCAAATCATTAACCTTATAAACAATGCCATCAATATCATAGCTTAAAGAATGACGGCATTCTTCGATATCGTGATAATACGAAATAATTTCTTTTACTGTCTTAAAGACTTTTGTTAATGGATTGATAACAAAGCCATATTCTTTTAGCTTTTTCATCATCTCCATTTGACTTTCTGCCAATATTTCACTCACCTCACCACAAGCATAAGCAAAAAATTGAAGTTTTCTGCTAGCGGTTATCCGTGAATCAAGCTGACGGAGTGAACCAGCCGCCGCATTTCGAGGATTGGCAAAGGTTAACTTGCCCTTCTCTTGTTGGCTGATATTCAGTGCTTGGAAATCTTCCCGCCCCATATAAACTTCACCGCGAACCTCAATGATATCAGGAAAATCACTTTGTAAAACTTGTGGAATATCAGCAATTGTTCGGGCATTTGCCGTCACATTTTCACCGACAGTTCCATCCCCACGCGTTGCCGCACGCACAAGCCGCCCCTTTTCGTAGCGTAAAGACAAAGATAAACCATCAATTTTTGGCTCCGCTGTTATTTCCAACACTTGTGTTTCTGGAAGCCGTAAAAAACGACGAATACGCTCAACAAATTCACTAACATCTTCAGAGCTAAACGCATTATCAAGTGAAAGCATAGGCTGTGCATGAACAGATTTTTCAAACTTTTCAGAAATTGGTGCCCCAATTTTATGTGAAGGAGAATCAATACGTATAAGCTCTGGAAAAAGAGCTTCAATTTCTGCATTACGGCGGCGCAAAGCATCATATTCTGCATCAGAAATTTCAGGCTGATCATCACGATTATAAAGCACATCATGACGTGCAATTTCTTTTGCCAACCACTCTAATTCACGTTCTGCTTCAACAGCTGTGAGATTTTTATCTGCATCTTTGTTCATAAAATCTATTCCAAATTACAAGCACTGCCACAAGGATTTCCACACGCATCCTCATCAAGTGAATCTCAATAAATTCAAGCTTTCCAGTATTTTTATCGCTGACTAATTACCTTTATGCTAGAAGCTTTTGAGCCGCTGCACGCGCTTCTTCAGTAATCTGTTCTCCAGCCAACATACGGGCAATTTCTTCTGCACGCTCATGCTCTTCCATTTTATGAATCGCAGTAACAAAGCGTCCTTTATCATGACTCTCAATTTTTGAAATAAGAAAATGACCATGCGCTTTCGATGCAACCTGTGGAGCATGCGTAATAGCGAAAACTTGGACATGTTCTGATAAGCGTTGCAACCGTTGCCCAATAGCCGCTGCAACAGCCCCCCCAACGCCTGTATCAATTTCATCAAAAATCAGCGTCGGTGCTGATCCTCGATCAGATAAAACAACTTTTAATGCCAGCAAAAAACGAGATAATTCACCGCCAGAAGCCACACTAAGCATGGGACCGGCCCGTGAGCCAGGATTTGTTCGCACCCAATATTCAACACGATCACATCCCTCTGCACTCCGCTTTTCCGTATCACTTTGCATTTCAACAATAAATTCAGCCCTCTCTAATTTCAATGCCGGTAGCTCAGTCATCACGCTTTCAGACAAGTTCTTTGCAACCTCTTGACGTTTTATTGACAACGCTTGCGCTAACATATCATATTTTTTTTGTGCTTGTCTTGCCTCATCTTCAAAGCGTGTCAATATAGTCTGAGCCTCTTCAAAATCAGCGAGTTCTGCATCCATTTTATCGCGTAACTGAATCAATTCATCCGCTGAAACTTGATATTTACGAGCAAAACCCCGAAGAGAAAAAAGACGCTCTTCTATCCGTTCCAATTCATCAGGTTCAAAATCTAATGCTCGTATTGCCGTCTCAATACCTTCTTGTGCTGTTGCAAGTGCATGCAATGCCTCATCAATAGATTTCACCACTGGTACAATAAGTTCTTGCGCCTCAGGAATTTTCCGCTCCAAACGCCTCACCAAATTAGAAAGTACTGGGATTGGTGATTTTTGACCCGTTAAAAGATCATCCGCTTCTTTAATATCTGTCGCTATTTTTTCTAATTTAAGCATATCAGCACGACGAAGAGAAAGAGCTTCCTCTTCACCAACTTTAAAATCAAGCTTTTCAAGCTCTTCTACACACGCACGAAGATAATCAACCTCACGTACGGCACTCTCTACTTTAAGACGCTGCCGTTGCAAACGCTCCTCAAATTCACGCCATGAGTGATAACACTGACGCAAATTTTCCACTTCATCTTCAAGACCACCAAAGGCATCTAATAATTGGCGATGTGTAGCAACATCAACAAGCGCACGATCATCATGTTGTCCATGGATTTCAACCAGCAAACGGCCAACACTCCGCATCAATGCAACACTAGACACCTGATCATTGATAAAAACACGGCTACGTCCATCACTTGATTGCACACGTCGTAAAATAATATCACCCTCATCATCAAGACCATTCTCACGAATAAGTTGACGTGCAGGATGTGAAACAGACACATCAAAAACAGCTGTGACCTGCCCGCGGTCAGCACCATGACGCACAAGCGAAGCATCACCCCGCCCCCCTAGAGCAAGTGATAAAGCATCAAGGAGAATAGACTTCCCCGCACCTGTTTCTCCAGTTAAAACCGTCAACCCCGCCGTAAAATGAATATCAAGCGTTTCGATCAAAACAATATTATGAATCGAAAGCTGTACCAACATAGAGAATCAACGTACCCTCTTCTTATCACCACCTAAAGCATTTGAGATCCAAGAAGATTTATGCTCACGTGGCGATATTTTATTCTTCTGCAAGAGATTATAAGAAAATTTATACCACTCACTTTTGGGATAATTACGTCCTAAAATAGCTGCTGCCGTCTGTGCTTCCGCCGTTAAGCCGAGAGCAAGATTAACCTCAGTCAAGCGGAAAAGCGCTTCTTCAATTTGATTTGTATCAGAATACTCTTCAACCACGGTACGAAACCGTCTACTTGCCGCAAGGTAACGCCGCCCCTCTTCATAATAACGGCCAATCTGCATTTCTTTACCAGCCAGCTGTTCGCGACCAAAACGGATTTTATCCTTAGCATCCTTGACATACTCAGAATTAGGATAACGCTCTATAAGAAGCTGCATAGCAGCAATAGCACGTTTCGTATCACGTTGATCACGTGTAACATCAGGAATCCGACGGAAAGAAGAAAGACCAATAATATAATACGCATAAGCCGAGTCAGTCGACCCTGGATAAAGAGTAATATAGCGTTGAGCCATACTAATTGAATCATCATACTTTCCGAGTCGATAATTAGTAAAAGCACCCATGACCAAAGATTTACGCCCCCAGTCTGTATAAGCGTACTGTTTTTCAATCTTCAAAAACTTCTTCGATGCATCCCCAAGCCGCCCACTTTCAAGGCTAGCAAGCGCCTGATTATAGAGAACATCTGGTGGCTCTATTTTCAAAACATAAGCAGATGGATCAAGGGTTTTTTTCTCTTTAAAGAGACATCCCGCTAACATACAGGTGCTTCCTAAAAGTACCACCCCCAATATCTTGCGTACAATGTTAGATTTTCTATATGTCATATTTCCAATGCACACATGAGATTTTTTCATAGTTTTTCCGGCCTCCAGAGAATATCACCTTGTAGCAAAAACAATTTATTAAAGTTTTTATACCATATCACTTTAAAATCCACATAACCAATTTAGCAGTTTAGGTCAATCATCCCCTTAAAAATCAAATAAACGATAAAAAAATCTTGTCAATTTTCTTTTACTCTTTCCCTAAAAAGCTTTTTTGGTAATATGATTCGTCTGCCAAAACAGCTTTCACCAATTGCGCATTAATTCTATGCCCACTACAATAAGAACGAAATAATCCAATAAAAGGTGCTCCCAGCAAAGCAGTATCACCAATCGCATCAAGCATCTTGTGCCGAACACATTCATTCTCCCAATAAGGACCATCGGGATTTAAAATTTTATCATTAAGGTCGATAACAAGAGAATTTTCCAAAGAAGCACCTCTCGCCTTCCCAGAAAGCCTTAATTCTTCCACGTCTTTGATAAAACCAAAAGTGCGCGCACGTGACAAATCATCCCTAAACCCTCGTGTAGTAAGATCAAAACTGAAATGTTGCTTACCAATAGCAGAAGAAGGAAAAGAGATCGTTATATCAAAACGACGTCCATCGAATGGCAAAAGCTCTGCAACACCATGAGATCCTTCAACTCGCACCGGCTTTTTTATAATGAAATAAGAACGCAACGCATTTTGCTGTACAATACCAACATCTTCAAAAGCTTGGCAATATAGCCACGCTGAACCATCCAAAATAGGAATCTCATTATGTGACACTTCAATAACAAGATTATCCAAATTATAAGCAGCAATTGCTGCCATCAAATGTTCAATTGTTTCAACCCTTACATCTCCATCTCCAAGTACTGTTGATAATTCAGTTTCTCCTGTTTGCGATGCATGAGCTTGAAATATTTTCTCTGTTCCGTCTAATCCACAACGCTTAAAAACAATACCACACCCAACATCCGCTGGACAAACCTTTACCACTGACAAACAGCCACTGTGAACGCCAATCCCCTTAAATGTTACTGTTTTTTTAAGAGTAGACTGATATTTTGGTACTAAATTCATCATAATCATTTTATTAAATTGCTTGTACATCTTTTAACAAAATTTATAAAATTATAAAGAATATTCATAGTAAATAATAAAAAAAAACCGCTTATAATAAGCGGTTTTTTTTTAAACAAAGTATTTTATCAAAAAAACAGCAATATATTTTACTGTATAATTTTTGACTGATCATTAAAGAAATAATAAATTTTCTTACTTTGCCTCACTTTTCATCAATTAATTTGCCTGACGACGTAAAAATGCTGGTATTTCCAACTGATCTTCTTCACTTATAAAAGTACGTTGATCTTGTGGTACCTGAGGGTGCAGCTCACCAGAACGACGTGGAACATACACAGAAGCATCTTGAGAAAGCGCCTGAGAATTTTTATTGTAAACATGAGACTCTTTCTGCTGAGACGATCTAACAGCAGGCTCCAGCCTCGCTTCTGGCTCAGTTTCTTCACGATGTGTCAAGCTCTGTTTCAAACGCTGCCAAAGATTACGAGGACCTTGATCAGTCACAAATGTTCTTTGACTTTGTCCATGAGCAACAGGAGGAAAATCCTTTAACTCAGGCATACGCATTGGAGCGCGCGCTTGCATTTGTTGCATTTGTTTTGGTTGCACTGGCTTTTCTTTTTGCTTCACAACCCCTGTCATCTCATCAAGAACATGTGCTGTTGCCTCCATACTCACAGGAGCCGTCATCGCCTGTTGAGAACCACGGCTTACTTGCATACGAGGCACATTGGATCTCTGTTCCTGAACAGCATTTGAACCATACGCAACAGCATTCGTGGCACTTCGTGTCGTCATTGATTCTGCAGGTTGTGCAAAAATTTGACTTTTGGGACGGAACTGTTCTCCGGTTGATTTACCCTTCTCTATTTCAAGTGATTCGATTACTTCTACCATTGACTCAGAACGCAGAGGCGATGACTGAACATGAAAAGAACTGTGTGACGTTCCAGGATCGCTCTTGCGTATTGAAGAAGCAGGTCTTTGAATCTGAGGATGAGAGGACTGAACAACATCACTAACTTCACGATCAATACCGGTGGCAACCACAGAAACACGAATAACACCTTCTAATGACTCATCATCAATAGCGCCAAAGATCACATTCGCATCAGCATCCACTTCTTCACGAATACGATTAGCAGCTTCATCAACCTCAAAGAGAGTCATATCACGACCACCTGTAATAGAAATCAGTAAACCACGCGCCCCACGCATAGAGGTATCATCCAACAGTGGGTTTGCAATAGCAGCTTCAGCCGCAGCCAAAGCACGCCCATCACCAGATGCCTCACCCGTTCCCATCATGGCTCGCCCCATTTCGTGCATAACAGAACGAACATCAGCAAAATCAAGGTTAATTAAACCCTCTTTAATCATCAAATCCGTAATGGAAGCAACACCAGAATAAAGCACTTGGTCAGCCATAGCAAAAGCATCAGCAAACGTTGTCTTATCATTTGCAATACGGAAAAGATTTTGATTGGGTATAACAATCAATGTATCGACAGACTTTTGTAATTCTTCAATACCAGCCTCTGCCGTTTTCATACGACGTGCGCCTTCAAACTGAAACGGCTTTGTCACAACACCAACAGTCAAAATACCTTTTTCACGCGCTGCGCGAGCAACAACGGGAGCAGCTCCTGTTCCAGTTCCTCCCCCCATACCAGCAGTAATGAAAACCATATGAGAGTCTGCAAGATGATCAATAATTTCATCAATACATTCCTCTGCCGCCGCTTGTCCAACTTCCGGCAAAGCCCCAGCACCCAAACCTTCTGTCACAGCTGCCCCAAGTTGGATAACACGTTCAGCCTTTGACATAGCCAAAGCCTGTGCATCCGTATTTGCAACAACAAAGTCAACTCCCTGAAGACCAGCATTTATCATATTATTCACGGCATTCCCGCCACCACCTCCAACACCAAAAACGGTAATGCGTGGCTTCAATTCCGCGATATCTGGCCGATGCAGATTAATCGTCATTTTCTTTTCCTTCTCATAAGACACCGCAAGCCAAAGCGATGAAATTTATCCAACTAGACTTAACTAAAAACTCTCACGCAACCACTCACCAACACGCTGAAAATACCCACGCGTGCCCATCGATAAATGATTTCCTGCCGCCTGCATTGTTTTTTCTTCAAAACCCACCAATTGCGGATAAATTAACAACCCAACAGCAGATGTAAACGCCGCCCCTTTTGCAAGAGAAGGAAGCCTCGAAATACCTAAAGGCCGCCCGATACGAACATTTCTTCCTAATATAGTACGTGCCATTTCTGGCAATCCTGTTAACTGGCTTGCTCCCCCCGTCAAAATAACACGTTTACCAATGATGTGACCAAAACCAGAACGATTTAAACAATCACGGACCATTTCTAAAATTTCTTCAACACGCGCACGAATGATACGCCCAAGAACCGCGCGAGGATATTGAGTTTCACGCTGTTCACTCCCAATTTCTGCTACATTAATCATTTGCCGCTCATCAGCACTTGTTAAAAGTGCTGAACCATAAACAACTTTTAAACGTTCCGCCTCTGTTAAAGACATAGAAAATCCGCGCGCAACATCAAGAGTGACATGATGCCCCCCAACAGCAAGAGCATCCGCATGAATAAATTTTCCTTCAAAAAACACTGAAAATGTTGTTGTTCCACCACCAAAATCAATACACGCAGCCCCTAAATGCGCCTCATCATTCATCAAGACAGCAAGACCACTTGCAAAGGGAGTAGCAACCATTGCTTCAACACTCAAATGTGCACGATTAATACAAGTTTCTAAATTACGCAAAGAGGCTGTTTCTGCTGTTACCACATGCACGTCGACACCAAATGTTTCCCCTGCCATGCCAATAGGATCAAAAATTCCTTTATCTCCATCCAATACATAAGAAACTGGAACTGAGTGCATAACATGACGTTCAGCATCAAAGGCTTTACGCGAAACATCTGAAAAGGCCATACGCATATCACGCTTGGTGACTTCACGACCATTCAAATGGACCTTTCCATTAATCAAAGCACTTTGTAATCGACTTGAGGAAAAATTCACAATCACTGAATCCACCACCAAACCCGCCATTTTTTCTGCCGCATCAACAGCCAATCTTATTGATTGTTCTGCTGCAAACATATCCATGACAACACCGGATTTAATACCACGTGAACGCTGCACTCCAAAGCCTAGAATTTCCGTAGAATGTGTACGACCATGTAAATAGTGTGCATGCTTCAAAGGACGCAAACAAGCAATAAGACAAACAATCTTACTTGAACCGACATCAAGTACCGTTAAAAAACGTGTTTTACGCCCCTTCAAATGATGTGATCTGAGTAGCATCATAGGCTTCCTGCCTTTCGCGCTTTTAAAATACGTTCTTCTTCTGCTACAGTAGCATGATAACGCTCCAACGTTTCATCTGATAAAGAAACAGTAATTCGATCAGCAAGACGTAAATCAACACTGAGAATATCGCGAGATAAAAGATCTTGCATTGTACCGGACGAAAAAAGAGAAGAAAGCCTTTCAAGAGCACCATTTTCAGGCAACATAACGCGCATTCCATTATTCAAAACAAGATCCCAACGTCGATCACCTACCCGCACAAAAGCACGAATACGATCATATACTTCCGGATAGACTGACAGCGCTTGAATAAACACTTTAGCAGCATTTTGTGCCCCCTGCCCAACCACAAGAGGTAAATCCCGAACAATTTCCCCTTTAAAAGGCACAATGACACGACCTGTATTATCAACAATATCCATTATGCCATCATGTTGCCAAATGGCATAGGGTTCACGCTCCACGATGGAAATGCGCATTTTATTAGGATAAATTTTCTGAACATTAGCCGATTGCACCCAAGCCTGTTTTTCCAAAAGAGAACGCGCTCTTTCAACATCAAAAGTGAATATAGAAGGCGCAACATCAAGTTTTAAAATTTTAAAAATATCCTGCTTTGCCAAGCGCTTATTACCGCTTATATCAACATGAGTGACCACAAAACTACTATCCAATATGATCGTGTTTACGATCACAGCCATCTGACCACTTGATGAAAGTCCATAAAAAGCCGTAACAAAGAAAAACCATACAACAGCAAAAGAGCCAAAATGGCGTGGAATATGAATATTAACAAAAACAAACTCAAACATAAACCGAAGAAAACGACGATAAAGACGTGGCAAAGCCGGCACTGAAAGCACCTCCATCGGAACATTTGTTTTACTAACATTCAACGCATACATGATGCGTCCTCCACCATCCATTGAACAATATCGCCGTAAGTACGGCCGCTCGCTTTTGCAATATCAGGAAGAAGAGACGTCGATGTCATACCGGGTTGCGTATTAATTTCAAGCCAAACCAACTCTCCCGTTTTTTCATCAAAACGAAAATCAGAACGGCTAACACCTCGACACCCTATCGCCTGATGGGCTGCTAAAGACATTCTTTGCACACTTTGGTAAATATTTAGTGAAAGTTGTGCAGGACAAATGTGAAGAGAACCACCCGTTTTATATTTTGAGTCATAATCGTAGAATGGAAAGTTTTTATCGGGAAGAATTTCACACACATCCAGCACTTCATTCCCCAAAACAGCACAAGTCAATTCACGACCAGGAATATATTTTTCAATCATCACCTCATCGGCATATCCCCACTCAGCTCCCCCAATATTATGCGGCGGTACAGCTTCATTTCCTTGGACAATGACAACACCAAAACTTGATCCTTCACACACAGGTTTAATTACATAAGGAGGCTCCATGGGATGCGTTCGGCCCAAAGCAAAGCGGCTCATGATACGAGAAGGAGCAACACAAACCCCAACATTTGCAACGATAATTTTTGCACGTCCCTTATCCATTGCCAAAGCAGATGCCATCACGCCAGAATGAGTATAAGGAATTTTTAAATATTCAAGAATCCCCTGAATCCGGCCATCTTCACCAAATGGACCATGCAATGCATTGAAGGCAATATCGGGCTGCAACTGTTCAAGAACAGAAGCAATACGAGCATCAACATCCACGCGGCTCACGCGATACCCCTGTACCTCTAGAACATCAGCACAAGCCGCCCCTGAAGATAAACTTACAGACCGCTCAGAAGAAAAACCTCCCATTAACACAGCTATATGTTTATCTTTCATAATAAATCACCCTCTTTCGCATACTATATGTAGTCTATATAGAATACATCAGCACCATATACAGGAAAAACAAAGTTTATCCTTGCGAATCAATAACCTAGCATTTTGCATAATGAATCAGACTCAAAAGCCTGATGCAAGAGATTCTTTGTTAATTTATTGATTCTTAATAGAAATTTTTTATTATCTCTTTGAAATGACTCAATTTTTTATTTTCACTTTTTTAGTGAACAATAAATCAATGAAATGGATCAAAAGGAGAAACACTTCGACCACGCTCAAATTGACCAATACGCTCTATTTCCCATTGTAAAAGGTGGGCTGAATTTGCAAAAACACGTGCACGCACTGTTTCTCCCAATGCTTCAAGATCATATCCTGTTGCTTGCCCTGTATTAATCATAAAATTACAGTGCATTTCACTCATTTGAGCGCCACCAATCCGTAAACCACGACACCCTGCTTCATCAATCACGCGCCACGCAGATCCATTCCCAGGATTTTTGAAAGTTGACCCCCCTGTTTTTTCACGAATAGGTTGCACTGTTTCTCTGTGGAGGGCAACTTCATCCATAGCAGCACGAATATCATCTTTATTGCCGAGTTTTCCTTCCAATAAAGCAGCCGTAAAAATAAAATCTTTAGGAACATCACAATGGCGATAGGAATAATGCATATCTTTCACACTCAAGATATGACGTTGCCCTTTACGATCCAGCGCATAGACCTCGACAACACGCGCTGCGGTTTCAACACCATTCGCACCAGCGTTCATTTTGAGAGCTCCTCCAAGACCTCCAGGAATACCATGATAAAAATGAAAACCTGCAATCTCAGCTTCTAAAGCGGCAGCAGCTAAATGTTTATCCGCCGCACCAGCACCAACTAAAAAGCCTTTTGGAGAAACCTGCTTCACTTGCCCAAAACTTTTTGGCGAAAGACGAATCACAACACCAGGAACCCCCCCATCACGCACCAGAAGATTAGAACCGATACCGACAATTGTTACAGGAACAAATTCAGGCAAATTTTGAAGAAAGAGAGCCAAATCTTCTTCATCAACAGGCTGATAAAAAAGCTCTGCCAATCCGCCCGTGCGAAACCACGTTACCTTACGCATCTCAACATTAGGTGTAAGTTTTCCTCTCACGCCACCCAACAATGGTTGCAATTGCGCCAATAGCGCCTCACCATCAATGTGCTGAAAATTTATCATGACCATCCAATACCGCTAACTGATGAGGCAACGCACAAGCCCATTGTGTGATATTGCCAGCACCAAGAAAAACAACATAATCCTCTGCCTGAGCAAATTTTGAGACAAGAGACACAACATCTTCCAAACCATGTATCAAGCGCACATCACGATGACCCGCCATTTTAATATGCTCTACCAATTCTTGAGAACCAAATCCTACAATAGGCTCTTCACCAGCCGCATAAACGGGCGTAATCAACACTGTATCTGCATCATTAAAACAAGCAGCAAAATCATCAAATAAATGATACAACCGTGAATACCGATGAGGTTGTGCAATCGCAATAACACGCCCTTTTGCACTCTCACGTGCAGCACGCAAAACAGCCTTTATTTCGACAGGATGATGTCCATAATCATCAAATATTTCAATGCCACGCCAACTTCCTGTTCGCGTAAAACGCCGTTTTACTCCGCCAAATTCTGCTAAGCCCCTTTTTATAGCTTCATTTGAAATGCCAAGTTCATGCGCAATAGCAATCGCCGCCGTTGCATTGGCAACATTATGCTGCCCTGCCATAGGCAAAAGCATATTTTTCAACTCAATCTTTCTTCCTGTTTTGCGTGAGCGAACAAGAACATCAAAATGCGTTTTTTGACCATCCATCGAAAGATTAAGAAAACGAACATCTGCTTGTGGATTTGCACCATAAGTGATCACCCAACGATCATCAATACGGCCCGCCAATGACTGAACCTCTGGATGATCAAGGCACAAAACAGCAAAACCATAAAAGGGAACATTTTCTACGAATTGCCGAAAAGCCTCACGCACAGCATCAAAACTTCCATAATGATCCAAATGCTCAGCGTCAATATTAGTAATAACAGCAATATCAGCAGGCAGCTTTAAAAATGTACCATCACTTTCATCAGCTTCAACAATCATCCAATCGCCATCTCCTGTACGAGAATTCGTACCATAAGCATTAATAATACCGCCATTAATCACCACTGGATCAAAATGACCAGCATCAAGAAGGGCTGCAACCATTGATGTGGTTGTTGTTTTACCATGTGTACCACCCACCGCAATTGCACGCCGAAACCGCATCAGCTCCGCCAGCATTTCTGCACGTCTAACAAGCGGTAAATGTCTTTCCTTTGCAGCAATATACTCAGGATTTGTTTTTTTAACGGCAGTAGAAAAAACAACAACCTCTGCATTCCCTAAGTTTTCAGCACAATGACCTATATGAACGTTAATTCCTTTTTTCCGCAAACGTTCAACATTTGCACTTTCAACTTGATCTGACCCTTGAACTTTATAGCCAAGATTATAAAAAACCTCCGCAATTCCACTCATACCGATCCCCCCGATTCCGATAAAATGGATAACGCCTATATCAAGTGGCATTTTCATTAAAAAGCTCCTCTTTTATATCTGACAACAATCGCCCTGCAATTAAGGATTCAGCCATATCAGCAAGGCAACGGGTTGCATGAGGTTGCCCAACTTTTTTTGCAGCAAGCGCTTGTTTTTCCAATAAATGGGGTGCACAACAAGCGTGCATTAAAAGAGAAAAAAGCTTTTGTGCATTCAAATCTTTTTCTGATACAATTTGCGCACCACCTACACGAGCAAGCAGAGCTGCATTGGCAGCCTGATCATGATCTAAAGCATGGGGATAGGGAACAAGCAAAGCAGGTCTACCAATCACCGCTATCTCACAAACGGACGAAGCCCCAGCGCGCGACAAAATAAAATGAGCATGTGCCATACGTTCAGCCATATCATCAAAAAAAGGAGCAACCTCTGCTTGTACGCCCATATCACGGTAGATTTTGATCAACCCTCCTGCTTCACCGCGAACTTGCTGTACAATTCGTAAACGTTTACGGTTCTTATCATCGAATAAAGCAATCGCTTCTGGAACAATATGTGAAAAAGCAGAAGCCCCTTGGCTACCTCCAAAAATCAAAAAATTAAATGGCTTTTCCCCCTCTGAAGAATGATAAGGAATTTTGGCCGCCTTCAACACAGCCTCACGGACAGGATTCCCCGTCAAAAGTATTTTATGAGCATAAGCGCCATTTGGCGACAACAAACCACCAGCGATTGCACGCACAAAAATTGCCAACACCCGATTGGCACGCCCCATAACAGCATTTTGTTCATGAATAAATGTCACACGCCTCGTTAAAGCCGCAATAAAAAGAGGAGGAAAGCTCGGATACCCCCCAAATCCTCCAACAAGAACAGGACGTAATTTATAAAACAACGCCAACGATTGCCCCATTCCCCTTAGCAAAGACCAAAACGTCTTTATCAGAGCAAAAGGATGACGTCGTATAAACGTTGCCGATGAAACGATATGAATATGCTCTTCATCAAAGCACCGAACAAAAGGTCGTGCTCTTTCATCTGTTATTAAATGAACATCATATCCACGCTTCCTTAATTCAACAGAAAGGGCTTCAGCAGGAAAAAGATGTCCACCTGTACCACCAGCCACCAAAACAATAACTTTTTTATCATTCATAAGGGGTATCCAAGACAGAAGAGGAAGAAAAAGCTGAAAGGCGTGCTTCTGGCCAACGACGTGTTAAACTAAGCAAAATGCCCATTGAAAACGCAATCGCCACCATCGAAGAACCACCGTAAGAAATAAAAGGCAATGTCATGCCTTTTGGAGGAATTAAGTGAAGATTAACGGCCATATTAATAGCTGATTGAAAGCCAATCATCATTGCTATGCCAGTAATACCAAGACGTATAAAGGAATCACGTGTATTCATGGCTATATACAATGAACGCATAACGATAAAGCCAAACAGCATCATAATTAATAAACAAAGAATAATACCATATTCTTCAGCAGCAACGGAAAATACAAAATCTGTATGGCTATCAGGAATGATACGTTTTACTGTTCCCTCCCCAGGACCTTGCCCAAACCAACCACCATTCAAAATAGCCTCACGTCCTACATCCACTTGAAAAGTATCTCCTTCACCTGTCAAAAAACCATTGATCCGCTCGCGCACATGATGCAGAAAAAAATAAGCTAAAATAATTCCTACAACGCCTAAAATGAGAAAGAGAAAAATAATAGTAAGAGGTACACCAGCAATAAAAAACAGCCCCCCCCATGTTGCACTTATTAAAACTGTTTGTCCAATATCAGGCTGCAAAACCAGAAGCACACAACAAATGCCATAAAGTACAATCGCTAACGTATAACCTAGAATTCCCCTCTTGCGTATCTGTTCCGAAAAAAGCCAAGCGGACATAACCACAAAAGCTGGCTTCATAAACTCTGAAGCCTGTACAGAAAAACCAAATAGCTGAATCCATCGCCGTGCTCCCTTTAACTCTGGACCAAAAAATAAGGTTGCAACCATAAGAGCAAGCGTTACAATGAGCAAAAGAGCACATAAACGACGAATATTAGAAAGCGAAAAAAAAGAAATGGTAACCATCGTAAAAAATGCTAAAATGCTGAAAATAATATGCCACCGAACAAAATAAAAACTATCAGCAATTCCGATTTTTTTTGTAATAATGGGGCTGGCAGCAAAAGACAGCATAATGCCAATTCCCATTAAAATTAAACAAGCTGCAAAGATAGAGCGATCAATCGTCCACCACCAATTAGCAATTGGATCTCTATCTGCACGCGTCACCATGATATACACACCTTATCCATTTTATAAATTGTCTCAAAGTGATATGGGTTCCCAGCCTGTTTAACAAACACTTTAAAAACTAAATTACACAAAAAAAGATTCTGGAGTCTTAACGCAAAAATATTTTTTATAATTGATGCTTTTTTTATTGTAACTGCATCACAAAAGAGACAAATGCTTCGCCTCGCATTTCATAATTTTTAAATTGGTCATAACTTGCACAAGCAGGTGACAAAAGAACCGTCACCTCTTTTGCCTTACAGCCTATTGCGTCAACAGCTGCTTCACGCACCGCATTTTTCAAAGTTAAGCTCATAGAAAAGGGAAAAGAAGATCCAATAGTGCGAGCAAATTCTTCCGCCGCGCTCCCAATCAAATAGGCTTTACGAATTTTAGGAAAAAATTCTCTAAGAGACTCTATTCCTCCCTTTTTTGCCTGTCCCCCAACAATCCAAAAAATATCATTAAAGGTGGAAAGCGCAGGAGCTGTTGCATCTGCATTAGTCGCCTTGCTGTCATTGATAAACAAAACCGCCCCCATTTTACGCACCTGTTGCATACGATGATCCAACCCTTTATAACTTGCTAAATGCTTGTCCATAGAAGGATCGGTTATTTTTAAAGCCTGCAACGTTGCTAATGCCATAAGGGCATTTTGCGCATTATGCCTCCCACGTAACACCGCCATAGGAGCAAGATCTGCAAGCATATGACGCTGTCCTTGACGAACAGAAAAGAGCTTGGTCCCATCTGCATAAAAACCATTTTCAACAAAATGATCCTTGGAAATTGCCTCAATTTGCTTCCCCTCATGAAGTAACTGTTGATATAAAACCCGGCAAGCTGCATCATCAACTGAAATAAAAGCCTGAGAAGCCTGAGCAATCAGATGCCTTTTGGTTTGCACATAACAGGCAAAACTTCCATGTCGATCAATATGATCAGGTGTGAGATTTAATAAAAGTCCAATAGTCGGCTGAAGAGAGGGAGTAAGATCAATTTGAAATGATGAACATTCAATCACATAGATACGTTTTTTAACAAAGGGCTTAAGCGTCAATATTGCCTTTCCAATATTTCCCCCCATCTGCACATCATAGCCCATTTTTTCCAACAAATGCGCAAGTAAAGATGTTGTGGTTGACTTCCCATTCGTCCCCGTAATCGCAATGAAAGGAACGTCTTTGTCACAAAAACCATAATGCTGTAAAAATTGATGGCGCGCCCGAACAAATAATTCAATATCACCGATAATTTCTATATTTTTTTTTCGTGCTTTTTCAACAACCCAATGGGGTTGAGGATAACTTAAAGGAACTCCAGGAGCTACAATCAATGCAACAAATTCTGACCAATCTTCATAACGGAGATCTCGTGTTGGAATATTGTGCCGAAAAGCCATTTGCACGCTTGAAGGACTATCATCCCACGCCACCACTTCTGCACCACCACACATCAATGCTTGTGCCGTTGCTAGTCCAGACTGTCCCAATCCAAACAGAGCAACTTTTTGACCTTTATAACACGCAACAGAAATCACATTCTCACCGCAATTTAAGTGTTGAAAGACCTATGAGAGCGAGAACAATCGAAATAATCCAAAAGCGTATCACGACTTGGCTTTCAGTCCAGCCTTTTTTCTCAAAATGGTGATGTATCGGTGCCATAAGAAACACGCGTTTTCTTGTTAATTTGAAATAACCAACCTGAATAACGACCGAAAAAGCTTCCACAACAAAAAGCCCACCAATAAGAACCAAAACAATTTCGTGTTTCGTAGCAACCGCAACAGTCCCTAAGAGTCCTCCAAGAGCCAATGAACCAGTATCTCCCATAAAAATAGCTGCAGGTGGTGCATTAAACCATAAAAAACCAAGCCCTGCCCCAACAACAGCTCCCAATAAAACAGCCAATTCACCTGTACCCGATACATAATGGATTTGGAGATAATCAGCAAAATTCATATTACCAGAAAGATAAGCAATCAGAGCAAAAGATAAAGCTGCAACCATCACAGGAACAATAGCAAGCCCATCGAGTCCATCCGTTAAATTAACCGCATTACCCGTCGCGACAATGACAAACGCAGAAAAAGGAATAAAAAACCAGCCCAAATTGATAAGATAATCTTTTAAAAAAGGCAAAGCGAATCCAGATGAGCCAATTTTCAGAATAACAAAAGCCGCAATTGCGGCAACACAAAACTCTAAGCTTAACCGTGCTTTCCCAGAAAATCCTTTGTCTGTTTGTTTTGTGACCTTAAGATAATCGTCATAAAATCCAATTGCCCCAAAAGAAAGCATAACCAATAGCGATACCCAAAAGTAAATATTCGATAAATTACACCACAAAAATGCCGATACCACAATGCCGGTTAAAATCATCAATCCACCCATTGTAGGTGTTCCAGCCTTTTTAAAATGTGTTTGAGGACCATCAGCACGAATCGGTTGTCCCTTACCCTGCCGCAATTTAAGAGAAGCAATGATGCTAGGTCCAAACAAAAAGACGATAAGTCCCGAAGTAAGCATAGCCGCTATCGTGCGAAAAGTAATATAACGAAATACATTCACACCTGGAAGCCAATCACTAAACGAAGAAAAAAACAGCATCATTGTACAAAAAACCTCTTAAAACTATGAAGAAACCGCTTTATAGCGATCAAGCAATGCAGTCACAATATTTGATGAACAAAGGCTATTGGATGATTTAACCATAAGCAGATCCCCAGAAGAAATTTCTGCTAAAAGAAGCGGTAAAATTTTCTCAATATTTTCAGCATAATGAACCTTAACACCAGTAGACAAATCACTGACTAAAGATTTCATCGCCTCACCAAATAGAAAAACCGGATTAGCACCGGAAAGACGTATTGGTTTTATTAAATCACGATGAAGCTTTTCACTATACTCCCCTAATTCTAGCATATCCCCTAAAATAGCAATTCGCCGCCCCTCTTTCCCTACAGGTCCTGTAGCAAGAAGCTCAAGTGCAGCACGCATAGAAGCAGGATTTGCATTATAGCTTTCATCAATGAGATAAAATTCACCCCCATTTGATAAAGACAATTGATAACGAACACCTCGCCCCTTTTGAGAAGAAAAATGGCGAAAAGAAAGAAAAACAGGCTCTAACTCAACCCCCATAGCATCACAAGCAGCAATAACCCCTAAACTATTTTGCACAATATGGCGTCCTGGAGCACCAATTTGAACCTCCCTATCCCGCCCCCCAATACGCACAATCATAGAAGTACTATCAGTTAGAAGACGTATACCTCGCGCTTGATAATCAGCATCTTTAGTCTCACCAAAGCTTAAGATCTTCTTTACACCGCATTTCTTTGCTTTTTGAACGAGATAAGAAAAAAAATCACTATCCGCATTTAAAATGGCAATTCCTTTTTCATCTAATCCTTCAAAAATTTCAGCTTTTGCCTTTGCTATTTCTTCAAGATCTTTGAAAAAACCCATATGTCCTGCACAAATATGCGTAATGAGAGCAACATGCGGACAAACCAGTTTGACCAGAGGGCGAATTTCATCTCTATGATTCATACCAATTTCAAAGATACCATAATCACTCTCCATAGGCATCCGCGCTAAAGTGAGTGGAACCCCCCAGCAATTGTTTAAAGAAGCGAGATTCGCATGAACATTCCCAGCAGTTGCAAGAGCTTGTTTCAAAGCTTCTTTTGTCGTTGTTTTTCCCACTGATCCTGTTACCGCGATAATCTTAGCTCTTGAACGTTTGCGTGCAGCTTGTGCAAGTTGTTCTAAGGCTTGCAAAACATCAGGAACGACAATGAGTGGAGCCGATATCTTTTTCATATCCCTCAAACAGTGTTCCGCAACGATAAGAACGCCTGCACCTCGTTCATAAGCTTGCGCAGCAAAATCATGACCATCAAGATGATGCCCCTTAATGCAGAAAAAAACATCCCCTTCCGCAAGAGTACGGCTATCAATGGAAACCCCAGAAAAAGTTTCTGGCATGCTTCCCATTACAACACCATTAATTGCAGCAACAAGTGCTTGCTTATCCCATAAAGCTGTCATTTCTTTCGGTCCTCTAAAGCTTCTATCGCTTTCAGACGATCTGAAAAAGGATAAGTTGTCTGCCCTATAATTTGGCCATCCTCATGACCTTTTCCAGCAATGATTAATGTGTCACCAACTTTCAAAAGCTCCACCGCGTAAGAAATAGCCTCACCACGATCTGCTATCTCTATTGCTGTTGGCACCGCCTGTAAAATATCCTTGCGTATTTTTTCTGGCATTTCTGTGCGAGGATTATCATCCGTTACAATAACAATGTCCGCTTTATCCGCCGCAATTTTTCCCATCAAAGGTCTTTTTCCTTGATCACGATCTCCTCCACAACCAAAAACAACGATCAAGCGCCCTTGCGTAAAGGGACGAACAGAAAGCAAAACCTGCTCCAAAGCTTCTGGTTTATGGGCATAATCAATATAAACAAGCGCATTATTTTCTGTCTTTCCCACAAACTCTAATCGCCCAGGTGCCCCCTGCAAAGTTTCAAGCGCAGAAAAAACCTTACGAGGTGAAGCACCCGTTGCAATTGCTAACCCCGCTGCCATAAGCGCATTGGCTACCTGAAAATCTCCAGCTAAAGGCAAAACAAATGTATAAATATTGTTTTCCACACGACACTCAATACACTGTTTTGAGCGTTGATGTTCGACACGATTAATCGTGATAAATTGCCCCTTACGACCAATTGTCAAAACACGGCGACGCGCTTGTGTGACAACATCAATAACCTTTTGTGAATAGACATCATCAGCAAAAATCAAAGCAGGAGCAGATACAGGCAAAAGTGTATCAAATAACCTCATTTTAGCCCGCAAATAATCCTCTACCCCCGTGTGATAATCCATGTGATCTCGCCCTAAATTGGTGAAGGCACCAGCCGTTAAACGGACTCCATCAAGTCGCCCTTGATCAAGCCCATGCGAAGAAGCTTCAAGAGCTGCATGTGTCACACCTTCATGAGAAATTTCATAAAGAAGACGGTGCAAGACGACCGGATCAGGTGTTGTGAGAGAACCATAAACATTCCGTTTAGGAGAAACAACACCAACCGTTCCTATACTCGCAGCACAAAATCCAACATAAGTCCAAATTTGCCGAAGAAAAGAGACAACAGATGTTTTACCACTTGTACCAGTCACAGCAACGACCGTTTCAGGCTGAGAACCGTAAAAACGTGCAGCTGCCAACGCTAAACTATGACGAACATTAGAAACACGTAAAATGGGAACAGATAAATCCTCAAGAACAGCATGACAATCTGTAACGATTGCTCGTGCACCACGCTTTATCGCATCATCTATATAGTGTCTTCCATCACTTTTTTTTCCTTGAACAGCAACAAAAACATAGCCTGGCAAAACTTGTCGAGAATCCGCACTTATTCCTGTTATTTCTATTGAAGAAAGACTTTCATCTTCAACGCATTCTGTAAAAACTGTTCCCAACAACATGATAACGCACCTTTATATTCATTTTACCGTTGTTTAACGAAACTTGAATTGCTCTTTTTACTTAAAAGAGGCTCATATTCTTTTTTAAAATCGGGTTTTACACCAAGAAAACTAGCTGTGCGACGAACAATATTAGCAAGCATTGGTCCAGCATTCATCCCCGCTGTTGCTGAACGCTGTCCCTCAGCAGGCTTTGGTTCATCAATAATTGTTAAAACAACATAAGCAGGATCCTCAATAGGAAAAGCAGCAAGAAAACTATTAAAATTTTTTGTTTTAGAATATTTTCCATTTTCAACTTTTTCAGCTGTTCCTGTCTTACCACCTACACGATAACCTTCAACTTTTGCATTACGTCCAGAACCAATATCACTATTTAATTTATAAAGGTAACGCATATTTTGACTTGTTTTAGCCTGCAAAACCCGTTTTGCATGGTGCAAAGTTTGTTCTTTTGGCCGTTTTAAAAATGTCGGAGCAATTAACCAACCACCATTCATTAAAGCAGCAGCCCCGACAGCTGTTTGCAAGGGTGTTGTTGCCATACCATGCCCAAAAGAAATCGTCATAGAATGGATATCCTTCCAATGATTTGGCACAATAGGGTGGGCAACTTCAGGCAACTCTGTTGTGAGACGATCCAGTAATCCAAGTTTTTGCAAAAAACCACGATGTTTATCAATCCCTATCGCCAACGCCTCTTTAGCAGAACCAATATTAGAAGAATAAATAAAAACCTCCCATAACGTTAAGGGTCGATTTTTTCCATGAAAATCATGAATAGTATAGCCACTACTTGCTTTTATTGGCTTTGAAGCATCAATAATACTGTTTAAATGAAAAATATCGGAATCAAGAGCCATAGCGGTCGTAAAACTTTTAATGATCGATCCCATTTCAAAAGCTCCTGCCGTCATCCGATTGAGACGATCACTTTTTAAAGCTTCAACAGGATTTCCAGGATCAAAGTCTGGTAGTGATGCCAAAGCCAAAACTTCCCCCGTATGTATATTTAAAATAACAGCTCCTGCAGCAATTGCCTTATAACGCTTCATAGCCTGAATAAGTTCATCATGAACAATTGACTGAACACGCACATCAATCGAAAGCTGAACTTGTTTTAATGATTCTTCCATGGCAAGACCAGCGGCACGCAAAGCACTCAGCCCCGCATCATCAATGTATTTTTCCATACCTGCAATGCCCTGATTATCAACATTCACCATACCGAGAATATGGGAAGTTACAGGTCCATCAGGATAAAAACGACGAATTTCAGTCCGAAAACCAATTCCTGGTATACCAAGAGCCATAATTTGCGTCTTCTGCATTGGTGTTAACCCACGCTGTATCCAAGAAAAACCAGATTTTCTTTTTAAGCGCTTATAGGTTTCCTGCCAATTAAGATCAGGCAAAACTGTTGAGAGCAATTCAATTGTTTCATCCACATCAATAATACGCCGTGGCTCAGCAAAAAGTGAATAAGTTTTAATATCTGTTGCCAATAAACGACCATTACGATCAACGATATCAGGCCGTGCCATCAATTGAAGCATTCCTGGCCCCTTTGCTTCTTCAATCTGTCCACCTTCCAACCCATAAGAAATAAGGCAAGCCCCCATGATTCCATATAAAATTAAAAAGCAGAACAACGAAAAAAGCAAACGTGGACGACTAGAATAGGGACGACGAACAGAAACATTATGATTATTCAACGAATTCTTTAAGCGCTTTTTCTTCTGTGAGAATAAAAAAGTCGATTTCATTACTGCGCGCCTTTTTGGACAACACTATTGATCTGAGAAGCTCGATTATTTGTCAAAATATCCTGATTATCTTCCAAGATATTTTGTTTAATCACTTCTTCAATTTGATCATGTACCTGTACCGGAATGTCTTTAAACTCCACGATTTGACGCGGCTGTATAACCTCTAACCCAAGTTCTTTCTGATAACGTTTCGCAAGTTTTTGCATGCGTGAAGGCCTTATCATCACAGCCCACTCAGCATGAAGCAAACTTACCGTATTTTTTGCTGCAGCAATTTCATGCTCAAGATGAAGAACTTCGTTCATTCGTTTTTGAACATCATATTTTACCTTATAAGTAAGTCCTGCCATACAAATCATAATCAACACTAAAATCATATCAAATGTACGAAAAACTGTCATTTTTTGCTGCCTTCAAAACTGGCAATCTCTGCTAAACCAAATAATTTCATATCTGCTGCAAGAGCCTCTGCTTCAGTCCGTACACCAATACGCAACCTCGCAGAACGTGAACGAGGATTTTTCTGTAACTCCTCTTTAGTTGCCGTGATCCCACCTTTAAACAAAGGAAAAAATGTTGCTGGAGCAGCCTTCATTTCAGGCAGATAGCGTGATCTCATACATTCTCCAGAACGAGCCGAAAAAAATCTTTTGACCATACGATCTTCAAGAGAATGAAAACTGACAACCCCCAAACGGCCTCCAGCTTTTAAAACGCGTTCAGCAGCAAATAAACCACATGCCAATTCACCAATTTCATCATTAACATAGATACGAAGAGCCTGAAATACACGTGTTGCTGGATGAATACGATCTCCCGGTTTACGTCCTATCAACGCTTCGATAGCATACGCCAAATCACCTGTACGCAAAAAAGGCTGTACAACACGACGCTTTTCAATCATCCGTGCAATTCGCCCCGCATAACGCTCTTCTCCTAATATCTTAAAAATACGTGCCAAATCCCTTGCTTTTAAATGATTGACAACATCGCTGGCTGTAAAACCAGTCTGAGCCATTCGCATGTCCAATGGACCATCTTTTTGAAAAGAAAAACCTCTTTCTGCTTCATCCAGCTGCATTGAAGAGACACCAATATCCAAAATAACTGCATCCACCTTCTCTTCAACGACACGATCGAGCTGTGAAAATGCCATATGGACCAAACGAAGACGTGGAAAAAATTCTTCAACAAGCGATTGTCCTGCACTGATAGCATGAGGATCACGATCAAGAGCGATCACCTGTGCCCCTGCCTTTAACAAAGCGCGCGTGTAACCACCAGCACCAAAGGTACCATCAATTACTTTTGCTCCAACCAATGGCATAAGCCCAGTCAAAACTGGCTGCAACAACACTGGAATATGGCGTTCAGCTCTTTGATCCTGCTTTATCAAAATAATCCGTCTTGAAGTTATGCTGTCTCAAATCAACAGCTCTCTCATGGCAACTGATCTTAGAATAACCTAGCCTTCAACTTTCATATTAATCACAATGAACGAAAAAACTAAAGTTATCCCAAAACAGATCCTAACGCATTATACTTAAAGAAATGTTATAATTTTTTAAAACACTCTTTGCTCAAGTGTCCATTTCAAACACATAGACTCCATAAAAGATCATATATAATTGATCTTATAAAATATCGCGTATCATCATGAAATATCAGTCGGCCTATAAGCCGGGTTCTGTAGAGTAAAGCTTACACTTTACATGGCAACCATTCATCTGGGACGGATGTTACCATCCGCCTCGTGCAACCTACCCGAATGACTCGCCCGGAAATCGGCTGCAAATTAAATTTTGCACGTCATTTCTATTTGGTCTTGCTCCCGGTGGGGTTTACCTTGCCACATTCATTACTGAATGCGCGGTGGGCTCTTACTCCACCCTTTCACCCTTACCTATAAAAATAGGCGGTTTACTTTCTGTGGCACTTTCCCTAGGGTCACCCCCGCCGGGTGTTACCCGGCACCGTCTTTCCATGGAGCCCGGACTTTCCTCACCTGCCATATTTCAGCATCAGACAAGCGCGGCTGCCCAGCCGACTGACATATTGATTTATAAAATATTTTTTGCTCAATGAAAATAGCATCTTAAAATATTTTATGACAAACCTCTCTCAACAGATGTTTTTATTTTAATGAAGCCAGATAAGTTTTCACTTTTGCGCAATATTTCGCCGAAATGGAATTCATTTTTTTTGCAGCATGACCTGCGTTATATTTAAGGATTGTACCACACGTACTTCCACCACTGAGTTTATACGCTCGTGCCAAATAACGCATACCATATTCAAGATTGGTCGCAGGATCGTACAAATCCTGTACAGAACCACTAAAGCCCAACCCTCGTGCCGTAGAGGGTTTAATTTGCATCAAACCTATTTCGCCAGCAGCCCCCTTTATACCTGCCTTATAATTACTTTCAACTTTTACAACAGCATGTGCTAAATTAACGGGAACATTATATTTATTCGCAAGTTTCTGAATAAGAAACTCATAAGGGCGATCAGGAATCTTAGGAGCAACAATCACTGAGGCTTCTCCTGATTCCGCAACATTTAAGACACTATGAGTCCAACTTATGTCAAATACAAAAAATACAGCACACGCTGTATTTAACAAGATTTTCAAAAATTGCATTTTCTTTCTCTTCACTCAAACATTCTCAAATTCTAGCCGCAAGTAATTTGCAAACGTATTATACAAAAAAAGAAAGCAAAAGAACGGCTTGAAAAAGGAAAGAGTAAGACAATTTCAAGATAAAATCATGTAACAAAAGAATATCTCTTTATTCACAAATCATAGATTTCTCTATATCATAAAATAAAAAAATAAAGAAACTATGGTTAATCTTATAGCGTATTAAATAAAATGATATAATCTATAAATTGCTGCTATCGCTATTGTATCACTTAATTTTTATATTAAAAAAATAGCATCTTAACTAGATGTAATATTTTTTACATAAGATTATTAATTTTTTTATTGGGATCAATCCCACAAAGTAAGAGAGACAAGAGCATCTTTTTACCAGAGATGCTCAATATCAAGAAAGTTTCATAAAAATATAAACCGCTATCAACGCTTCTCTCTGGTTAAAACACCCACAGCACTCTTTATATCCGATAAAACCTCAACAAATCACAAAACAAATCCCCCCATTATCGCACATAAAAAATTCATAAATATACTAAAACCATCATACTCTTTACCAATTCAAAATATTGCAACAGACTTTTAGCTCTCAAGATGTCTCAAAGAAGCTTTTTAATTCCTTTTTAAAAGAGCTGTTATCCACACAGTCCTCCCACTGGTAGTGTACTAGAAACTAATTTTGATTTTTTCACCATGGATAAATTTAAAATGAGAAAATTTTACAATTCTTAAGATTCTTATTCAATATAATAATGATAATTTATCATTATAAAACAATATACTAAAAAAGTTATATCCGTCTTTGTCTCTACAATAAAGCCTAACAATTACTTGTGTCTGTTTTTCTGAAAAATGTTAGAAAACTCAATACCCCCAAAGCCTTTTTAAATAAAAATAGACCTCTCATCTTCATTCAAATATTTTTTCTTTGTCACAGACTATCACCTTATCAGCCTTGCACCTCATTTTCAGAAATCATACAAGTGGATAAATATCCTAAAACCCGTAGAACAAAGAAAGCTTAAATCCTTTAAAAAATTTTTTTCTCATATCAAATAAAAAAATAACTGGCATATAAAATGCGATTAACGTATTTTATTATAGTCAATACTGCTTTTGTCATTGTAGCGATTGATAATGCAATTAACTTGACCAATACCCTTGATAGATTTTCTATCTCTCCTGTAATGATTGCAACATTACCGTTATACTCCGACTGCACACCTTTTGAGTAAGATAAATTTGTTAATTATCTTACAAATTGATTATCTCCTCGCACTTTTCAAAACTTCACGAAAAGCTCTTTCTCCTTTAAAACCCAAAAGCGCAATTAAAAAATAGCTAAAAATAAGCATTAGCAATGGAAGGACGAGAAATCGCTTTTGAGAGAGCCATAGCAACAGTTTCACCAGATTTTTGAGCCTGCTCACGACTCTGACCACTTTTAGCAGCAAGCGCAATTACATCACGACGCAGCTGCGCAATAAACAACTCTTGCTGTTGAGGGTCCATCTTAGAAAGATGCTTGATAATATCTGGAAAAGACACGGACAATCTCTCTAACAACTCCTCCTCTGTTACATCAAGGTTCTGAGAAGAAGAAGAACGACCGGAAAAAAACTGATAAACAACACTACTTTGAGAAGCAAAAAAGACAGCGCCAAAAATAAAAAATACGAATAAAATAAAAATAATACGATGCGAAAAAGATCCCATTATCTCTTACCTAAAGATCACAGAATACAAACATAGATTCCTTTTATGATTCCCCTTATAGCATTCAACAATGCCTCAATAAAGAAAAATCAAATTATTAAAAATGAATACGCTAACACTCTCCGCCCAATAAGACCCGCCCCTCTATGTATTTAGGTACTATAGGCGAAACAATAACAGATCTTACACTTCCCCCCCCTAATAACACTTTACATTTCCTAAAATAATTACAAAAAGCCTGACTGAGGAAATCCTCAGTCAGGCCAGACAATCTAGGGGATCCACGCGGGGGGGGGGGAGGAGGTTCCCCGATTGTCCTCTTACATCAACCACTAAGATAGCCGATGCAATATTCTTGCTATGGAATAAAATTTTTTAAACAACAAGAAATTCTTATCATCTTCTACGCAAAAAAACATAAAAGAATTATAAATTATTTAAAAATGTTTAAATTTAGGCAAAAAAAGTTCAAAATGACCCAATTTGAAGCAATTTTATTTCTAGAAGCACCAATTAGAATCTACGATCATTATAACTTTTAAATAGTTTCTTTCATAACTCTGATGATCATAATTTAAAAAAAACAGTAATTTCTACGTATCCACCCTATAAAAATCAAACTACGTAAAAGTAGAATCATTTTTCCAACAGCAATCACCACAAAAAGAAAAACGTAGATTTTTAAAATCTTACACAAATAACCGTAAAAAATGAAAAACATCTTCTTGCAAGAAATCTATGAATTATTCATATAAAACAATAAATTAGATAAATAAAATCTTATCTATTTTTATAAAAAATTGCTGTAAATGATCATTAAAATATTGTTACATCCCTCATGTAAAAATCAATGAAGAATTTAAACTGCTTAATCTTATGAAAAAATGAGAACTCTGAAGGTATTTGTTTCGAATCACGCCCCATCGTCATTCCAAATAACGATAAATCATTTTACAATAACCAACAGTCTCTAACGCATTTTAACATAACAAACCGAAATCAATGCAGACATTTTCTCTTAATCTCTATCATTTAAATGATCCCGTAAAATAATACACACAGTAGTTTCTGTGATAAAAAATTGTATAGTCTGTTCTTCTAACGTAAACAATTCATTGATTTACAATCATAACTCATCATTTACAATTTACATGAGAGATCTCAAGAACGTAAGGTTCCCTTATTTTCAATCTTCATCTATTGAATCAATGAATAGCCATACTATCGCACATTACACACAAGAAGAAGCATATGGATAAAAAACATAAAACGATAATGCCGGCTTACAACTTTTATTTAAACTAAAGACGATGGTGCCCTATCAATTTTACGCTATACCCACGGACTGCGTCATAAGATGAGCGGCAAACATAAAAAGAAAGAAAATACGTTTGGCAAGAACAATGGACTTATTTAATAACCTTCATAACTTCTCAATGATAAAGAGATACGAAACTTTAGTGTAATATCACGCTTTTCTTTCCTACTTTCAGCCACGGACTATCCATAGATCATCGCCGATCTTATTTTTATGAATATAATGCAAAACACATAGATGAACACCATATATGAATGCTTATAGGAAGAAATAAACGTAAAGCCAGATGCGTTATTATAACCGTTGTTGTACAAAATGTTTTTAAAATTCAGAATATCACTCCAATCATTACCAATTTATGAGTAATTTTATGGCGTCATCTACCAAGCTTTTACTTTTTCTATTACTTGTAAATCAACACCTGCTCTAAACATAACAATATGTTTGAAATAAAGATTAGAGAAAATGAGAGCCATGTGAAAAATCCTAGCTTTTATATGCCCAATTAGAGTAAAAATATTTACGTCTGTTTGAGAAATCTTAAAAAGCCATCATTCATTTTGGAAGAAACATAAAATCCCAAAGATAAAAAACTATTGCTATCTTTACCATCCCCTTCATTTGCCTTTACGACTTTCAAACACGCTCATAACGCTGTATTTTAAATAATGAAAATCATGCATTGTCTCACCTTTTTACTTTTTCGTCTTTTTAGAGCATCTTTTTGCACTCCTCACTAAAAGTTCCAAGGCATTTCTTATCTAAGAACCTGTTTTAAAGAAATATTTTAAGATCTATTAGGCACACCACCTTTGACATTTATGAAGGTATGAGCCTTCACTATATTATATTATGCGGCATTATATCATATTGCAGCCGCTCTCACATTTAGAAAATGTATGAAAGATGTATTTTCTTTTACAAACGGTATCATTAAGATAAATACCTTCTTTTGTAACAGACAAACAGACTCTTTTAGATTCTGAAACAGGAAATTTGAAATGAAAAAATATTCCTGTATTCAAACCTCTCATTGAGTCTAAAAAAATCAATGATCTTTTAAAATCAATATATTGGCTAATAACATAAATATAATATCAAGAACACCTTAAATAATGATCCTCATAGGCTTAACTCTATAGAAGGTGCTTTCATTATACAGCCTACACGCCGCTATAAAACACCAATACTCCCATATAAAAACATAATACAAATGTAAAAAACAATAGCTTATCAATGATTGAATAAAGTTTTATCTCTACGCTATTCCTTGAGAAAAATCAGAGAATAAAGCACGTTAACAAACGCGATTTATGCAAAATCTACTTGTTTATCTTTGATATCGTCAACCAATAAACGCGGATCACGAGCAAGCCAAAGCGTAACCATACCCTCCTCACTGTTTTCATTTTGTATAGGAGTAAGACAAACCGTTTGTTCTAGAACAAGTCCCGCATTTTTAAGCCATTGTTCTATTTGTAAAGCCGAAAATCCAAGACGCATATGCGCTTGATCGGAATATGAAGGCTCAATTTCATGATAACCAAAATCCACAATCAATAAACGGCCATGAGGACGCAAAACTCTTGATATTTCATGAAGAAATATTTCATGATTTTCAAGAAAATGTAAAACCCAATGAAGAATAACTAAATCAAAAGTTGTATCTCCAACAGACAAGTGCAAAACATTGCTATCAAGCACGACTTCAACCGCATGCGTATAAAGATTAGAAAACAATTTTAAGATAGAGCCTCCACCTCTTCCAATATTCAGCATCGTCTGAAATGGTTTATCGCCAATGATTTCAAGTAAAGCGTTTTCTACACCCTGATCTGCCATATAGGATGACCGTAATACATCCCATTGCAACGTATTTTGTAAGAAATGCTTCTTCCTCGTTTTTTGACGCTGCTTTTTGACATCCTTCAAACGTTCTAAATCATGCGCTAACAACACATCATGCTTTGGCAAAGCCGAAAGAACACCCATCACAATGTCTTTACCCCAAAAATCATGACAAAGCTTAAAATAAAGGCTATCTCCCTTCTGATAACGCTCAATCAATCGAGCTTCGTACAAGAAACGTAAATATCGTGATATACACGCTTGCGACTGATCAAGAATAAAAATAAAATCAGGAATTGTTAAATCTTCATGACGCAAGAGCGTAAGAACACGTAAATGGCTTACTTCTGCGACCGCTTTCAGCAGCACAATCATTGCATCTAAACTTGCACTTTTTTGCATAATTATCCCCTAAACATTCCTATAAACATTTGTTTATAGGAAAAAAAGTCAAGCATACAACGCATATTCTCATCTATTTTGTTCTCTCTATTTTATCATACTATGAAAAAAATAGGCTAATGTAAAAAACGAACAGATCTTATCTCCCTGCAGCTCGTTATAATGAGAATGCATTGATTTATAATAATAATTCATTCATTGTTAACTTGAATAAAAAACCGGAATACCGTAAATTTTTCTCATTTCAAATCTATTCATGATAAATCAATCCAAATCATTCTCTTACAGCTCATAAACGGAGGGGACATATGGATAAAAATATCTTTTATACCCACCTCAAAACAAGAACTGCATACCATTGAGAAAAAATAAATAACATGATAGTGCCAGCTTGCATTTTTATTAAGTAAAGATAATAATGCTCAATGACCAGAGCATTCGTAGAAATAGTACTATACTCTTCATCCCCTCCTTTTCATTGCAATTTTACAAGCAATAACCGGTTATATATCATGAGTAGAATAACCCTATTTAGGTCAGAATTTCATAAAGTGTCTCTTACTCTTTGTTTAATGAATAAAAACTCACACAGAGTACACACACTTTATTTATGAAATAACAAACGCAATAAAGTACACTATTATTCCAACAAAGTTGAGATAAGAAAAAAATTTCTAGCGTGTAAGAGGTTTATAATTTGCATGCTTAGGATTAAGAGATTCCGCCCCAAGACGACGAACTTTATCAGCCTCATATTCAGCAAAATTACCTTCAAACCATTCTACATGACCATCACCTTCAAAGGCTAAAATATGTGTTGCCAATCGATCAAGAAACATACGATCATGCGATATGATAACTGCACAACCAGCAAAATTTTCCAATGCATCTTCCAATGCACCTAATGTTTCAGTATCAAGATCATTTGTCGGTTCATCAAGAAGAAGCACATTCCCCCCCTCTTTTAGAAGTTTCGCCAAATGTACGCGATTGCGCTGCCCTCCTGATAAATTTGCCACCTTCTGCTGCTGATCTGCCCCCTTGAAATTAAAAGCCCCGCAATAAGCGCGGCTATTCATCTCATATTTACCTAATTTAATAATGTCATTTCCACCAGAAATTTCCTCCCAAACAGTTTTATCTCCCACCAAAGAATCGCGACTCTGATCCACATAACTCATGTGAACTGTTTCACCGATACGTATTTGACCTGAATCGGGCTGTTCCTGTCCCGTCAACATTTTAAACAAGGTCGACTTTCCCATACCATTGGCCCCAATAACGCCGACAATGCCACCAGCAGGAAGTTTAAAAGAAAGAGAATCAATCAATACACGTTCACCATAAGCTTTAGAGAGATTATCAACCTCAATAACAACCTGTCCTAATCTTTCTCCAATAGGAATAATAATTTGTGCCTCTCCAGGACGGCGCTCACGTGCTGCTTGAACCAACTCATCATAAGCCTTAATCCGAGCTTTTGACTTTGCTTGTCGCCCCTTTGGACTAGAAGCGATCCATTCTTGCTCACGTGATAAAGCACGTTGACGCGCTGCCTCTTCACGGCCTTCTTGAGCCAAACGCTTGGCTTTAGCCCCCAAATAAGCAGAATAGTTCCCCTCATAAGGAATACCTCTACCGCGATCTAACTCTAAAATCCAACCCGTTACATTGTCGAGAAAATAACGATCATGGGTTATCAAAAGCACAGCCCCTGGATATTCACGTAGATGCCTCTCAAGCCAAGCCGTCGTTTCAGCATCTAAATGGTTTGTCGGTTCATCCAAAAGTAATAAATCAGGTTTTGACAAAAGCAATTTACAAAGTGCAACACGCCGCTTCTCACCACCCGAAAGTTTTGTTACATCCCCATCGGCTGGCGGACAACCAAGAGCAGCCATAGCCATTTCCACTTGACTTTCTAAATCCCAAAGATTCTGACTGTCAATAATGTCCTGAAGCTGTGCACTTTCATCAGCCGTTTCCTCGCTATAATTCATCATCAATTCGTTATAACGCTCAAGAATTTCCTGTTTATCTGCAACACCTTCCATTACATTGCCACGCACATCTTTGCTCGCATCAAGCAAAGGTTCTTGTGGTAGATAACCACAGCGTGCTCCTTCAGAAATCCATGCTTCTCCCGTATATTCCTTATCTAGCCCAGCCATAATACGTAAAATAGTTGACTTCCCCGCACCATTTGGCCCTAAAATACCGATCTTTGCATCTGGATAAAAAGACAAATGAATATTTTCTAGAACTTTTTTATTGCCGTAAGACTTGTTAAGCCCAGCCATATGATAGATAAATTGACGTGCCATAAATTTCTCTTTATATTGTGCGATATTAAAGATTAGGATTTTGAAAAAACTGCTTTTGCTTTTTGAAACTGTACAGTAAATAGCACTTACATCGTATCAAAAGCTTTTCGCTTTATATTGGTACATTTTTTCTAATCTCACAAGCCCCAGTATGGTCCTGAATGCAAAAAAACATCTCCCTAAAAAGCAAAAAGCAAATCTTTTTAGCTGTACCTGAAACCTGTTATCAAACATTACCTCTCTTTTCCATACCAGATATAACATTGTATTTTTATCGTATTAAACCAACTTATCAATGTAATATGGTACCACAAAGAAAAGCAATTCTCTATGCGCCTTCTTTTCTCGCTTTATGGGCTTTATATTACGCAGTAAAAAATCCTTCTCTTTTTTCATCGATTTTTTGCTACGGAAAGCAATGGACTTCACCCCTTGCCTTGATATGGCTTAAATTACGTTTACAAAACGACCGCCGCCTTATGGGATCTGACGTCCCAAGCCCAATGATCATGAAAGCTTTGCATCAACACGTAGCAACAAATGAATACAGTGCACTTCCCATTGGTACGTGGTTACAATTCGTAAAAAACTATAAAACCAATTGTAAAAACTTATCCATCCCCCTCTTTTGGCTTGATAATTATAAAAATAATATCAATATCCAGCACATCATTTCAAAACTTCAAGACGACATATAGCTTTTTAAAAATACGATAAAAGCTCATCTCGTATAGGAATATATTTATGGAAAAAAAAGCCTTAATCGTCATTGATGTTCAAAATGACTTCTTACTAGGTGGAGCACTTGCCGTACCACAAGGTGATGCTATTTTACCCGCCGTCAATAATCTCATAAATCATTTTGACCACGTTATCTTAACCCAAGACTGGCATCCCAAAAACCATTGCAGCTTTGCTTCCTGCTATCCTGAAAAAAAGCCCTATGATACAGTCATTCTTGACTATGGTCCTCAAATACTTTGGCCTGATCATTGCATACGAGGAACACAAGGAGCAGAATTCCATCCATCTCTTAGAGTAGAAAAGGCACAACTTATCCTTAGAAAAGGCTATAATCAAAAAATGGATAGCTATTCTGCTTTTCTTGAAAATGATCAAAAAACACCAACAGGTTTACAAGTTTATCTCAAAGAACATGGTTTTACTAAGCTCATTATGTGTGGCTTAGCAACTGATTTTTGTGTCGGATTTTCTGCTCTTCACGCTATGCAATGCGGTTTTAAAGTCAGTGTTTCATTAAATGCCTGTGCTGGTATTGATGTAAACGGATCACTAAACACTATGCTTAAAACGATGAACGAAGCTGGTATAGAACTTTTAATGGTCTCTTAAAATATCCTTCTCTAATCTACCATTATAATACACTGATTTATAAAGGATAAATTATTTTACACATATTTAAGTAAGAGTCCAGAATATCGTAAATTCTCTCATTTCAAACCTGTTTCAAAAACATTCTCTTACACGTTACAAAGAGAATCAATGTATGAATAAATCATTCAAAAAAACAGTAAGAATGCTTCTTATGCCCCATTAAATGCAAGAGCTTGTCATAATATTGAAAGCTGATAAAAAGTATAACATCAGCTTTCTGTCTTATATTTAGGTCAAAAAGTATCCTAGAGATTGTACATTATTCCCTTCATGGGTAGTATCATGCAATGAACTCAACTTTAAAAAAACGCAAATAAGCAATAAAATAGTATTTTATTTTGCATGAAAGACCTCTTTTTACTCAAAGATATGCGATCGACAAAAGCGTGAAAATCTCCATTACTTAGACACAACATGTTTATACAATTGACGATTCTTAAAACGAATCGAAGAATATAATGCCATTCCAATAATACAGATTCCCACAAGTCCTGTTAAAACTTCAGGAACCGATATAATCGTTTGCAGATACATAATCACTGCAAGAACTAGAATTGCATAAAAAGCACCATGCTCTAAATAACGATAATGCAATAATGTTCCCGATTCAACCAACATAATTGTCATAGAACGAACGTAAAATGCACCGATACCAAGACCTATCGCAATAATAAAAAGGTTATGTGAAAAGGCAAAAGCACCAACCACGCCATCGAAAGAAAAACTAGCATCAAGAACTTCTAAATAAAGAAACGCCCCTACTCCCCCGTGAGCTACTGTTGTTAAAGTCTTTTGAGGAGTATCCAAGAGATGACCAACAACTTCAACACCGATAAAGGTCAAAAGTCCATAAAGGGCTGCCAATAAAAAAGTTATTTTATTTTCTGCGTCAATCTGACCTGAAACAAATAAGATCAAAATCAAAACAATTGCAATATCAATTCCAACAAGCGCCCCAAACTTTTGAGCAGGTCTCTCTATAACATTAAGCCAATGCACCTCTTTTTCAGAATCAAAAAAATATTTTAAGCCAACCATCATAAGGAAAGTTCCTCCAAAAGCAGCAATCCCCATATGCGCATCGGTTAGAACTTCAGCATATCGATGTGGTTCCCATATCGCTAATTTGACTGCCGCAATTGGATTAATCCCAACAGCAACGACAACCACCAATAATGGAAAAACAATTCGCATCCCAAATACAGCTATCAAAATGCCCCATATAAGAAAACGACGACGCCACAATGGACTCATTCTACTAAGAACACGCGCATTGATAATAGAATTATCAAAAGATAAAGAAATTTCCAAAATTCCCAAAACAACGCAAATAAAAAAATATTTAAGAAAACCAGTAATACTTTCCGTTTCAAACCAACCAATAACCCCTCCTAAAAAGACACCAATAATCGTGAAAAAAAAAGCAAACCCAAAATAGCGTAATAGGGCCATGATCATTCCTCAAAGTTTATTTTCTACTTCATCTAAAGCACACCCAGTACAAATCCAAAGTTTGCATCTCTTTAAAGTTGCATCTATTAATGCAGAGGTGTATAGAATATATATGGTAAAGTTACATGAAAATTCTCTCAAAAAAAGCAAGAGACAAATGTAGCAAACAAGGAATTTTGTTTTGAAGTGAATATCAATTGTCAATACAATAAGTGAAAGATTGCTTTCTATCCACGAAAATAAAAAAATAAAAAGAAATTAAAGCTATAATATTGACATTATATCATAGAATATTAATACATAGTGTGCTTTTATTATTTAATGATTTATACCATGATGATTTACCGAGGGAGATAATTCGTGGCACGTCCTGAAACTGAATCAAAAACCATATTTGGAAAACGTTTACGTTATGTACGTCTTGCTTTAGGCGATCCATCACGTGAAACCTTAGCTAAAAGTTTTAGCATGACAAAAAATTCCATTGCTTTTTATGAGCGTGGAGAGAGAGAACCCAATCTTAGTGTCTTACAAACATACCGCACGTTATACGGTGTCAATATTAATTGGCTTTTAACTGGACAAGGAAAAATGTTTGACACCGAATATACAAAAGGTGATTTTGACTGGAATTATTTTATTAAAAAAATCGAGGGACTGGAAGAAACACTTGCCGATAGTGATCGTAACGAAAAACTAAATCAAGAAAAAATCGACAGTTCTTATGAAAAATTGCAGCAATATTTGTCAAGACAAGGTTTATCAAATAGTTTTAACCCTAAAACTACAACCTCTCTTATCGATATGAAAGCTAAAATGGCCAATTCTTACACCCTTAGCTTATTCATTGATTTACTCATTCGAAGCGTATCCCAAAAAGAGGTTATAGCTAATCAATAAACGTCTATTTCAAAAGAAAAAACAAGAAATGATTAAACTCTACCAGTATGGAGAAAAGTGTTTTTACTTTATCCGTGCTGGTGGAATTTTGTATAATTTATAAATTTTGTTTCTGTAACGACAATAAAAATATTTGCGTTGTAAGTGAAAGTATAGTGTCTTTAACTTAAAAAAATAATTTTATAGTATAAAATTCTCATTCATATCTTATTGACAAGAAATTTTTTCTTGTTAAAAGAATAATAGCTCTCATAGAAATTATTTTTTTAAGTCAGAAAATTTAAGGGGAATATATTGACGACTTCCTATAGAGACATACATTAATGTTTACAAACGGATTAGTTAAATATTTATCCTGAAAATTATCAGCTATTTTATGAGGTGAGAAACATGTATTTTGAGGTGTTTCAAGGAGTTCACAATCAATGGTACTGGCGTTTAATCTCAGGAGATGCACAAAAAATTGCTTTTTCTAGTAAAGGCTATCCAACAAAACAAGATATCCTAATCAATATTGAGCAAATAAAAGAAGTTACACATAAGGCTCTTATTAGAGAACTACAATCCTAACGTTCTTTACCATTAAAACAAGCGTTTATTTTGTATAATGGTATGTTGAGTTATTTTTGTGACAAATGAACAGTGATTGTTTTTCCCTCAATGAGAGGGCGTTTTTTGTATTATTTCTGACGCTTACAAATAACAGTCATATTCTTACAGATTATGTGTTTATTTTCAATCACACACAAATCTCTATAGCCTTTATCAAAAAGAAAATCTCTTAAGTCTTGTATTTTTCATAAAAAATAAACGCACATGAAGAGAAGATAAACATCAATGAGAAATATAATTACTCTACAAGATATTAATATCTTTTACGTTCATATTCCTCTTCTGTATCTGATAATCATAACTGACTTACCCATTTCATCTTCATAAAAAGCAAATATCTCTTTCTTCCTATTATCATGCAACTTTTTATACCTATTAGCTGAAACTATCGTAGCATTTATACCTTACATCTAAAAGGAACGTGCAAAATTGTTTCCAGCAATAATATAAAATTGCTGGATTGTATAGACGCGCTTTTTAATAACCAGCCTACCTATAAACTGGTTTATCATCATAAACTCTTATTTTATGACCAACGACGCTCTGTCTTATAAACTTAAATGTTTTCATAAAATCAGAGTAAACTTGAATATTCTCTTCTAATACAATATCTCCATCAGCACCATAATTGGCTTCATTAAAGTTTATCTCTCTCGTCATTCCAATCTTCCTAACACATTTTCAAACCCTTTAATGCAAAATATGAATACAATCACTCTTTATCATCTTCAGATTTAAGCATTTTTTTATATTTCTTTTCATTTTTTTCATATTGCTTAATTTGTTTTTTCAGTTTTTCAATTGCTTGGTCACGTCTTTTAATCACCATACTTTGCTCTCTAATAGCTCTATCTCGTTCTTCAGTCATCTTCATAGAATCTCTTAAAAACTCATGCTTTATTCTTCTAGATTCCTCTTTTAAAATTTTCACTTGACTGCGATAATATAAAGAAAACCGAAATATAACCCCGCTGCACAACAAAACAACAACCATTGCTCCCAATAAAATTTCGTTTACACTCATTTGGATCTCCCTTAATTGTCGCTCAAGTGATCATCTTGACCAATTTATTTCATCCTCAATCAAAAAAAGAATGCAATAAATTGCATGTTCCAAGTGTGAACAATCACTCTCGGCATTCTTATTTTCTCCATTAAAGCATTGATCAATGGCGCAAACAAATCTCTGAAAGCGGCTAAATCTACACTCACACCAATTATTTGCGACACATTTATTGACACAAAATACAAAAAATAAGGAACGTCAAATAAAACTAACGACGCAATGCAATCATAAAAGCCTTGCCCAAATCGTTCCTATCTTCCTTTTTACGCCATGTGGAATGCGGCTATATGAAAGTTTTTCATTATTACAAAAATCTTCACTGTCATAAAGCACAGCATTTCTGTAAAATTTTGCCTTCCCACAAATCTTTACATCACCATAAACTAAAGCATCATTATAAACTCGAGCCTTTCTACAATCACGAGTATCACCATAAAATTCAATACATTGAACATTCAAAACTTGATCAAAAAAGACCGCATTAGCGTAAACATATGCATCTCCACTCATATTCAAATAACGATAAAGTTCTTATTTTTCATAAACATGCAAACTCTTACGAACGACTACACAACCATATGTTAATGCATTGTTATAAATAACAATATCATTGTAAACACAGACTTCATTATAAACCGCAGCATCATAAAAACACACTCATCCCCATAAGGGCATTGATCGAATGTATAATTCCACCAAACAACCACCTTTGTGGATCAGATTACCTTCCTATTTAATAAAATATCCAAGATCACTTTTTTGATATTTCCCAATTTTTTAATGCATATATACGATATACCATCTGATAGTGATCTAATTTATTACAATAAAGGAGAAATCAGTATTCTTTGCCTATGAATTTACATTTTTTCTACAGCCATTATCCTATCTCTTAAGGCTCTAAAGCTTCGTTATATTCACATACTACCTCAACGCAGAATTTTTTTTACAAATTCTGATGTTGGGGTATATCTTGATTTATAATGCTGCTACGTATACTATCACAGTGAAATCTCATAAACATACGAGTGTGTATCGCCCTTTCTGGTATACACATTTACTTTTTCACAACCGTGGAACTAAGCAACCATTTTTATTGATTCGAATCTGAAAGTGTATGGGGACATTTTGTTATTAGTTAAAAACAACTCTATATGCTTCCTTAGCGAAGAGCTACACATGGATATTTTCACGCTCCTTGTATCATATATTCTGGATTCGCAACGCAATATTAACGCTATAGCGTAAATATGTAAAGGTCTAAAAATGACAAAGACTGAAAAAGATTGGTTCCAACGCTTAGTTGAATTGATAAAAAGTGACGGACGAACAATGATTGAAATAAGCAGAGCTGCAGGCTGTGGACAAAATTACGTCCAACAAATGATAAATGGGGGAAAGAGGCCTTCTGTAGATAAACTCATGGCTATTTTGAACACACTGGGAAATGCTAGTGCCATATATGTAATAACTGGTTTCAACATCTCCGATGAAGATTTAAAACTCATAACTTTGATTTCGTCTGGAGATAAAAAGAAGATTGAAGCCTTAAATGTTCTGTTGAATGAGCAGAATCTGTAGAATTTTCTACTTTATCCAATATCGCTTGCTTTTGAGACGTCGATAAAGACTCCCATTTCACAATAATATCAGATAAAGTTGTTTCAAATTTTTTATCATTCTTCATAGTCATACTCCATGTAGTCAAACTATATAACGCTAAAGCGTTCAAATATATCTCATACCTTAGAAAAAAATATTTGCAATAGGCAGTATGGAAGCAATTGTGTACAAACTTATTTTACAAAATCAGATGAAGTTCTATTAGTCATGTACCATGGTGAAACAAAAGGCATCACACGATCCAGACCTTACTTATGAAAATTGGTATAATCTATCAAAAACGCGAATAATGTTACGCAGATCTTGCGATTCGGACCAATAAAAACTAATGTGAAAATATCCCTGAAGACACTCCTGAACTCTATATAAGAGAACACGAAAAAGCTTTTTGAAAAAATACATCACAATTTTATGCTACATAGCACTATCTATGTTTTTTAAACAATATTGCAAAGCAAGAATATAACAATGTTATAGGAATAAATTCTTATAAACAGAGCCACACTACCTAAAACTCTGTAACACGTTTACAGGTAACCTCCCCTCTAAACACACCTTGTAAATACTAATATAAGTCTCTATCATGAGCAAAAATGATATTCTTAAAAAATAAAACGAATCACCACGCACAATCTTTGTACGTAAATTGTATACAGATTTACAACAAGAGAGAAATTCCCTTATGCAAATGAAGAATTATATTTTCAAAGTATGATTTTGAAGAAGAAGTGTACTTTTACAAAAAAATCCCCCTCTCTGCCAATACTTTTTCATAAGAGAGAAAACTCATAACAAAGATAAAACTCTCTACACGATCAATACGAGAAAAAGGTTAGCAATACAAAAAAGTGGTAGGTTTACCGCAATATTGCCAATCCCTTATGAGAGTAAAATTAAAAAAGACGTCTGCTCTTCAATAATAATTCGGATCACATGAAAACTCTATAATTTGAACATTAAGAAAAAAATACACAAAGACAGAAAATGGCATTTTAACGAATTTTCTAATATCATAGAAAACATTTCTTACAGAATAATAAAAGGCTTATTACAATAAAATCGGGATGATGCAAAGCGATAGAAACAATCACTCAATTGATTTTTCAAAGAACAATTGATGAAATTCTTTTCAAAGAACACGCCTCCGTCACTATGAACAATATTTCTCAAAAATCAAATAGAACTCCTTTCTTGGGAAAAAGAAAATATCAACAAATGTTATCATCGTTGACCCCATGATACATATGAACGCCTATAGATCACATTCTCTTATATACAACCTTTCATCACGATGATGCTATTCGAACGTCTAAAAGACATTAACATCACTTAGAAAAAAGCAAATTTACACTAAATGTTTTTTGAGCCATTTGTTCTGAACAGGCCCAATCTTTAAAATTTGTTTTATTGAGATCTGTTTATTTGCAGAACAAGTATAAATAAATTTATCTAATGAAGCTTTTAGCCGTCTATTTTATGAAGCACATCACACAAGAAAAGTACAAAACAGTATATGAATTAAGAAAGTAAATAGCGACACATATCAGTTAATCAAAATGCTACAATGTTGCAAATGAGAGAACTTCTTTGATGAGACTAAAAAAATATACCCTCACTTTATATTAAAGTGACTGAGAGAAAAAAAATGAAACAAACAACGACTAAAGGATTTTAGAACGAACAGGAAAATAAATAAAAAAAACGAAAAAGGTAGAATCTCAAAACTTTTATATAAGCGATCCATTTTTCTATTGGATATTTCCCTATTGGTGGGCCCGGAGGGACTCGAACCCCCAACCAAGCGGTTATGAGCCGCTGGCTCTAACCAATTGAGCTACAGGCCCCACATAGGTTGTTTCTCTCTAAACTAAAATGCCCTATGATACAAGAGCTGACAAAGATTATAACCCATCTTTTTCTCTTTTCTATTGGTTTTTTTTTCAGTGCTCTAATTTCTTTACAAAAACTCTTAAAAATGAGAGAATAATTAACTGACAAATATAAAGGTATAGATATGATAGAAAAGAAAATTCAACCACTGAAGGGTTCTCTGGTTAAAACAGTTATATTAGCATTTACACTCTTAACCACATCGTTGACTGTACGTGCTTATGCTGAAGAAAATAAAATGAAAAATGCAACAATTACAGTGACAGCAATCGGAGAAAGTCAAGCCGCACCGGATATGGCAATTATTAATCTAGCCGTTGTTACCTATGATAAAACTGCCCAAAAGGCATTAGCTTCCAATAATCAATCCATCAATGATATTATAAAAGCTTTTAAAAACAATGGTATCCAAGCAAATGATTTGCAAACATCAGGCTTATCCATTTATCAGTCAACCTCTGATAAACAGCACGAAAAAAAGAATAATGAAAAACTCTATCATGTTTCAAATTCTTTAACCGTACGCATTCGTGATCTTACCAATGCTGGTAAAATCTTTGATCAAGCGATGTCACTAGGTGTTAATTCAGTTAACGGCATTACTTTTACCAACGCAGATACAAAGCCATTTTATCAAGAAGCACGTAAAAAAGCCATTACTGAAGCCATTGAAAAAGCGCAAACGATAGCGCAAGCGGCCGATTTAAAATTAGGAAAAATTATTGAAATCAATGAAAAGGATGATTACTATCACCCAACACCACGTCTCATGAGTAGAGCAGCAGATGTAAGCTACGCAAATACAAATTTTGCAGGTGGTGAGTTAAATTATAACGTGAGCGTCACTGTAGTCTTTGCGATCGATTAAGTCACAAACAGTTGTATAAAAATTACATTACTGGCCTTCACGTAGAAGACCAGTAATGTGATAAAGGTATTCTTCCTCAGATAATAATTCGTCTTCGTAAACCTCTATTTGTCCGCGTGCAGAAATACGCGCTGTATGTACCGTCTGACAATCTCCTGATACTAATGGATGCCACCAATGAAGATCTTTTCCCTCATAAATTAATCTATAAGCACAACTTTCTGGAAGCCAGCGCGCTGTTTTAACTGTCGTAATGTCTAGCGACATACAATCTGATACAATTGATTTACGATGAGCATAATCTCGACACCTGCAAGTTTCCCCATCTAAAAGACGACAAGCAATACTGGTTGCATAAAGGTCACCCGTATCGTCGTCCTCAACTTTATGGAGACAACAACGGCCACAGCCATCACAAAGGCTCTCCCACTCAGAAATGGAAATCTCTTCTAATTTTTTTACTTTCCAAAAGGGGAGTTCTCCACTCATAAACTCAGACACACCTTTTTTAATTAAGACGATCTATAAAAATAAAACGTTTAATTTCTATAATTTCATCTATTTCTGTCTCTTAAAAAGATTCAACTCAATGTATACTTTAAACCATGTTCTTAAAATCTATCTGAATAAAAAGAGAATATTCAAAAATAGCGCATATAAATGAACATAACCTATTGAAACATCCCTTTATAAACTGACAAAGAATAAAATGAGTCACCTAAAATGATAGAAAAATCCCGCAAAAGAATACACATTTTTCATCAAAAAGTCCGTATGTTGCAATATAAGTTTATTCCTAATAGATCCAATTTCTTAAAAAACGAGCTGCGCTATACGCAAGGTAATGTTTTTATCGTTCATTTCTTGAAAGCCCCCCTACTCTCTACTCCATAAACACCCTTTGCCCTATATCTATTCTTTTGAGACAGAGAAGTATAAAGCCCCAAAGCTAAGAAAAACATTAAACATCGCAAACTTTCTAGATTATTCAAATTCTTCCCATGTTTTTCTCAAGAAAGTATCCAAGTACAACATGACGCACCTCCCCCCCCCTTCATTAAGAAGAAAGAGGAAGTTATTAAAATGCACAAGAATTCCTTTATTTAAGAATCGAGAAAACTGCGCAATTTTCGTGAACGGCTAGGATGTTTCAATTTACGAAGTGCCTTTGCTTCAATCTGACGAATACGCTCTCTTGTAACTGAAAATTGTTGTCCTACTTCTTCCAACGTGTGATCTGTATTCATCCCTATTCCAAAACGCATCCGCAAAACACGTTCTTCCCGCGGTGTTAATGAAGCAAGAACGCGTGTTGTCGTATCTCGCAGATTAGCTTGGATAGCTGCATCAATTGGTAATAACGCATTCCTATCCTCAATAAAATCACCCAAATGGGAATCATCTTCATCACCAACAGGCGTTTCGAGAGAAATAGGTTCTTTTGCAATTTTAAGAACTTTTCGTACTTTTTCTAACGGCATAGAAAGCTTGCTAGATAATTCTTCTGGTGTTGGTTCTCGTCCAATTTCATGGAGAATCTGACGCGAAGTACGAACGATTTTATTAATTGTTTCAATCATATGAACAGGGATACGAATTGTACGTGCCTGATCAGCAATTGAACGTGTAATAGCCTGACGAATCCACCATGTTGCATAAGTTGAAAACTTGTAGCCGCGCCGATATTCAAACTTATCCACAGCCTTCATCAAACCGATATTGCCTTCTTGAATAAGATCAAGAAACTGCAAACCACGATTAGTGTATTTTTTTGCAATTGAAATGACAAGACGCAAATTAGATTCTACCATTTCTTTTTTCGCAATAGTTGATTCGCGTTCACCTTTCTGCACCTGCATAACAATCCGACGAAATTCACCAATCGAAATAGCCGTTTCTTGCGCAAGATTTTGTATCTCACTTCGCAGTTTTTGGATTTCTTTTGCTTCACGCACCGAAAACTCTTTCCAACCAGGTGTAGGCAAGGCAGCAATATAATTCATCCAATCTGCGTCCAATTCACGCCCTTGGTATTCTTTTAAAAAGTCCTCATGGCCAATGCCATAGCTATTGGCAATCCGTTTCAGCTTACCTTCATTATGAATCAATCTCTTATTGATGTCATAAAGCTGTTCAACCAAAGCTTCAATACGATTTTGGTTTAAAGAAAGAGATTTTACTGCTTGAATCAACTCACCCTTTAATTGAATATATTTCTTCTTCTGAGAAGAAGTAAGGGCCCCCTCTTTACGCTCTGCCAAACTGCTTTCAACATGCTGATCTTGTAATTTTCGTAATTTCACATAGGTTTGAGCAATAAAATCCAATGTTTCCATAACTTGAGGACAAAGCTCATTTTCCATTGCAGCAAGCGATAAGTTAACATCGTCATCGTCTTCTTCATCATCGTCTTCAATATTTCTCTCTCCTGCGCTCTCCCCCATATTACGTATACCAGAAGACATTTTTTCTTCTACCGTCTTATCAACTTCACTTCGCTCAATAATAGGAGCCTGCTTTGCTTCTGGACCAGCATAAGTCGTTTCAAGATCAATAATTTCACGAAGAAGAATACGCTGCTCTTTTAACTCGTCACGCCAGATAATAAGAGCCTGAAAAGTCAAAGGACTCTCACAAAGTCCCGCAATCATTGTCTCACGCCCTGCTTCAATACGCTTAGCAATGGCAATTTCGCCTTCCCGCGAAAGAAGCTCAACAGCTCCCATCTCACGCAAATACATACGCACCGGATCATCCGTACGATCTGTTACTTCGCGTTTATTCGTTGTCGTTGCAATTGCGTGGCTAGAGGCTTCTACTAAATCACCACCCTCTACCGTAACTTCTTCTTCATAATTTTCAGACTCAACTTCATCCTCATCATCCACAACATTAACCCCCATCTCAGAGAACATCGCCAAGATATCTTCAATTTGTTCGGATGTAACCTCGTCAGAAGGAAGAACTGCATTGAGTTCATCCATTGTTACGTAACCATTTTTTTTGGCAAGCTTAATCATTTTCTTGATGGCATCATCAGAAAAATCAAGAAGAGGACTATCCAAACTCGCTTGGCTTGTTACTTCTGCATTATCTTTCTGTTTAACCTTTGTTGCCATACCATAACTCCACTCGATCACTTCACAGTTTCCATGTAACCATAGTTTCCATGTGACCAGTTTGTTTGTTCTCACTAAAATCTACCAATAGTTACTCATATATACTTCCTTTTAAGAGATTACTATTGGAAAGAATACATTTTGTATATGCCCTGACATCCAGACAAACTCGACATCCAGACAAAAACGCGGGAAAACTCCAGAAGTTTCCCCGACACCTCTCAGCCCTTCTGAGATAATCTCTGTACCCTATCGTAAGAACCAATTTCCCGCTTTTCCTAAAATTTACCCGCTTTTTCTAAAATTTAATTGTCATCTTTATAAAAATGTCACTCCACATAAAGTTCCTCATCTAAAATTTAAGTGACTGATTCGCATTAAAAAAGCGAATCATTTTATCGTATCTTGTGTATTCCCGTCTATTTTTTCATCCAACCAACTTCCAAACCCTTCAATTAACGCTTCTGTTGCCTGCATCTGCTCCAGCTCATTTTTTACCTCACGAAGCAGATCAAAAACCTCACTCTTAGGATTTTCTACAAGTTGCTCTTCAATATCCTGTAATCTCTTATGTAGGTGGTGTTCTTGAAGATGCAAGTAGACAGCTTGTTTTAATATAGCACGTGCATCTTCTATAGGGGCTCCACCAAGGATAATACGCATACCAATATTTTGCACAAGATGTTTCATACGCTCTAACAGAGCTTTTTGTTCTCTTTTCTCTAAGAATGCAACCATCGTCTCTTTATCATGAAGCTGTTGGTCCCCAAGAATTTCCAACATAGCTTGATGAAGAGTTATCAATTGAGTATTTTTTAATTCTAACTCAGAAAGAATTTCAAAATTTTCATACCACAACTCAGGATAGTAAGCTAAAGTGAGTAAAATCACTGCTTCACGCAAAGGAATAGATTGCGAAGAATTTCGTACTATTTCAGAATTTGCTAACAGAGAAAAGGTTTGATCTTTAAAGGTCCTATTTGGTGAAGATTGATCATATCGCCCTCCCCCCTTTTTTTTCGAAAAAGAGGGACGAAAAAAATCAAAAAGGCGTTTTTTTACATCTTGCAAATAATAACGGCGGACATCTTCATCCTTAATCGTAAAAATTTGTTGTTTCAGTTGTTTTTCTAGCGCTGCTCGTGTCTCTGGAATTTCAAAATGCTTTCCATAGGTAGCTCGCCACCATAAAAGCTCACTCAAAGGAATTGCCTTTTGCAAAAAAGAAGAAAAAAGCTGTGCTCCACCAGCACAAACAATTTCATCAGGATCTTTCCCTTGTGGCAACAAAACAAAGCGTACACAAACCCCAGCCTTTAAAAGAGGCAACACACGATCAGCAACACGAAAAGCAGCTTTTAAACCAGCATCATCACCATCAAAACACAAAATGGGCTCCTTCCCCATCTGCCATAAAAGCTCAATTTGCGCTTCCGTTAATGCTGTCCCTAAGGGCGCTACGACTCCTTCAAAACCAGCTTTAGTCAATGCAATGACATCCATATACCCCTCAACAACAAGAAGTGAATGAATTTTTTCATCGCCAACAAAGCGACTATTTTTGCGAGCTGCTGCCGCGTTATAAAGTATATTTCCTTTATGAAACAGCACTGTTTCAGGGCTATTGAGATATTTTGCTCGTGTCTCTTTCTCTAATGCACGCCCTCCGAAAGCCACCACACGTCCGCGCAAATCTTCGATAGGAAACATAATGCGATTTCTAAATCGGTCATAAGAATCCGCGCTCTCCTCATGCACTGAGAGAAGCCCACATTCTTCCATTTGCTTTATTGAAATGCCCCGTGCACTCAAAGCTTCTTTCAAAGCTGTACGCCTTACCGGTGCAAAACCAATGCGGAAACGCTCTACAAGCTCTGGTGTAACACCACGTGCATCCAGATAACGACGTGCTTGCGTACCTTCTTTATCGCGTAAATTATATTGGAAAAAATCTGTAGCAATTTTCATCACATCATAAAGGTCAGCTTTTTCCAGTTGACGTTTATGACTTTGTGAATCCCAAATAGGGAGTTTTATTCCCGCAAAATCAGCCAAACGCTCTACACTTTCTGAAAAGTGCAATCCATCAAGCTCACACAAAAAGGTAAAAATATCTCCACTTACACCACAACCAAAACAATAATAGCGCCCTTTATGATCATCACAATGAAAACTTGGCGTTTTTTCACCATGAAATGGACAGCAACACCAAAAGTCTCCCCGTGAAGGCTTACTTTTTCGAGGATCAAAATCCACCCGTTGCCCAATCACTGTTGAAATTGGGAGTCTCGTACGCAGTTCATTAAGGAAATCGGGCGGAAAACGCATTATCTCTCACAGAGTTTGAAAATTCTTTTTTGCATATTTAACGACTTTAGAGCATAATTCCAATACTTCCTCTTAAGCAGTTGTAAAATTTTAAACCCTCAACTGCATATATTTTTAGAAATGGAGAATAAAAAAGTGATCGAATTTATTGTTCAATATCCGTGGTTAGAGGCTATTTCTTGGCTTATTATTCTTACTATAGCTGCCCTTTTAGTGAACTTTCTAGGACGAAAATTACTTATTCACGGAGCAAAAAAACTCTCTTCTTTTCTCCCCAAAAATACAACGATCGATATTAATAATGCTATTCAATACATGGCAAATATCACTTCAGCTTTTATTCTTTCAATTGGTGTTAATTTTATTCCAACATTGCCCGATGCATTTAGCACTGTCATCGGTAATGTTGCCAACGCCTTCATTATCTTTTTTGTTGTCCTGACAATTTCTTCCTGTCTCAATGTCATTAACATCCTTTACGAACAACGACCAACAGCACGACTAAAACCAATAAAAGGTTATATTCAAATTGCTAAAATTGCACTTTTTGCTGTTGCAACAATTTTAATGGTTGCTACATTGATTGACCGCTCCCCTCTTATTCTCTTCTCCGGTCTTGGTGCAATGGCCGCGGTTCTCATGTTAATTTTTCAAGATACGCTCCTTTCTCTCGTTGCCGGTATTCAAATTTCATCCACTGATATGGTTCGCGTTGGAGATTGGATTGAAATCCCCAATCTCGGTGCCGATGGTGATGTTATTGAAATTGCCTTGCATACTGTTAAAGTTCAAAATTTCGACAACACCATCACCTCAGTTCCTATCCGTAAACTTGTGACCGACCCTTTTAAAAATTGGCGTGGCATGCAAGAATCAGGTGGCAGACGCATCAAACGCTCCCTTTTTATTGATCAATCAAGTATCCATTTTCTCACAGAAGAAGAACAAAAATATCTTTCTCGATTTAATTTATTAGAAAATTATTTCACGCAAAAAGTAGCAGAAATTGATCAATGGAATGCTCAATTAGATAAAAATCATGATGTCTTAGCCAACACGCGCCGTTTAACCAACATTGGAACTTTTCGTGCTTATGTTTTTGCTTATCTACAACAGCATCTAAATATCAACCCTAATATGACCTATATGGCAAGGCAATTACCTCCTACAGAAAATGGTTTACCCTTAGAAATCTATTGCTTTACGAACACCACCGTTTGGATAGACTATGAACAAATTCAAGGCGATATTTTTGATCACCTTTATTCTATTCTGCCCTGTTTTGGTCTAAAGGTTTTTCAAAATCCAAGCGGTTATGATTTTAATCAAGTATTAAAAGCAAAAGTGAAATAAAAACAATAAACTTCAATTTATTAATTTTGAAGTAACCACATTCACAACAACAAAGAAAGAATAAAGTATCATGAATGGTTCATTGGTACTCCTTCATCTTGCCGGCGCTATTTCTTTACTTCTCTGGGCCACACGCATGGTGCGCACAGGAATTGAACGCGCCTATGGTGACAGACTTAAATATAAAATGTGCCACGTCATTTCAAAACCATTGTTTGCTGTAAGTTTTGGACTTTTTACAGCAATGATTTTACAAAGCTCTACAGCAATAACGCTCCTCGTTGGTTCTTTCGTTGAATCTGGTTTTGTCTCTGGAGTAGCAGGACTTATGGCTGTACGTGGAGGAGAATTAGGGTCAGCAATCGTTGTAAAAATTCTCACCTATGACCTCACTCTTGTTGTGCCCTTGTGTCTTTTAATGGGCACTTGTATCTTCATGACAACAGAAAAACGTGAATGGCGTCAAATAGGACGTATTGTCATCGGTATTGGTCTTTTGATTTTATCTTTAGAGATGATAAGTACAGCGACAGAACCTTTACGTGAAAGCGAAATTTTGCCTAGCATCATTCGTTATCTTTCAACCGATCCTGTTTCCTCTTTTTTGTTGGCTGCTGGCTTAACCTACCTCTTACATTCATCCATCGCAGGAATCATTTTGCTGGTCAATTTTGCCAATTACGATCTTATTCATACGCAACTCTGTGTTGTCATGGTTCTTGGTGTCAACTTTGGCTCTTCTCTTATAGCACCACTTTTAACGCGCAACGCCTCTCCTAATACCCGCCTCGTTCCCTTAGGAAATTTACTCATGCGTGGGGCCGGTTCAATCCTTATACTTATCTTATTTCTCTCCTTTCACCCTCCCATCACATGGCTTGGCAATAACGCCCCTACTCAAGTAATCAACGCCCATATCATTTTTAATGTTTTCATTCTCCTTGCTGGAATACCACTTTCAAAATGGGTTTTAAAATTAACCACTCAGATCGTGAATATAAGTGCAAAAAAAATGCAAGCTAACAAAACGCTCAATTTATCCGATCAAACAGCTCTTGATGACAGTGTTCTTGAACGCCCAACTCTCGCTCTCTCAAATGTCATGCGTGAAGTCATTCATATTTGTGATCTTGTAGACATCATGCTAGAAAAAATCATGGGACTTTATGAAAATCCTGACCCCAATATTATTCGTGAACTCAACCAACTCAACACCATATTGGACAAAAAACATATCGCCATCAAACTTTATCTTGCACGATTAGCGGGACAAAAATTATCTGACGAAGAAGCTCTTCAAACGCAAGAACTTCTAGGCGCCTGTATAAAATTAGACCAAGCAGGCGATATCATTATTCATAATATGCTGATGCTGGTTAAAAAGAAACAACAAAAAGGTTTACAGTTCAGCAGCGAGGGCTGGAGTGATCTCCTTCGTTTCCACGCCATTGTACTAGCCAACGCGCATATAGCATTTAACGTTCTCGTCTCACGTGATACACATACTGCACACCTATTGGTACAAAAAAAAGATCAACTACGAAACTTAGAAAAAGAGATGAGTTTAAAACATTTTAAACGTCTGCGTGAAGGGGATCTCAAAAATGTAGAATCATCCAGTCTTCATCTCGACACTGTGCGCGACCTCAAACAAATCAACTCTCTTTTGACCTCAATGATCTACCACATTTTAGAAGAACAGGGACTTCTTCAAAGTTCTCGTCTACGCACCCCTGCTGAAGAACAAACAGAAAAAACTTAAACTTTTCAAATAACTTGAATAAAACACACATCACATCGATTATTCAATTTTGAATATGGTCAAGATATTGATTTAATCAAAACATCTTATTATTTGACAATTTAAATGAGCTTTCTTCATCGTAAATTTCTTTCATTTAAAATCTATTCATGATGAATTGCTCAAAGTCATTTGCTTGCACATTACAAACAAAGCAGCATGTAGAATAGAACTCTTGAAGAAAGACATAAAAATGCCTAACCATCTCAAAGCCAAGACTGTTAAACACATAAAGAATAGGTCAAGAGTATGATAGTTCCAACCTAAACTCGCCTTGTAAAAAGGGGATCGCTTCACAGTAGCAGCAAAACAGAAATGCTCTATAAGGAATGCAAAACCCCACAAAAATGCAATATTTATATCAAGATCTGTAGAGGTTAAACCTATACAGCCACGCTATAACGTGTCAACAAAGCAGTTTTAATTTCAAACATCATTGATATCAATTGGCAAGCTCCAAACTTTTAAATATCCATTTTACTTATTGCTTTAATCACAGTTGTTTTTTTCAATTTAAGAGAGAGCTTTAAAAAGCTTATAAATACACTTTATGAGTTATTAAAACATTTTCACTAATATTTTCTTATTTTATTCGTATTTCTAAATTAATTAATTTGTTTATAAATTAAAATGTATTATATATTTATACTTATTAAGTATTATTATGATACAAATGTGAATATTATTTTAATATAAAGGAAAGTAATAAGTAAAATATCTAAAAGCAATATCCTTTCCACTGGGTAAAAAAGGAATAAACCTTGATTTTTACAAAGTTTACTCTAGTTACAATTTAAATTCAGGCAAAGGAGGGTATCATGGAAAATGCAAACATCGGCTGGATTGCAGCTATTGTCATTGGCGGGATTGCAGGTTGGGCTGCACAGTATATTATGAAAAGCCAAACAGGAATATTGTTAAATATTATCTTAGGGATTATTGGCGCTGCGCTAGCAAGCTTTCTTTTTAGTCTTTTAGGTGTAAGTTTTGCTGGTTGGCTTGGCTATCTTATTTCAGGTTTTATAGGAGCCTGTATTCTTATATGGATAGGACAAAAAATTCGATCATAGAGTATTTATTTTTTACACCTTTTGGGATTCAATACAAAACTAGGAAACAACTAGCAGAGTTTGAAATATTTCCTTGTAACTTGTTGTTACCAATTTTGATATGATGGTGAGATGCTTAAGCTGCGATTTTAGGCATACACCATCACCGTATTATAAAACGAAATGCAGCAAAGAACTTTATAACGCACCATTTCATACCTATATAAACTTACGCATATCAGGAGAGATATGTTGCGTTATTTTAACGAAATACGAACTGATTTTTGTACCACGTGCGCAAATCCAGCATATCTCACTGTAATAACAATTCATAAGGTTACAAAAATCACTAACGATGATTAAAAATTCTACCGTATAATGCTTAATAGCTTACACTCTATCAACAATGCCCTTTTTACCAAGAAAACTCGAAGAGCTTTTTTGCATCTTAAGAAATAAAGAGAGACGGTAAGAACAAAATGATAAAGAATTTTTTCTAATCTATGAAATAAAATAGTATATAAAATAAATATGAAATAATATTAATGTAACTTTATTATAGAATTACTACAAATTATGTTATGTGAAGTAATTTTTAACAATATAATGTATTTTAAAGTTTTCAAAAATATATGCATTAATATAAATTTCTTGATTATAAAGAATACGATCCCCTTTACATCTCAATTCAAAAGATTTGAATACCTCTTCACTTTCTAAAGTATAAAATAAAGTTTTGTTCCTCTTAAAACTTCCTCTTTATATCATCTTGCATAGATGAATTTTTAGCTCTTCTTTATATGCGTTACAAACGAATTTTAAAGTACGAAACATTTTTCCCATTGCTCTCATGCGATAAAGAAATTTCCGTAACGCATTGTGAAAGCGCCTTGGATAAAACATAATACCTTATTTTGCTTTTTTAATGAAAATAATCCTATAATATATACTTCCCGCATATCTTCTTTTAAAGACCTTTGCAATCGACTTTCCCTTTGATATCTTCCTGTTAAAATCTTGCTGCTTTTATACTCCTTGTATTACAATAGAGCTATCTATTTAACCCAACATAACATATGGAATAAGACTTTAGCTGTGGAGTAAAACGATGTCTGATCTTGAAGATTCCATCTTACCGCCTCTAACGTGGTTCTCTGATCAAAATCCTCCAATACCAGAAAACGTTCGCGATTGGCTCATGGAATCGGGCTCGATGACGCTTCGATTAAAGAAATATTGTACCTGCCTCCAAGTTCAACCACAACGCGAATGTTTTATTACGCAAGATAAATTAACAGAAGAAGCAGAGCATCTCCCCGAAAGTGCGCGTTATTGGCTACGCGAAATCATATTAATGGGAGATAATAAACCTTGGCTCCTTGGACGCACTGTAATTCCACAAGAAACCCTCCTACACAATCAAGCCTTGATGCATTTGGGAACTGTACCTCTAGGACATTATTTATTTAACAATGACAAATTAACCCGCGATTACATTCATATTGGTCAACAAGGTGCACTATGGGCACGCCGTTCCCGTTTGCGGTTAACGGGTAAGCCATTGTTGCTAACTGAACTATTTTTAACAGATTCACCACTGTATCCCCACAAATAGAGGTTACTCATTTTATTCTGCATAATTTATAGATTTTATATAGCTTATAAGGGATTTAATCAGAGAAAAGAATTTCAAAATTATCTCAAGAACACATTAAAAACAAAGATTTCTTTTCAAAATATCCTTTTATTTCATAAACTCAGCTTAAAAAATCTCTTCCCTAGAAAAAACGTTCTAAAATTCTGATTTTCTTATCATTAAAACCAGCACTTGAATTAAAAAGATACACACCATATTGATAAAACCATCTATATTTAAATTTCTTACCGAATAATCACTACTCTAAAATATGGTAACTCTTTATCAAACAAATGCTTTGAAACAGCAAAAAAGACAATAATACACTCCCCAAAATTGGAAATCTGTATCAATTAACTTAATCATCCTGTTTTAAAATTTTTAACAGTGCAAATAATAGATTTTTTTTAAAAGTAAAAACTCTATAACCTTTTTGTTTTTTAATGATCTAACAGCTTTGAAGAACAGAAAAATATAATACATAAAAGAATGTTTATTGCTCTATGAGCTCCAAAAAAACTTCGTTGATTTCAAAAAAATATTTTTTTGATAATAGTATGTATATAAAAAATAAATGATATTTATCAAAATCCTACTGATTTATAAAGGTGACGCACAATAAAAAATATTTTCCCATCCCATTGAATTAACAAGATCTATTGCAATTTTTTACGAAGACTATTGCACACTTTAGAAAAATTCATTTGCCCCGCATACCGTTCCTTAAGCCATGCCATCACCTTACCTATATCGCGTAATTTTTCAGCCTTTGTTTGTGCCAAAGCTTCACAAAGAACCTGTTCTACTTCCATCTCCTTAAGTTGATAGGGAAGAAATTCACGAATAACTTCTATTTCTGCTTGTCCTCTCTCTGCCAATTCCAAGCAACCAGACTCTTTATAGGCTCGCATCAATTCTTCACGCTGTTGAAGCATTTTAGTGAAAACAGACTGTATCTGCTGATCATCCACTTCTAGCTTCCCCTCATCATAATAAAGAATATCACGATCCCTAACTGCAGCATTCATTAAACGAAGTGTAGCAAGACGCGCACTATCTTGCACTTTCAAAGCAGCCCTAAGAGCCCCATCAATCTGGTTACGCAACATAAATTTATCCAATTTTGTTCAAGAAGAATATGCCTTTTAACCAATCTTTATCCATCTTGCAATGGAAGATAAAAAAATAATTAAGGACTCGATCTTCGAAAAGCTAAAACAAGACTTTACCTCTTCATGGAATGTACTTATACTGCCTATTTCAAGCGAAACGTTACCAGAATAATATACACAGCATCTGTTAAAGGTATGATTTTTGTGTAAAGTTGGTCATTATACCTTTCAGAGAATAAATTGTGGATACATACTATGATACAAGCAACTTCACCCAGCCACCCTTGGAGTATCAAAAAACCGACAGCCCTCTTAGTCTTAGCAGATGGAACCGTTATTGAAGGCAAAGGAGCAGGTGCTACAGGTATCGCTGAAGCTGAAGTGTGTTTTAACACCGCCATTACAGGCTATGAAGAAATCCTCACCGACCCATCATACACACAACAAATCGTTAATTTTACTTTTCCTCATATAGGAAATGTAGGGGCAAATAGCGAAGATATTGAAGATCTCTCTCCTCTCAATTGTCATGGTGCTGTTGGCGCTATTTTCAAAGCAGATATTACACATCCCTCAAATTATCGATCCAATGAAAATCTTCATCAATGGCTTAAAACGCGTAAAATTATTGCACTTTGTGGTATTGATACACGTGCACTCACAATTCTTATTCGTGAAAAAGGTGCACAAAATGCTGTCATTGCACATGATGCTAATGGAAACTTTGATATTCCTTCTTTAAAGAAACGTGCGCAAAAATGGCACGGTCTCGTCAATCTTGACCTTACGAAAGACGTGACATCTCAATCATCAATGCAATGGAATGAAAAACCATGGAGTTGGAATAAAGGATACGGTACAAACAATGTGCACAATCTTCATATCATTGCAATTGACTACGGTATTAAGCGCAATATTCTTCGCCTTATGGCAACACAAAAAGCCCGCATTACTGTTGTGCCTGCCCACACAACTGCAAAAGAAATTCTGGCAATGAACCCTGATGGCATTTTTCTTTCTAATGGACCAGGAGACCCCGCAGCTACGGCTCAATATGCCATTCCAACAATTAAAACATTAATTGATCATAATTTGCCAATTTTTGGAATATGTCTTGGTCATCAACTTCTCGCTCTTACGGTTGGTGCAAAAACCGTGAAAATGCACCAAGGACATCATGGTGCCAACCACCCAGTTAAAGACCTTAACACTGGAAAAGTTGAGATTGTATCGATGAATCACGGTTTTACCGTAGATTCTTCCTCTTTACCACAACATGTTCAAGAAACACATATTTCTCTCTTTGATGGTTCAAACTGTGGTATTCGAATCATTGGAAAACCTGTTTTTTCTGTTCAATATCACCCCGAAGCTTCTCCTGGACCACAAGATAGCCACTACCTCTTTCAGCATTTTTGTGATCTCATTATGAATTATAAAAAAATATCTTAAAATAAAAAGCCTCACCTTTTAACTTCTCTCCTTTAAATTATATCATCTTCCTACGCACAATTATATTATTTTTATACCTACAACTTATTGAAGTTGTATTATTATTTATCATTCTGAAACTAAAAAGAGCGCACTGAATAGCTTAAATTTTTCTCCTTCCTCTTCTCTTAAGGTCGTATCCATCAAAATCATTGGCTTCTCCCCCCAAGCAAGGTAAGTGTATCGATAAAAACTATTTTTAAAAAGAGTAAAGTGTCTAACATTCAAAAAAGTGCCTAAACTTCAAATAAGCATTTGATTCACAATACAATTTTAAGCATTCTATTTTGCATGAGAAGCATAACTCCTCCTAAAGAATAAAAAAAATTAAAGTGTGAGACAATGCAACAAATCTCTACTTTTTAAAAGATATTGCCGTAGATGGTTTTGAAAACTGTAAAGCCGAATAAAAAAGTAATAGCAAAACAGAAAACATCTTTTCAATTTTACAACTTTATATTCTTCCAAAATGAGGTTTTCTTTCGATTCCAGAAGTTATGCCAACAAATATAAGCAATATTTACTTCCAATTTGCCATATAAAATTTGGAATTGTTCATACAATACTGATACATCTAACGCAGATACGTTTTAATCTTTTGTTTTCAATATGCTGCTGCATTAGCACTGGATATTAATTTGCAAGCAATAGAAAAAATACGGACTCCCCTATACAAACAATATCACAAAATAAAAAAAATTATTTGCACTAAATGAGAAGGATATATCGATATTTTATATAACACTTTGTTAAACAAATATCACAAAAAACTTTCTGCCTATAAAATGATACATTTTGTTTATCTTGTGCATTCTTCTAGCAAAATAGTACGTACCGGCCTCTCTCAACAAATTAACGTACCCGCAAGGCAAAAATAACTGTCGCAACGACAAGAAGAAAAAAGCCTCCAACAAAAGGAGCACCTGAAAAATAAAACAGTGCATTTTTATCTGTAAAACATTCAAAAAGAAACACATAAAAAACAGAACCAAATGTTAAACTTAATGAAATAACAGATGTCATCGCTCCTTGCAGTTCTCCTTGTACATTTGTCGGTACCTGCGCTGAAGCAATCGCACGTATAGGTGCATGAACAAGATATTCAAGCATTGTACACATACAAACCATATAAACCATCCACCCCTGCGTCGCGAATGTATAGCCCAGCATAGCAACGGAGGCAAACAAAAGCCCCACTATAACAATATGCCAATCACTCCATCGTTTAGAAAAATAAGGCAAAAAGAGAGCGACTACAATAAATTGGCCTATCCCAAAAACACTATAGGAGAGTCCAATAGAAAAAGAACTCCAATCATAGCGTTCTTTTGCAATGAACGCCCAAATGCTTAACCATACAGATTCCGCAAACCAATAAAGAAAAAAGACCAATAACACCCAAAGAACCATCGGATATTGTTTCAGGTGCCAAAAAGCACCTAAGGGATTTGCCCGCTTAATATCAAAAAAGCGCCTATTCCATAAAGAAAGGGTTTCTGGAAGCATAACCCAAGAAAAAATAAAATTAATGAGTGAAAAACCAACAGCAAAATAAAACGGAATACGCGGACCAAACTGACCTAAAAAACCACCAATAAACGATCCTAAAATAAACCCCAATGCGGATGCAATGCCTAACAGACCAAAATTGCGTGTACGGGTTTTATCATCAGATATATCCGCAAGATAAGCTGTACAAGTTGCAAAACTAGCGCCACTTATCCCTGACAAAAGACGCCCGATAAATAACATAGAATAGCTCCATGCTATAGCACATATGAGATTATCAAGAGCAAAGCAGATAATAGAGAGAAGCAAAATAGGACGACGACCATAACGATCAGAGAGATTGCCAATAACAGGAGCAAACAAAAACTGCATCACTGAATAAGCTGCAAGTAATTTTCCTCTTTCTACAAAAGATGTACTGACCTCTTTTCCAGTTAATTGAGAAAAATATTCAGGCAAAACAGGACAAATGATCGCAATACAAAGAATATCTAACAATAAAGTGATGAACACTAAAATGAGCCCACGCTGAACAAATTTCGGATTGAGCATTTGGTCTTGCATAACATACACACTATTTTACGCATACAATGACTCCCCCCGCTATATTTTAACTCCCTTTTCCTTTTAAAAGTATTCTATACCGTATACTTTTCACATATGAAATAATAACAAAGTAAAAATTTAAGTAAGAGTCAAGATAAAACTGTAAAATTACGTTTTAATTGGTGTATCTTTAGTTGCTATCTCATTGTCAAAGAATAAAAATTTTTTTTGCATTATACGAACAAAATATTTGTGCGACAAACTCATGAACAAAATTTCATGAAACACAGAGTATTTCCAATAGTTTTAGAGACATTACGATGAATTTTATCAGACATCATTTTCCCCTCTCATCCCACCGTTTTCAGGAATCTCAATTCCATTGGATACGTTAGATATCCTATAGTAATTGAAACCTTTTAAAAGATAAGCTCTTAAAAAATTTTCTTACCCTCAGAATATGCTATAAAGTTAAAGCAGCAACACCAGAATAGCTTAACAACGTAAAAAGCTCATCATATTTTTAAAAATATTTATTTGACAATAATTTTGATTAAAAAATAAGTATATTATAGAGAAAAATCCTTTAATTCTATAATCTTAGAAAAGATTCATATCGTTTGCAATTTGTGTAACCTTAGAAACCATGATTTTATCTTTATATTCATTGATACTCTTAATGATTGTATGCTAGCATTAAATCTAACGATGATCATGATAAGCATTTAAAAAATAGCACTTTTAGAAATAGTTCGTCATGAATTTTTAATTCAAAATGGTGTATAAAATGCGAAAAATATCCCTATTAATTCTCATATTAATGTTGGTAACAGGATGTGATGTTCAGGATTCTGATTCACAAGAGAGTACTGTAGAAAATAAAATAAAAACACAACAAACAACCAACGTAAACCTAGATCCCTATACTCTAAATAAATTAAATGCTCTTCTCAAAAAACGTTCAGAAACAAATTATCAGGAAAAAGGGGCACTAATTGACTTTCTTTCTGAAGCTTTTTTAGGGACACCTTACCAAGCAAATATGTTACATGGCTCAGAAAATACACCAGAAAAACTGATTATTGATTTTAGAGGCTTAGATTGCTTCACTTATCTGGATTATGTTGAAGCATTGCGCAAATCAACATCCCAAACAGAATTCATAAATAACGTCATAAAAACGCGTTATATTAACGGTAATGTTCATTTTTTAAATCGGAAACATTTTTTTACGGATTGGGCTTATAGAGAATATAAACTCGCCACTGATATTACCGCTGAAATAAGTCCCCATGCGGTAAAAATAGAAAAATATCTCAATAAAAAAGCTGATGGTGGAAGCTATCTACCTGGGTTGCCAGTTGTGAAACGCACAATAACGTATATTCCAAGTAACTTTATTAATGAGGAGGTTATAGGTCGTTTACAGTCTGGTGATTTCATTGGTATTTATACGAAACTTGCTGGATTGGATGTAACACATGTGGGCTTCTTTATCATGACAGATAAAGGGCCAATGTTAAGAAATGCTTCTTCACGAAAAGAAAACGAAAAAGTCGTTGATTCTCCTTTTATGAATTATGTTGAAAAAACACCAGGAATCATTGTTTTAAGGGCTCTTGAATAACATCATAGCGATATGAAATATCTTCTCTATTCTTAAAATATATACTGTCGTTATTCAGGTAAACATCTAACTTCGTTCAAGCTATACGGATACAATATATTTGTTTACAGTTTTAAGAGAAAAAAGTCGTTTTGATCTAACTTTGTTTATAAGTATGACAAAATCATTTTTGGAGAAATTACGGATTTGTAATCACTTTTACTGGTTGAACGATAAAGACAGAAAAAACTCTATTATAGTATCACGCTTTCCTTTCATATTCTCAACCAAGAGTTATCTTTAGATTACCGCTAATCTGATCTTTACGAATATAACGCAAAAGACACAAACGAACGTTTGTAAAAATAAGTAAAAGTAAAGCCAGATATGTTTGGTGGTTGTTTCATAAAGTATTCTATAAAAATTCGATCTACCTCTCTAATTTATTGCATATAAATTTTTGACTTTATAGCTTTTTTTTCCTTATAAAGTCTTTGCTTTTTGTTATTATCTATAAATTAAAATAGCCCTGATATAGCAGCATATTATGATTAGGATGCACCAGTACTGTACGAGTCCTTGTAAAATTTTGATGCCAGATTGGAATGAAAATATGAAGGCATCAATTAAAAACCAGTTTCTATCTTTAGCATCATTCTTTAGTTCAGCTTTACAATTTTCTACAGTAACGACAATAATATCCTTTAAAGAGTAGAGTTATGAGCATGATTTTTGTTTTTTCATCTTTTAATGAGTCCCCCATCCTTCATGCAATAAAGAACACTCTAAACAGAACACATTGTATCGATAAAACAACACATTTATTAGCAACAATAATGACGATTAATCTATGATCACAAACTTTAAAACCCTATTCATAACTTTTATACAAAATTTATAATTAAATCTCATTAAACTTATTACGAAGGCTTCACTCCTCCTCGCCCTAAGAAACGAAACATCTACTCCCGACAGTCTGTAAACGATCCGTTTTCTTAAATGGATTTAAGCTGCTAACCATTTCATGAGATTCACTTACAAAAGAATACACCGGCAAGTCCTATTTTGAATATTTACTCCATACTCTAAAAACACTTAATAGATCAAATTTTATATGCCTTATCTCACCACACCTTAAATGACAGTGTTTTAACGAAATAGAATAAATCTTGCCTTAAATACTCTGTTTAACCTTGTATACTTGATTGATGCAAAAATTAAATCAACAAAAGAGCATCATTGTATTTTCGAGAGGTATGAATCACCCCATCATAAAAAAACAGTCTAACATAACAGACAATTTGAAAAATCTTTTTATATAAAAGGGATTACCGTTGTACCGGGAGGCAATTTTGCCTCATCTTCAGGCTCGACATGAATAGAAATACGCACATTATCAAATTCTTTTTGAAGAACAGCTTCGATTTTATCACAAATTTTATGTGCTTCTCCTACCTGCATTACAGCAGGCACAACCAAATGAAACTCTATAAAAGTAACCCTCCCAGCAACACGCGTCCGCAAATCATGGACCTCAAGCGCACCCGATGCATTTGCAGAAATCAGCTCCCGAATCCGCATGCTTTCATTCAATTCAACGCCAACATCCATTAACCCCTGAACAGCATTTCTAATCACCTTCCAGCCCTGTAAGAGAATATTAACGGCAACGATTATCGCTAAAATTGGATCTAAAGCTCCCCATCCCCCGACAAAACCGGCAATCAAACCAATTAAAATTGCAAGCGAAGTAAAAACATCTGTTATAAAATGCACTCCATCAGCTTTAAGAGCCGGTGAGCGATGGAGTTTTCCCTGCCAAATAAGAACCATTCCCCACATACAATTTATGACAGTTGCAATAAGATGAATAACAAGCCATATTCCAGGTTTCTGCAACAATTTAACGGTAGAAAGAGCTATCCATGCTTCTCTTAAAATAACAATTGCGGCAATAATAATGAGTACCCCTTCAAGAATTGCGGAAAAATATTCCGCTTTATGATGCCCAAAGGGATGATCATGATCTGCTGGCTTCATACTCACTTTAACAGCCCACCATGCTGCCAATGACGCAAGGATATTAACAATTGATTCCAATGCATCAGAATAAAGTGCAACCGAACCTGTGATGTGATATGTCCAATATTTCAAAGCAAAAACAATACACGCAATAAAAATAGAGTATAAAGTCAAGCTTTGTATATTGATTTTTACATCCATGAACCTCATCCTTTTCTTCACGAAATAGGGAATTAATATTTTCAACCATATCATTATACTTTTGGCATAACGACGATCTTTCCTCAATATTACAGAAGCTTCATCATACAATAAACGCCTCAGCTCACCATTATTATCGTAAAAACTGCTCAGTTACACGAACAGCATCAATAAATAAAGAAGAGAGAAAATAATAGAAAAAAGAGCTTTCCCAAGAGCAATCAAACACATAAGCTTCATTATTAATCGTTTTCTGAATAACTTAAAGCCATCTCACTTCTCATAAACGAAAAACTTGTTTTTGCTCAAATCTATCATGATCATGCATTATTTTTCAGTCTTATGATGTGCATTATACCCCATTTATAAGCCATCGTTGCACCATAGAAAAAATATCTTAGCACTCTACGGTAACTTTACAGGTCAACTGGATTTTAAAATATGATTTACTAAAAAATTTAGATATAAAAAGAAGAACAATGATTACCCTCAAAAAAAAAGAATCTGGGCATTGGGGACCCAGATTCTTTTCCCTTAGAAATTAAGGGCATACAGAACTTGGGAAATAGCGGGGACCCAAGACACTGCACCCGATACGAGAAAAAATATATGATTCCGTATCAGTATTTTTACATTATACCTATGGTTGCATATTGTCAATACAAATTCTACCATAAGTTTTAAAATAATGTTTTTTTATCTCTTTTTTTTAAATAAAACAAATTCTAACATCTGGAAATCATAAGAAAAAAGCACTAAAAATCTCGCATGCATTTGAATATCACAACAATCAATGAAACAGATGATCCACGCCTAAAAGCCTATCATAATATCCGTGAAAAAGATCTTGTTGGACGGCAACATCAATTTATTGCTGAAGGCAAAGTAACATTGTCCGCATTACTACATTCGAAAGAGTTTTCTGCCATCTCACTGCTCATCGTAGCAAACCGTCTCTCTGGACTTCTACCGCTTTTAGAAAAAACACAGCCTCTATGTCCCATTTATTGCGTTCCACAAAAAGTTATGGATAATATCACCGGCTTCCATGTTCATCGTGGTGTTCTGGGTATTGGTAAACGCAAAATACTGCCATCCTTACAAAGTTTTTTACAACATCTTCCAGAAAAAGCTTTGATTCTTGTTTTATGTGGTATCTCGAATCACGATAATATGGGATCAATTTTTCGTAATGCAGCAGCCTTTGCCAGTAATGGCATTATTGTCGACAAAACCTCATGCGATCCACTTTATCGCAAATCAATAAGAGTGTCTGCCGGCGCTGCTTTAAAAGTACCCTATACGCAAAACGCTGATATAGATGACATTATAGCTGCTCTAAACGATGAAAACTTTCATCTTTATGCACTCTCCCCTTCTGCCTCACACACTCTCAAGCAAGCCAACAAAACCAAAAGAATAGCACTTATTTTTGGAACAGAAGGCGATGGCTTACCACCCCATATACTACAACAATCAAACACCTTACGTATTCCCATGACTGACGGTTTTGACAGCCTTAATGTTGCCACAGCCTCAGGTATTGCACTTGCTCATTTTACCAACTTTGACCACTAAAGATGATAACACTTCAAGTTATAAAACATACCCAATGTTGTATGTTATCTACCAGTCTCCAATAATATTGCCGTTCCCTAGCCTTTGAAAGCATTGATAAAAAACATTTTTACATTTTCTTTATCATCACTTTCCACACCCTAACCCCGCTTATGACGTGCAGAAGATATAATTTTGATGGATTCAATCATAAAACAAACTTTCAATGAGAAAATCTTCCGGAAGTCTCTCATTCAAGTTTAAGATTAAAAAATATCATTATAAATCAATTTACTATGCTTTATAAAGCTGTTGTTTTTAGTTCTGAGGAAACAGGATCTTTTGTTTCGAGATTGCATAAAACGCGCTTCAACATCATTTCAGTATCAGCTGCACGTTCTGAATGTGTTACAAATCCTCCCCCAAGAATACGCGCCTCATGACCATTTCCATCATAAAGAACGCAAGCTTGCCCTGGTGCCACACCATTTTCACATTCCAATAAATCAACGGAAAAAATACCTTCTTTATAATGTAAGCGCGCAAGGTGAGGAGGACGCGTTGAACGCACCTTTACAGCCACCTCAATACCTTGAGAAGGGAAATTATCTAACGACTCATCACCAAGCCAATTCACATCACGTAAAAAAAGCTTATGCGTTTCTAACATTTCACGCGGTCCAACAATAACACGTGCATTTTCCACATCGAGATAAACCACATAAAGCGCTTCACCCGTTGATACCCCAATACCACGACGTTGACCAACCGTATAATTAACAATTCCCGAATGTTTACCTAAAATCTTTCCATCAATATGGACAATAACGCCAGGATTAGCTGCTTCTGGACGCAGTTTTGCGATAACATCTGAATATTTTCCTTGTGGAACAAAACAAATATCCTGACTATCATGCTTATTGGCAACCACAAAGCCCATTTCTGCTGCCATTTCACGAACGCGGGCTTTTGGAAGGTCACCAAGTGGAAAACGCAAATAATCAATCTGTTCTTGTGTCGTTGCAAAGAGAAAATAACTCTGATCACGATCATTATCGAGAGGACGAAAGAGTGCTCGATGCGCTCCGTTGGAACGCGAACGAATATAATGTCCCGTAGCCAAAGCATCTGCCCCCAATTCGCGTGCCGTTGCTAATAAATCAGCAAACTTAACCGTTTGATTACATGCAATACATGGTACTGGGGTCTCTCCATGAGCATAACTTTCTGCAAAAGGATCAATAACAGCTTCGCGAAAGCGCTTTTCATAATCAAGAACATAATGAGGAATTCCTAGTGTTTCTGCAACGCGGCGTGCATCCTCAATATCTTGTCCTGCACAACACGCCCCCACCCGATGCGTTGCTTCCCCATGATCATAAAGCTGCAACGTAATGCCAATAACATTATACCCTTCCTTTTTCAAAAGACCTGCAACAACCGATGAATCAACCCCCCCCGACATTGCAACAACAATGCGAGAATCCTCAGGTTGTCCTGGTAAATCAAGACTGTTTAAAAACATGTATTCATTCTCTATTTACTGCTCTGTTTAATGGCTACCCATATGTTGACATTCTGATGCACGCTCTTCAGCACTTTTACACGATTGATTGTCTTTATATTATTTTTTTATCCTTTCCACAACCATAGGCATTACTTTCTTAAGAGCTGCTGCAAACAAAAAAAGAATGATGGAAATAAGGCATAATGGCAATCGTTTAGGAGAAATCCTTTTTTGCTCTTTTGAAAAATCCGGTAAAATATTGCAAGAATCTCTTCTACACACTTCAACTTGAGCTTCTTTTTACATACCCAATCACTTTATTAATTTTTTCTTTCAGCGCTTTTAGCTCTTTTTTAAATTTCATGCTCTATAAACGAATCAAGTCCTTGACTAAAGGTAGAGGATACGAATGAGCAACTTGATAAAAACACAAATGAAATATGTTATTGGGCCAGATGGAAGTCCGCTTACAATTGCCGACCTACCGCCGCAAACAACACGGCGCTGGGTGATTCGTCGCAAAGCTGAAGTTGTTGCGGCTGTCAGAGGTGGATTGTTAAGTCTTGACGAAGCGTGCCATCGTTATACTTTGACTGTAGAAGAATTTCTTTCATGGCAAAGTTTAATCGATGAACACGGTTTAGCGGGATTACGAACGACCAAGATTCAACACTACAGGCATTAAGTTGCCATTGATTACGATTTGATAACATAAAGCAATCTATAAAACAGCCAAACTTGATAAAAGTTTGGCTGTTTTATACTATATCCAAAAGATAAACCTGAAAGAATGGATTCTTCAATAATTGCTTTTATTAGCCAACCATTGAATTAGCCAACCATTGAATTAGATTGAATCAAAATATCCTTATCATCCGCAACAATCTTCTTTTCTCGTGCTTCCAAAAGCTGTGCACGTTGCAGCTCTGTATTAGCTTCATGGAGAGCAATTTCAGCGTTTGTTTTTTGAAGTTCTAAATCACGAATTGAATTGATCAGATTATCACGTCTTTGCCGCGCTGCACGCGCAAAAGCAGAATAAGCAAAATGGTGAACATCATTGTTTCCAGATTTACGTTCTTCATGAGTAATCTGTGCTTCCAACTCTAACACCATTCGTTCAAATTCTGCGATCATCATCTCAAGCTGTGCAATTTCACGGCGCTTTCCACGCACTTGAAACATCCTCAATCGCACCATATTTTCTCGTGGCTTCATACTCACTACTCCTTGATTGCGCCAACTCAAAACTCGCATTCACACCCAATAAATATCTTTTAGTTATATGTCTATCCGACAAAAACAGTCTATTAACTTGAAATTATAATAATTTTTGCCTTGCATTAAAGCATCTGAAAATACAATCTGCTTTAAAGAGCAATAACTATTTCTTTAACTTTTCCCCCCATTATAAATGAAGAGGTTTAAAGCTCAGTAAATAAACACTGAAATTGTAAAAAAGTAATTTATAACGCTCTTTTACAAATTTTTTTTAAGTTAAAGTTTATAGAAAAAGCCCTTCTTTGTTTATTATGTTAAAAAATATGGGATTTTTCTAAAATAATTTTGTAGCCTCTTTCAAAAATAAAAATATTTTGTTAACCACTATCATGGATAGTGGGGAATTTAGTAGTGATTGTTACGCGTACTACTGAAATGTTCATAAACACTTTGTCATAAGTGTTTGATTTAATGAATTGTTTTTATAACAGTGGTTTTGCTAACTGATATAAAATAGAAATGCTCCTTATGATTCGTGAAGGAGCAAAGTGAGGGATCTAAAATGCGCGTATTATTAATTGAAGATGATAGAGCAGTTACTCAAAGCATTGAGTTGATGTTAAAGTCGGCTAACTTTAATGTTTATATCACTGATCTGGGTGAAGAAGGTATCGATTTAGGAAAACTCTATGATTATGATATCATTTTGCTTGATCTGAATTTGCCTGACATGTCAGGGTATGATGTCTTGCGGACTCTAAGATTGGCAAAAATAAAAACTCCTGTCTTAATCCTTTCTGGTATGAATGCCATTGAAGACAAGGTTCGTGGTTTTGGCTTTGGAGCAGACGACTATATGACGAAGCCTTTTCATAAAGATGAGCTCATTGCACGTATCCATGCAGTTGTTCGTCGTTCTAAAGGACATGCACAATCGGTTATTGTTACCGGAGATCTCACCGTTAACCTTGACACAAAAACTGTCGAAGTTGCAGGGCGCCCTGTTCATTTAACCGGTAAAGAGTACCAAATGTTAGAGCTTCTCTCTTTACGCAAAGGTACCACCCTTACCAAGGAAATGTTTCTCAATCATCTCTATGGTGGAATGGATGAACCAGAACTAAAGATTATCGATGTTTTTATCTGTAAATTGCGGAAAAAATTGGAAGCAGTCTCTTCTAGTGTAAATTACATTGATACAGTTTGGGGACGTGGTTATGTATTACGTGATCCAGTTGAAGAGAACGTACGAAAAACCGCTTAAGCAGTGAACATGCACATTGTAAAATCTCGGAGTGTAGCGGGCCGAGATTTTTTCCCGAGATCTTTTCTCTGTTAAAAGTAGAAAACTCGCACACCAAAAATCTCATATAGAAAGCGCTTAAAGCTTAAGAAGTAACCACACCAAATTTACACATATAACCTTATCGCTCATAAATTCAATCGAAGCCACTTTTCCCAACACAGCTTAAGCGCTTCTCTCTTATTCAAAGCTTTTTTATACTTTCTAAAACAATACAACCATCACTTTCATCAATATTTATTTTCATCTCTGTCATCTGAGCAAGTAACATTGTGTAATAAAATTGGATGACATGTGCATCAACAAGCTCTTCTTGAACTTCTCCACGGAATAACGCAAGAAAATGAGGGGGTATACGGAGAGTTCTACCGAAAACCTCAAATCGAAAAGAACGTTTATTTTCTTCTTGCAAAATCATAACAACAATTTCACCACCACGAGAAACTGTTGCATTTGCAATCAATAATAAATTAAGCAAAAGTTTAACTTCATCTTTTTCTAACAATAAAGAAGAAGCTTGCCATTTTAATGTTGCTTTTTCTTCTTTCATATATTGTTGAGCAACCTGCTCTGCAGCCCGTGTATCTATTTGTCCTCCACTTGCTCCAGCAAAACCAAAAGCCAATCGCGCAAATTGTAGACGTGCAGCAGCACTTGCAACGGATAAACGCACCAATTGTAAAGCATCTTCTTCAGCTCCTCCTTCATCATAAAGCTCCATTGCATTTTGAATAGCCCCCACAGGTGAAATCAAATCATGGCAAATACGACTACAAAGCAAAGCAGCAAGATCCATAGGCTTCAAAGAAATATCTAACGTCATAATGATTGAAAACTCCTAGATTCAAAAAAACAAACTTTATTTTAAAGAAAAACTCTTAACATCTGATGCATAATAGGAAATATTAACAATCATGCTAAAAAATCAGAAATAAATTCAAGAATTTAAATAACCTTATATCTTATTTTTTATTTGAATAGCATGAAAATTCTAATATTATCTTTTTGTTTATCACTAATAAAAGGAGAAAACTCCATGGCTCTCTCTCTGCTCAAATACTGGTACAAAAATATTATATCTTTAATCTTCCTTTTATTCATCACCATAAACACCACACATGCTCAACTAAAACCAATAGAGCAAAACGAGCCTCATTATTCACTCCAAGAAATTATTGATTCTGGTCATATTTTTTTTGGAAAAACAGCCAGTGGTTTGGCTGTTGCAATTCAAAATATTTTTTCAAAATACGGTTATCCCAATGCCTATATTTTAGGAGAAGAAGCTTCTGGTGCCTTTTTTGCTGGATTAACCTATGGCGAAGGAAGGGTTTTTACCAAAAGCTATGGTCAACATAAAGTTTTTTGGCAAGGTCCCTCAGTAGGATGGGATTTTGGCGGCCAAGGCTCCCGTTTAATGATCTTAGTTTACAATCTTAATGGCATAAATAATTTATGGAGACGCTATGGTGGTATTTCAGGTTCGGCCTATTTAATTGCAGGTGTTGGTTTTCATGTCCTAAAATACCATAATACCTTGTTAATCCCAATACGTACAGGAGTCGGCGCACGCCTTGGTATCAATGTAGGATATTTAAAATTAACACCTAAACCGACATGGAATCCGTTTTAAACGTATTCTTATTTGAAAAGGGGTATTATGCTTATTCAATCATTTCTTTTTTTTATACTCGGAGTTGCTTTCACTTCTTGGTTACTGGTGCTTTTATCTCCTTTTATTTGGCGGAAAGCCGTTCATTTTGCATATAAAGATGTTTGTGCGAAAATGCCATTATCACTCGCGGAAATAGAAGCAAATCACGATTTTCTTCGTGCACAACATGCTGTAGAATTAGCAAACAACCAACAAAAGTATGAATTTTTGCAAAAAAAATATGCCCAACAAAAAATACAACTGAGCCAAGTAACAGAACAATTTTATCGGCTATGCCTCCCCACAAAAGATACTCTCACCAAAGAAGCGATAGCAATCAAACAAAATATCGCCACACTACACACTTTCAAAGGAAAGAAAAATGATGCGTGAAAAAATCGCACTCTATCAGCAACGCTTACAAAAAATCCAAACTCATGAGCTTGACCCGACTGCTAACCACCAATTGCTGGAAGAACTCCGTGAAGAAACAAAAGAACTTGCAGCAACATTGGCAGCTCAAATAGCGCTACAAGAGGGGAATACATCACCCATCAACACATTGATTCAAAAATCAAAAAACAAAAATGACCTAGCCTCACGTATTCGCAAAAAAATAACTTTTCTCTCCCAAAGCCCTGTTAAATAAGTTATCTTTTAAAACACCTTAAATGAAGAGTAAAATCAACAAAGGTTCATTGTAACTTTCATACCCCAAATCCTTTTTATTAAACGTGACTTTTCTGCTAAGCTAAAGGACAAAGTTTTTTAGCCCATACCGTTCTGTTAAAAAATATCTTCTTGTCTAGCAGATTCACTTGCTAATCATATCTCCGCTCTAAAGAACAACATTTCATAGGTTCTAGAAAGCAAATAATACCAAAGACATTGGTCACATACTCTAACAAAAAATACCTTCTAAGATGGATCACCAATAGAGATTTGACCATAATTTTAAGGATAAAAATACGCTCTCAAGAGTGATAAAAATCTCTTATTTTTTTGATAATCATATCCTGATCCGTTTGTGTCAAGTAAGGATGCATTGGTAAACTTAAAACACACTCTCCCAAAGACTCTGAAACAGAAAGGGAATCTTTTACATAAGGGAAGTGTTTATAAGCTGGCTGTTGATGTAAAGGAGTTTTATAATAAATCATTGTAGGGATAGAATTTTTTTGTAAAAAATCTTTTAATTTATCCCGTTCTTTTACCTTAATCGTATATTGTGCATAAGCAGAACGAATATTTTCTCCTATTTCTGGAACTGTAACAATATCTCTTAAGCCATTGGAATAGCGTTGAGCAATTTCTACACGCTTTTCCATTTCATCTTCAAAGATCACAAACTTTTCTAGTAAAATTGCAGCCTGAATGCTATCTAGGCGCGAATTCATACCAATACGTACATTGTCATATTGCGTTTCACCTTTACCATGAAACAAAATAGAGCGTAAAAGTTTTGCAAAATGATCATCATTGGTCATCATAGCGCCTCCATCGCCATAACATCCTAATGGTTTTGCAGGATAAAAACTTGTAGCAGCCACATCACCAAAAGCACCACACATAGTATTACCGCTTCTCCCCCCCATAGATTGAGCAGCATCTTCAATTACAAAAAGATTTTCCTTGGCAGCCACTTGAGCAATTTGCACATAGTCAGCAGAAAGCCCAAATAAATCAACAGCAATAATAGCCTTTGGCTTTAGACGTCCTTCTTTTTTTATCATTTCGATAGCGTGAGAAAGTTTTTCAACATCAATATTGAATGTATCAGGTAAAACATCGACAAAAACAGGTTCAGCCCCCACCAAAGCAACCACTTCAGCCGTTGCTGAAAATGTAAAACTAGGACAAAAAACAGCATCCCCTAGACCAATATTTTTAGCCATAAGAGGCATCTTCAAAGCATCTGTTCCATTAGCACATGCAATCACATGTTTAACGCCAAGATATTCTGCCAATTTCTCTTCAAATTCTGTTACTTTTGGCCCCAAAATATACTTACCACTAGCGACTACATGCGCAATTGCAGAATTAATTTTATCTTCAATACGCGCACGCTGCGCCCCAAGGTCGATGAATTGCATATTAACTCCATTGATCATCACAAAAATGCAAAAGCGCTACCTATCTCTTTTATCTATCATAATTGACATCAGCAGCTGTTAAAATCCGTAAAACAGCAATAGCATCATCACCATTTGTACGAGGTGATTGACGCGTTTCAATACAATGAAGGAAATGCCGTAATTCGCAAGTAAGCGGCAAGTCTTCACAAACATCAATATAATTCAGCTCATCCATGCTAAAAGCCCACTCTTGATTTTCTTTCCAAACAGCAAAATGGTGCATTGCCAATTTACGACTCCACGGTTCCATATCATCAAAAACGAGTATAGCCTTTGTTCCAACAACAATTAAACGCCTCTCACGATAAGAGCTTAAGCGTGAAGTAAAAAGATGACTACGCACACCATTTGGAAAAATCATATGAATATGAGAAAAATCAGAAATCTGATCAACGACAGCAGCCCCCTCACCGCGAATTTCGGAAGGTTCGCATCCTGTCAACGCCAAAATCATTGAGAGATCATGAGGGGCAAGATCCCATAAAGCATCACTGTGTGTGTGAAATTTTCCAAAGCCTAATCTATGAGAATAAATATATCGCACATCTCCCACATCTCCGTTTTTCACCAATTCACACATTTTTTCAAAAGCCGGATGAAAACGTAAAATATGGCCCACCATAAAAACTCGCTCATAGGCCTCAGCCTCCTGAACTTGGCGTTTAGCATCAGAAACATTCAAGGCTATTGGTTTTTCCACCAAAACATCTTTACCATTTTTAACAGCACGGAGCACATTTTGCGTATGCAATTGTGGCGGCAACGCTAATACCAACGCATCAATATCTCGATGAGTAAAAAGATCATCTGGTGTAACAACCTCTACACCATACAGTGTTGCAAAACTAGCAGCACGATCATTATCAATATCAGAAACTGCTGCTAAAGCTCCGAGAGAGTGGAGTGTCCGTATATGATTTTCACCCCAATGACCGCATCCTAAAACCGCTACACGTGGCACCATTTTCATGCCTTACCTTACTTTATCATATAAAATTACACTTTTACATATCGAGGATAATATAGAATGACAAGAGAAAAGCTTAAAAACGATGCTTGACATCTTACTATTCTACCCCTTATATCCGCAAAAGATGTAATTATTGACAATTATGATTGCTTATTTTGGCGGAGTAGCTCAGTAGGTTAGAGCAGAGGAATCATAATCCTTGTGTCGGGGGTTCAAATCCCTCCTCCGCTACCATTACTTTTTTATTGTGTGTTTAGTTTGTCAGCAGTGTAGCTGTAGCTTGCCAGCGGGTTTTGTATATTTTGACACTAGGTTTTGTACCAATTTATTTTTTCTCAAAGAGTTTTAAAGGTGTTCTCAAAGGGTCTTCAAATGCCTTTCAAAGGGTCTTTAAAGCTCTCTTTAACGCATTTTTCTGCTCCTATTTTTCCAGATCACTAAAGCATGTAAAGTCGGATTGAAAGGCAAGG
>NZ_JBHINS010000078.1:0-68437 GCF_042195095.1 Bartonella sp. CL435QHHD
CATCGCCTTTTCGAGCAATGGATAATCCAAGTCGTCAATTATATAATCCTCTTTCTACTCTTAGCCACTGTATTTAATCTGATGATGAATATCTTTGCAAACTATTTGAGCGATATGAAATTCGATTACAACCAGAATATAAGCTTCATGTTTGGGGGAGTTCTCATCTTGTCCATTATATCCATCATGCTATTACTCAAACTATCAAGCGTTGCCAATTCTCTCGCAAAAGGCATTACATTCGGACATCTATGGAGGCATAGAAACTAGAGGATATAAAAGCAATGGTTCCCGTAACAGAAGCCTCTAATATCCATATGACAAAATAACAAGAATATCCAATCCTACAGTAAAAAATATTCGCACTGAATTGAGCTGTTTTTATAAATTAAAATAGAATAAAAAAGTAAAATAATTACACACAACGTACTTTACTTTATGTTCAAAATAATAATAATGACAACAAATATCAGGATNACTTTACTTTATGTTCAAAATAATAATAATGACAACAAATATCAGGATATATATAACAATAAAAAGAGTTATATTAAAATGAAGTCGATCATTCTTATAATTTTGATTGCAAACCTTTTATCGGCTTGTGCATTAGCACCAAAGCTAAAACAGCCCAATGATAGGAACCGGGTGCCTATTAATAAAACAATCCCTGCCGAAATCAAGCGAGGAGACAGATGAAAAAGCGATTTATTATAACAGGAATGATCACCCTTTGGGGAATGCTGAATCTAGCTCCAGCATATGCAAATAGCAAAGATGTGGTGTATGATAGAAATAACAAAGGAATCCACCGAACAAAAGACGGTCGAATATATACTACATATTATGGCTTGTCAGATTCAACACGCACTAGAGATGTTAAAGTTAGACGTAAAACAAAGCCAAAATCACCTAAAAAGTCGCGACCTGCTTCAACGCCACAACCTGCTTCAACGCCACAACCTGCTCTATCAGCAGAATATTCGGAAATCCTTCAGCTTTTAAAAAAAGAGGAAATTATTGAGCTCTTAAAAAAACAGCTTGAGTTAAAAAAAGAACAAATTTCGCAAACAGAAAAAGCCTATCAAGCTATAACAAAGAGTCAGAAAACTGGACCTCAGAAAATAGACTTTTCTAGTTTTTTTCTCAAAGAGCCAGAAGCNGTATATAACAATAAAAAGAGTCATATTAAAATGAAGTCGATCATTCTTGTAATTTTGATTGCAAACCTTTTATCGGCTTGTGCTTTAGCACCAAAGCTAAAACAGCCAAATGATAGGAACCGAGTGCCTATTAATAAAACAATCCCTGCCGAAATCAAGCGAGGAGACAGATGAAAACAAAACAAGCAAAACCAGTGAAAGCCGAACAACTTAGAAGTTATTATGAAGAAAGCCGTGGCTTAGAACGTGATCTTATCAATGAATTTATAAGGTCGCGCAGAACGGCATGGCGTGTCGCGAGTACTGTGGGTCTTTTTGGCTTATTCGGTATGATATGTGGAGTTGTTGGATTTTCTCAACCAGCTCCAACTCCCTTAGTATTGCGCGTTGATAATACGACGGGTGCAGTTGATGTTATCTCAATCATGCGTGAACACGAAGAAAGCTATGGTGAAGTTGTAGATAGGTATTGGCTAAACCAATATGTGCTTAACCGCGAAACTTACGACTACGATACCATTCAACTGAACTATGACACAACCGCACTTTTAAGTGCGGCATCTGTTCAACAAGAATATTATAAAATCTATGATGGAGAAAATGCACGGGACAAAGTGCTTTCCAACAAAGCACGTATCACAGTTAAAGTACGATCAATCCAGCCTAATGGACTCGGTCAAGCAACTGTACGTTTTACGACTCAGCAACTTGACAGCAACGGTGCTGCTACTGGACCAAAACAGCACCAGATTGCAACAATTGGTTACACCTATATCGGTGCACCCATGAAATCATCTGATCGATTGCTTAACCCCCTTGGTTTTCAAGTAACAAGTTACCGTTCTGACCCAGAAATACTGTTGAATGATTAAGGAATTGATTGTTATGAAAAAACTTGCGTTCGTTGTTCTATTGTCTTCGTTTTCTTCTCTTTATACGGTACCTGTGCAGGCGCTCAAAAGTCCATCAAATTCACAATATGATCACCGCATTCGCTATATAACATATAACGAAGCCGATGTGGTTCAAATTGAAACAGTTCTTGGTGTGGCAACACATATTATTCTTGAAGAAGGTGAACAGTATATAACTCATGCCTTTGGCGATTCTGAAGCCTATGCCTTTGCTCATAAAGGGCGGCATATTTTTATTAAACCAAAAGCAGAGCTTGCCAATACCAATCTCATCGTTGTAACTGACAAACGGAGTTACAAATTCCGACTACAGTTTCGGAATGACCGTGCGGGATCAACTTATGAATTGGCTTTCCATTATCCCGATTCAAACGATGAAAAGTCAGAAGAAAACAATCGACGCCTTGCGATTGAACGTGGTTTTCACCAAAGCGTCAACGGCTATAATCTCAGTTATACCATGAGCGGTCACCAAGATATTGCTCCGATAAATGCTTGGGACAATGGGCGTATTACTTATTTCAAATTTCCCGCTAACATGGATATGCCATCGATTTATGTCGTAGATGCTGAAGGAAATGAAAGCTTAATACCACGCACCGTTATCGGCAGTTCTAATGATATTATCGCCGTTCATAAGGTCAATCCTAAATGGCTCATACGGCTTGGTAAACGCGCTCTAGCTGTTTTTAATGAAGCCTATGACCCCAATGGCGGCGTACCAAACACAACAGGGACAGTATCTTCGGTGGTTTATCGTATCAATAAAGGAGGAAAATGATGTTTGACAATAAGGAAGGAGAGGGAAAAGGTACAAAACTGGACAACGTCGAGCAAAAACATATTGAAGGTGCCTATGGAGGGTCCGAACTAGGTTCTGAACGTCGTCCGACAATTCCAGGTACCCGTGCATTGTTAGTGGTAGGACTTATTGTCATAGTAACGATACCGATTGCATTGACTTGGAAAGCTTTTACAATGCGTAATACCGTGGAAGTTGAGGAAGAAAAACCACAACAAATAGTACAGCAAATTATACCAAACTACGTCCCTCGGATTATAGAAGAGCCAAAGACTGTAGAAGAAGCAGAAAAATCAACACAAATAGAAGATTCAAACCTAGATATTCCACCGGCCTTGAGTAAGCTTCTTCAAACAGCCATTCCTCCACATATGCTCCAAGATTCTGAAGAATTAGCACGCAAACGTATGCTCAGTTCTAGCCTTAACAACGGTGGTAGCGAAGGATCTACAGATACGAATAATAAAGCATCGAATAATGATACAGGTAATGGCGTATTATTTGATAACCTTCAGCCCGTGCGTTTAGGTCAATCACATGCGATGCAACTTCGTAACCGTGACTTTTTGATTACACAAGGAACGCAAATAGATTGTACGTTAGAAACAAAGATCATTACATCACAACCCGGAATGACGACGTGCTATTTAACACGCGATATTTATTCCACAAGTGGACGTGTTGTTTTGCTTGACCGTGGTTCTAAAGTCGTTGGTTTTTACCAAAGTGGCATACAACAAGGACAAACGCGCGTGTTTGTGCAATGGTTACGCATCGAAACGCCTTCTGGTGTTGTTGTCAATCTTGACTCACCAGGCACAGGTCCTCTAGGTGAAGCGGGTATTGGTGGCTGGGTTGACAGACATTTTTGGGAGAGATTTGGTAGTGCAATTATGGTAAGCATTATCGGTGATTTAGGAGAATGGGTAAGAGGAAAAGTTAATAAAAGCAGCAAAGAAAATAAAGAGAATTCACAAAATAAAGATGCTCAGAATGCTGAATCTATAGCAATCGATGTTCTTCAAAATTCCATCAATATCACACCAACACTTTACAAAAACCAAGGCGAACGAGTAAATATTTTTGTTGCTCGTGATCTGGATTTCAGCAATGTCTACAGTCTCGTCACACGTTAACCCGATACAGAAAGATCAAGCAGTTTTTCAGCTTCTGCAACCGCTTGATTGTTTCTTAGAAGATCCCACGATCACTGAATTATCGATTTGCCGCCCCTATGAAGTATGGACGAAAAGCTTTAAGGGTTGGCAAGTACATAGCGTACCAGAGTTAACAACCACTTTTTTGCAAACGCTTATTACAGCTATTATCGTTTATAACGGTATGGCTCCCAGAAGTATTAATTATGTGCTCTTGCCTGGTGGACAACGTGGTACAATTATACAAACACCAGCTGTTGTTGATGGTGCTCTTTCCTTTGTAATTCGTAAACATTCTCTTGTAGTTAAGACGTTAGAAGAACTCAAAGAAGAAGGGGCATTTGACGATTTTTCTGATGTAAGTTTTAATAAGCCTTCAGCAAAAGAAGCCAATAACTTGTTATCGAAGCAGGACTTCACACGGTTGGAACCATTTGAAGTTCAACTTTTGCAACATAAACGTGATGGAAAAATTCTTGAATTTTTACAAGAATGCGTCCTTCACAAACGCAACATTATTATTGCAGGTAAAACAGGATCTGGTAAAACAACATTTGCCCGCTCTTTAATTGAAAAGGTTCCTGTAGAGGAGCGTATTATCACAATTGAAGATGTTCATGAGCTTTTTCTACCCAATCATCCCAATCATGTACATATGATTTATGGTAACAATGTAGGCCGTGTTTCAGCTGAAGAGTGTCTAGATGCGTGTATGCGTCAGTCGCCCGACCGAATTTTTCTCGCTGAATTGCGAGGCAATGAAGCATGGGAATATCTCAATTCGCTCAACACTGGCCATCCCGGATCGATTACAACGACGCATGCCAACAGCGCTTTGCAGACATTTGAACGATGTGCCACCTTGATTAAAAGATCAGAAGTTGGCCGGCAACTCGAGTTAGAAATGATAAAAATCGTTCTCTATACAACAGTTGACGTAGTGTTGTTCTTTAAAGATAGAAAACTCTCTGAAGTCTTTTACGACCCAATTTTTGCTAAATCAAAAATCGCTTAAGGGAAGCTTCCTCTCTCGGTAAGATGATACAAACAAACAATAGCCGTAACTAGTTGTTACGGCTATTTATTTAACTTTTCCTATTCTCTTTTCTTTTCCAATGGATCTTCTACACTCTTCATGAATAAAAGAAGAAAAAAGTTAATAGACAACAACTCTACGAGAAAACCAAATTATACATAAGGCTCTCTCTATTCTCTTACCTTTGATCATTCTTCCCATTTATCTTTTGAAAAAGTATGTTTAATGCAAAAAAATAGCTATAAAATAAATATTTCAACAAAAGAAAAGAAGCAATTTTGATTCGCATATCAATGAAAGCTTCGTAAAACAGGTCCTTTCAATCATAATAAATAATTATCGTCATCAAGACCAAAACTTATCGTTTAAAAATTCTAAGCGCTATTTTCAAGTGATTAATAAATATGTTTTTTCACCAAACAATCTCCAGATACGGAAAACCTCATACGAAATAAACTATCATTTCGATTTAGCATCCATAAACCACATTCTATTTGGTAATAAAAAGTATAGTGGCATATCGACGTCTTCTTCGGACGAAGAAAGATTCTTAACCTACGGCTGTTCGTAAACAACTAAATTTCTCTTAAGCAAGCTTTGCTAACCATATCACGTAGCTTATGTCCCCATCCTAAAGAGGATATCCATAGACTACACAGGTAAGCTCTACTCTCTGAATATTCCTGCTCTCTTCTCTGCACCTCAAAAAGCAAAAATTCCTAAAAGCACAGATATACAATCCCTCTTCTTAAGCCACGTCACATTGATTTATAAAGAGTGTTCATTATTTTGCGTGTTGGATAAAAGATCTTAGTACCGTAAGATTCTCTCATTTCAAAGCTGTCTATTAACCAAAACCATGCTCTTGCACATTACAAGCGAATAAAGCCGTATAGAATGAAACTGTACAAAAAAGCACTAAAAATACCTTTTATAAACCATCCAAAATGCCAAAAACTGTCGCAACATTGGGAGTTTGCAAAGTGTCTAATGGCACCCAACTTTCTCTTTTATGAAGTGTAAAAATGGAGATGCTCTATAAATTTTATATTATTCATCGGAGCTTTACCATTATACCATCCACGAGCACTGTCGCGAAATGAGCTGGGGGCTCCTTAAAGAAAGGTTTCTTTAAAACAAGCGCATAAATTGACAAGCCAGGTGTATTTGGGTTGGGGCGTTCTGTTTTGTATAAGGATTGTGATCTTATTAAAAAACGAGAGAAACAAAAGCGTGAAGCAATGCATAATCTCTATTATTTAAAAGACATTACTCTAGATACTTTTGAAAGTCATAAAACTGAACTAAAAAATGACGGCAAAATAGAAACTGGTTTGCACCTTTACAGCTTCATATTCTCCTCAAATTAGGAGGCTGTATACCGATTTCAAAGATTACGCCAACGAGAGATACGTAATACTCTTAATTCCCATCTGGTAAGTAAAAGCTGCAACAGCAAAAGCTTTTTTAGAAAAACAACGCCATAAAGTCATTAATGAACAGGCAATGAATTGGAGAAATGTTCCAGATTTTTATCAAACACTCTGCAAAGCAACAATAATGATACAACTGGCTTTGCGTCTGCTTATTCTTACAGAGGTTTCTACCATCCCTTGCATCAATTCGTGAAAATCAGATTGAAGGGGATATATGGACAATTCTTGGCTTGAGAATATAAAAGGTCTGCGTAATACTACAGGAGATTTCAGCATACCCTTATGATCAGAAGCATTAAAAATTTTAAAACAAGCGTGCTTGTTTTTTCGCAATGATTTCTTTTTTCTGCAACCGGTCGTGGTCCTTATTAATGTGAGTTTCCTATCACAATATATAAGAGAGATTAGTCTGAAAACCTGTCCACGTAGATTTCGCTCTAGTTTACGTAATTGGCTAACAGACTCCACCTATCACACCTCAAAGGGTGAAGCTTTTTACACGCACTGAGCTGCAAATTATCCGCCTCCTCGCCTAGCAGATTTCACCTTCTAACCACTTTAATTACCACATCCTAAATAAGATAGTGTTTTACAGCACAACAGAATAAATATCAAAACAATGACCGATTATACCGTTAATACTTGGACACCTCTCTTTCATGTTAAGAAATATCTTTTATGCTAAAAAATAAAATAAAAAACACTTTTACTGCTTAAATAACTTTCTTCAGCATATATACAAGAAAAAATGAAATCCCCTAACATAATAAATGAGACCTAAACCTAGAAACCTCTATTTTTTATAGATAAAAACATATAAAATCAAAACCTATGAAACTCATAAAAACACAACATGTTTTCTTTGATGATTGAATTCATTCAACTCAAACGAACCTATAAACATCCCTATTCCACATTCGCAACACGTGTTCTTAGAATTCTCACTAGCGTTTTCTAAATTTTTGGAAAAAACTATAAATTTGATATTTTTTAAAAACGTCTTATTTTCTCTTTAATGAATTTAAATCTATGACGTTACAATAGTTTTAAATTACAGCCCCCTTAACTGTATGATTATCTCTACACAAAAGAGAGGGATTTTACGTTCTCCATTTTGAGAACTATAAATTTTGTTTTTTAATGCGATTAACAATAAAATCTTTAAAATAAAAAATATGACCTTTATATATAATGCTTTTATCAAAAATTCCTAATCCATGAATATTAGCAATGTTTTCGATATTATAATAAATGTGTCGTAAAATGACGAACTGTCATAATAATCACTCCTGTGTATTTCATTTAAATAATTTACATGCGTTTAATGTTTGTATCAGCATTTATTTTTTGTTCTATATTTATACAGAGTTATCATTTTTTATAAAAAATGATTAATTGAATCTGCATCAAAATATAAATTATGATAATAATTTAATAAAAATAAAAACACATAGCATATTGATTTTATTGTTTTTACATAGAACGCTATTTAAAGTATAGTCTACTCGAAAGACTAATGCCTTTTTAAAGGCAATAATAACTATGCTAACCGCCTCATAGAAGCCAATAAATTTTTAGATATTAAGCCTCAAAGAGGCACAAAAAACACGCACAATTTTCTATTTTTCTTTTTACTGTTCGTTAAAAGGTCAGTTTTCAAAGATAATATTCAACTATGAGTTTTCTGCTCAGCCATTGCAAGAATTGCTTAACTTTTTAGGGATTACTTCACTTTTAGAATGATTATAGCTACTGCGCCCCCATAAGCAGCCGATCTTCTTTTAGAGATTTAATTGCTAAAAGGAGATACAATTTTCCACCTTGCGCTTTATTTTCATCAATCAGTAAATTTTCAAAGGCGGCGTTCAACCATGAGTTTTTTAATTTCAGCAATCGCTTTCGCTGGATTTAATCCCTTTGGACAAGTTTGCGCACAATTCATAATCGTATGGCAACGATAAAGGCGGAAAGGATCTTCTAAATTATCAAGACGTTCACCACACATCTCATCACGTGAATCCGCAATCCAGCGATAAGCTTGAAGCAAAACAGCGGGACCCAAATAACGATCACCGTTCCACCAATAACTTGGACATGAAGTCTGACAACACGCACACAAAATACACTCATAAAGACCATCGATTTTTTGGCGATCGGAGTGACTTTGTAACCATTCTTTTGCAGGTTCAGGAGAAACTGTTTGTAACCAAGGCTCAATAACTCGGTGTTGCGCATAAAAGCGATTCAAGTCAGGAACCAAATCTTTAACAACCGGCATGGAAGGCAAAGGATAGACTTTAATGGGGTGTTTTACATCATCCATACCTTTGGTACAAGCCAATGTATTGGTTCCATCAATATTCATCGCACATGAACCACAGATGCCTTCACGGCAAGATCGACGAAGTGTCAAAGTTGGATCAATATGGTTTTTAATAAACAAAAGCCCATCAAGAATCATAGGACCACAAGCAGAACGATCCACATAATAAGTATCTAAATGAGGATTTTCCTCATCATCAGGCGACCAACGATACACGTGAAATTCCGTCAGCTTTGTAGCACCTTCAGGTTTAGGCCAAACCTTTCCCGGTTTTACTTGAGAGTTTTTGGGAAGCTTAATTTGTACCATATTTCATTCTCCCCTTAATAAACCCGTTTTTTAGGTGCAATGCGCTTTAAATCGATCCCACCATCAGCTTCAGATGTTAATGGGTCCACATGGACAGGTCGATATGATAATGTCACCTTACCCTCTTTTGACAAATGTGAAAGCGTATGTTTACGCCAGTTTTTATCATCACGCTCTGGATAATCTTCACGAGCATGAGCGCCACGGCTTTCTAAACGTGCTTCGGCAGAATGAACAGTCATGATTGCATTCGCCATGAGATTTTCAAGCTCTAATGTTTCAACCAAATCAGAATTCCATATCAGAGAACGATCTGTGACTTTGAGATCCGACAATTCCCCCCAGATTTTATTCATCCGCTGACATCCTTGTTGCAAAGAATCTTCTGTACGGAATACTGCCGCATCTTCTTGCATCGTGCGCTGCATTTTTTCACGCAATAGAGCTGTTGGTATCGCCCCTTGTGCAAAACGTAAACGATCAAAACGCGCTATAATTTCGTCAACAGCTTCTTCATTGAGGGGTGGAATTTCTGCATTCCGATCAATAACTTCCCCCGCGCGAATGGCAGCAGCACGACCAAACACCACAAGATCAATTAATGAATTTGACCCCAAGCGATTAGCCCCATGAACAGAAGCACATCCTGCTTCTCCTACCGCCATCAGCCCTGGTTGAATACGATCAGGCGAATCAGCCGTTGGATTGAGAACTTCCCCGTAGTAATTGGTAGGAATCCCACCCATATTATAATGGACCGTTGGCAAGATGGGGATAGGCTCTTTTGTTACATCCACACCTGCAAAAATCCGAGCTGATTCCGAAATTCCCGGTAAACGCTCGTGCAAGATTGCAGGATCAATATGGTTGAGAACCAAATGAATATGGTCCTTCTTAGGTCCAACACCACGTCCTTCACGAATTTCAAGTGTGATACAACGCGAAACCAAATCACGTGAAGCCAAATCCTTAAAGGAAGGTGCATAGCGCTCCATAAAGCGTTCGCCTTCAGAATTGATTAAATAGCCTCCTTCACCACGAGCTCCTTCTGTAATTAAGCAGCCAGAACCGTAAATCCCTGTCGGATGGAATTGCACAAACTCCATATCCTGAAGTGGCAATCCAGCACGTGCGATCATTCCACCACCATCACCCGTACAGGTATGCGCCGATGTCGCGGAAAAATAAGCGCGTCCATAACCACCGGTTGCAAGAACAACCATTTTAGCAGAAAAACGATGTATTGTACCATCATCGAGATTCCATGCCACAACCCCCGTACAAACCCCATCCGTCATGATGAGATCGAGTGCAAAATATTCAATAAAAAATTGCGCATTATGCTTTAAGCTTTGTCCATAAAGCGTATGCAAAATGGCGTGGCCTGTACGATCAGCGGCTGCGCAAGTACGCTGAACAGGTGGACCTTCACCAAATTGTGTCGTATGTCCACCAAAAGGACGCTGATAAATTTTGCCTTCTTGCGTCCGCGAAAAAGGAACGCCATAATGTTCTAATTCATACACAGCAGCAGGAGCATTACGCACCAAATATTCCATTGCGTCGGTATCACCCAACCAATCAGAACCTTTCACGGTATCATATAAATGCCACTGCCAATTATCAGGTCCCATATTTGAAAGCGATGCAGCAATTCCCCCTTGTGCTGCAACCGTGTGTGAGCGCGTTGGAAAAACCTTCGTAATACAAGCTGTCTTTAATCCTTGTTCCGCCATACCCAATGTTGCACGTAATCCTGCACCACCTGCCCCAACAACAACAACATCAAATTTATGATCTACAGTGCGATAAGGGGCGTTACCTGCTTTAGCGCCCAGAGATGATCCTGTACCCGCCATATTTGTTTAACCCCCTAATGCAATTTTCAAAAGAGAAAAAATAATGATACCACCTATGAGAAAACAAAATAAAATATTTAACGTCAAAAAGAATATCCGGAAACCTTCACGTGGAATATAATCTTCAATCACCACTTGCATACCAAGTTTCATATAATAAAGGACCGAAAAAGTCATCAATCCCATCAAAATAGCAACAATAGGATGTGCAAGTCTTGCACGCACAATGCTATAGTCCTTTCCCACAAGCGAAAGAATAAGAACAATAAAAAATATCAAAAGTGGTAGATTGATAAACCCTGTCAAACGTTCTAGCCAAAAATGCTCTGTTCCTTCATGAGCACTGCCACGCCCCCGTACTTTTCCAAGTTCCGTTCGAAAATCTTTTTTCATATCTCTTTTCACCCCCAGCTAAACAACGGTATATCCAATAATCCAAATCGCAAAAGTAACAATAAGAGAAATAAACACTGTCGCCCAAGCAGTGACTGTTGCCTTTTCTTTTGCCAAAAGGCAAGGTTTCAGATCCCAAACAATGTGGCGAACACCACCAACCATGTGATGAACCCCTGCCAAAGTATAAAGAAACAAAATACACAATCCAAACCAAGAACTATAAATCTCGTGAACCGTTCTGAATGCCTCCTCCCCGCACGCAATAGCAATTAACCAAACAGCAAGAAAAACCGTTCCAACATAAAGTGCCATACCCGTAATGCGGTGTGCAATGGACATAGCCATAGTAATTGTCCAACGATAAATACTTATATGAGGGGAACGAGGGCGCTCTTTTATCCTAGTTGTCTCTGTCATAAAATATCCTGACCTGGTTTTTACTGCAACCGCAATGAACGAGAAAGTTCGCGCAAAACGACTAAATATATTCTCTCGTTTTCACTTGTTTGGCATCTCAAGATACCGATACTACAGGTCGGTTGTCTCAAATAACGGATTAAAGGTCACGCATAAAAAAACCGATTACTCCACGGATATGATCCGCAAAACTTGCTTTAATCTAATACAATTTTATCTTCACGTCAAAGGTCTAACATCTTTTCTCAAATATAAACAGAAATTTTTTCAGATTAAACTTATCCTTTTGAGTATCCATGATATATGCAATGGTATCTTAAATTGCACCCATGATTAAGGATAAAAAGAGGAAAAAATTGATAGATTAAACATTTTTATGTCCCCTCCAAGCCTTTTAAAAGGCAAAACGAATCACGAAAGACACAAATAAGCGGCATAAAAGCCGCTTTTGCATAAAGTTTAGCCGATATAATCTTTACTCAGCAACTTTCTTTTCAACATCTGTGCTGACAGATGCTGCTTCTACTTTCTCAATAACCTTTTCAGCTTTTTTCCGATAATCTCTCTTTTCAGCGATACGCGCAGCTTTACCTCTCAAACCACGAAGATAATAGAGTTTTGCACGGCGCACTTTACCACGGCGCACCAGCTCAACACCTTCAATCAACGGAGAATAAACAGGAAACACCCGTTCCACCCCTTCACCATAAGAAATCTTGCGCACTGTAAAGGTCTCATTCAACCCACCGCCTGAACGTGCAATACAAACACCTTCATAAGCCTGAACACGCGTCCGCGTACCCTCCGTCACACGCACCATGACACGAACTGTATCTCCTGGCTTAAAGGCTGGAAATTGGCGCTTTTCTTCAATTTTTGCACATTGTTCAGCTTCAAGTTGTGCGATAATATTCATTTCTTTTATCCTTCATGTTCTTTATCGAACAGTCAGAGCGCTCAACTCTTACCAAAAAAGCCTTTATTAAGAATAAGGAGCTCTTTAGGCTATGTCTTACACAGGAGCGAATACACCATTCCTTCATTTTAATTTTGGAACTACAGAAAACCTTTTATAAAAAACTCTCTAAAAAGAGAGCCATGCAATACACTACCTTATCATATGAATCAAGTTTTCTGATGATTTTTATCATAACGCGCATAAAGATCAGGGCGACGTTGACGTGTTAACAATTCGGCTTGGCTTTGACGCCAATCTGCGATCGCTTTGTGATGACCTGAGAGCAATACAGGCGGAATACCCCGCCCTTCGAAAAGAGAAGGGCGTGTATATTGCGGATGTTCCAGCAAGCCATTTTCAAAACTTTCACACCTTGCAGAAGCTGCATTCCCCATCACTCCAGGCAGAAGACGTATAATAGCATCTAAGATAACCAATGCGGCTGTTTCACCCCCTGAAAGAATATAATCACCAATAGAAACTTCTTCTAATTCTCGTGCTTCTATGACTCGCTCATCAACCCCTTCAAAACGTCCACAAACTAACGTTACACCCGTATCACGAGCCAAGCTATGCGCGTAAGCTTGGTCAAAAGGGCGCCCACGTGGACTCATCAACAATCTTGGCGAATCCTGTGGACAACAATCAAGAGCCGCCGCCAATACATCCGCCCGCATTACCATACCCGCCCCCCCACCAGCAGGTTTATCATCAACGCTATGGTGTTTGTCTAAAGCAAAATCCCTAATCTGTACCGTCTCCAGTGACCAAATTCCGCGCTCTAAAGCTTGCCCTGCTAAAGAATACCCTAAAAAACCAGGAAACATTTCAGGATAAAGGGTTAAAACGCGCGCCTGAAACTTCATTTTATTTCTCATCCTTATTTTCTTAAACAGACTCTTAATAGCAAAAATAGCACAAACAAGATTTTTAACGCTATAGCGTTAAATTGAATCTCCTTGATCTGCGCTTTATTCAATACGATCCTTCTAAATACTTGCACTAAAAAAGACTCTAAAAACTCAGAACTATTTCGAGATAAAGTGCTTACAATATCTGCTCAAAAGTGCATTTTTAATATTTCCACACATTCCACTTTTTATTGACGAAATTTATCTGTTATTTTTTCCTTCATCTTTATTTTTAGATTCAAGCTATTTCCTTTTTATCATTGTCTCCCCCATCACTTAAACCAGCTGCCATGGGATCAACAACAAGAAAACCAGAATTCATACAAACTTCTGGTACCGCCGCCTTACTAAAGGGAATAAGGACTCTTTTACCCGTATTCAAACGTATTTCAAGCAAATCACCAGCCCCGAAATTAAAAAAACCACACACTTCACCTAAGATTTTTCCCCCACAATCTTGGACACACAAGCCTATTAAATCGACTTGATAAAACTCATCCTCCATCAAATCATCAATTAATTGATCACGCGTCACATAAAGGCGAATACCTTTTAAAGACTCAGCCGCATTACGATTTTCTATCCCTTTAAAACGTACAATCGCCTTATTTTTTTGTATGCGAAGAGTTATAATTTCATAAGAACGCCCCATATCATCATAAAGAGTGCTGTAAAACTTAAAACGCTGTGGCTCAGCACTTAGAATTTTAACAAAAACATCTCCTTTTATACCATGAGGCATACCAATAATGGCAAGATAGACTTTATTTTTAAGCTTTTCTTTATTATACTTCATACGAAAATATTATCTCTCAAAAATGAACCCTTCAATCTTATAGTTTTCTATTCAATCTTGTTGCCATATGAGACAATCTTCTAAAAGACCTTTCTTGGTAACAAAAACAAATTAATAAAGGAGAAAGTCTTATGGCAAATATTATGCTATTTTACAAAGATATCACGCCAATCAACAAAGTTTCCCATAAAAATCTAAAATTTGCTCCTCCAAGTGATATGTCTTTTGCCAAGGATACTCACTGGGTTCCTTTAGCAAGTACTGAATATTTTCAAGCAGCACTAGACTATCCTATTTTATTTATGTGCGCCGAAGATGAACAAAAAAAACGGCACTACACATCCGCAGCTCTTGTCGGCCTTTCTAATGACGAAAATGACTATATCGCTTCTGATAAAAGTTGGAAAAATAATACTTATGTTCCTGCTTTTGTCCGTCGCTATCCTTTTGTTTTGGCACAAATTAGCAATGAAAAAGAACTTTCTGTTTGCTTTGATCAACAGTCAGGTATGTTTAATGAAGTTGCAGGAACAGAACTTTTTAATTCCGACGGCTCTATTTCTCCTTTTATGGAAGAACGTATTCGTTTTCTTGAAAGTTTTAAAATCGCTATGGAAAAAACCTCTGAGTTTATTGATGCTCTTGTAGAAATGGATCTTCTAAGCCAAAAATCTATCAATGTGAAAAACGATAAAGGTCTCTCAGCTCAATTAGAACATTTTTGGGTTGTTGATGAAGAAAAATTGAATAAATTATCAGCAAGCCAACTTGCCAAACTTCATAAAAATGGCTTTTTAGGATTAATTTTTGCGCATTTGATGTCAACGCACAATCTTGTGAAAATACTCTCTCTCAAAGGTGAAAAGCAACTTATCAATCGTGAAGAGCAACCCCAAAACAAGAATGGTCATTCTAACGATGAAAAATCTAAAAAGAAAGAAACTCTCAACTAGATAATGCCTATCAAAAACGACAAGAGAAAAGATGAAAATATTCCTCTCATTCCAGCAGACCATGCAATTTTAAACGCAAGGAAAAATTGGTTAGAGTGTCTTACCCAAACACGTCGTATGTCAGCACAAACAGTGCAAGCCTATGAACGTGATACGCGGCAATTTTTGTCTTTTCTCTGTCAACACTTAAGTCATACACCAACCCTTACAGATCTTGCTCATTTACGCATCAGTGACTTGCGTGCTTATCTTGCTTATCGGCGTACAAACAATGTAAGTGCTCGTTCTTTAAGCCGCGGAGTAGCAGGCATCCGTTCTTTTTTCAAGTACCTATCACGTGAAGGAATCGTCAATGTTCCGGCGGCTCAACTTATCCGAAGCCCCAAACACCCAAGATCGCTCCCAAAACCTTTAGCGATCAAATCAGCACTTCACATAGTCAAACAAGAAAACCAGCTAGAAAATGAACCTTGGATTAGCGCTCGTAATGCGGCTGTCCTCATGCTTCTCTATGGCTGTGGAATGCGAATATCAGAAGCCTTAAGCCTCACACCAGAACAATTTTCTGATCCTGAAAAAACAAGTTTATTTATAACAGGAAAAGGTGGAAAAACACGCCTTGTTCCTCTCATCAAAATTGTTTACGAAGCTGTACAAAATTATCTCAAATGTTGCCCATATCCTTTAGTGGATAACCAACCCATATTTCGCGGGGCACGAGGCGGTCCCCTACAGCCCGCCATTATTCAGAAAACTGTACGCAACTTACGAGCAAGCCTTGGTTTACCAGAAACTGCAACGCCCCATACACTGCGCCATTCTTTTGCCACCCATCTTTTATCACGGGGGGGAGATTTGCGCACGATTCAAGAACTTCTTGGGCACGCTAGTCTTTCCACCACACAAATCTATACCCATGTCGATACAGACCATTTGTTAAAAATTTATCAAAAGGCCCATCCCCGTTCCTAAAAGTGTCTCATCAAAAAATTAGAGTGTTTCAACCTCAAGTGCCAAAGCATGAACACAAGTAGCTAACTCTTCTTGTAAAACTTTATAAATCGCTCGATGTATTTCTACGCGTGTCATATTAGAAAAAGAAGAAGATAAAATTTTCACTCGAAAATGTGTTTCTCCTTTACCATCAAAAGCATGTTCATTATGAGAATGCCCCTCATGAAGATGACTTTCGTTAATCACTTCAAGCTTTTGCGGATGAAAAGCATCCTGAAGCTTTCTCTGGATTATTGTTTCTATAAACATTTTTCATTCCTCAAACAAAATGAACGTGCAAAAATACACCTTTTTCATAATAGAATAAGTGTGAAAACAAATTTTTCAAAAGTCAATTCTTGTAAAATTAATCAATTTTGCATAAACCAATAATATGACAATAACATCTAAATTATTCGATTCAATTCGCATAAGCTCAAATAAAAAACAAAACGCTGAGCCAGAAGCACAACAGTGTCAGTGGGAAGGTTGTGAAAAAACAGGGGCCCATAAAGCACCAGCAGGTCGAAATCACGAAGGACAATATTTATATTTTTGTATTGAACACGTACGTGCCTATAATAAAAATTTTAATTACTTCTCTGGTCTTAGCAATAAAGATATCGCAAAATTTCAAAAGGATGCTCTCACAGGACATCGTCCGACATGGCCTACAGATCTGAGCAATGGTACATCGAAAAAAACAGCCGCTAATTATGCAAAGATTCGCTCTGGAACAGCTGCCTATCAAAATCGTATGCGCGATCCCTTCACGCTTTTCACTGGGCAGCATTCAAGCAATAAATTCTCACGAAAATTAAAGCCCTTAGAAGCAAAAGCTTTTGATACACTGGGACTACAGGCAAACGCTTCAGCAGAAGACATCAAAATGAAATATAAAGAATTGGTAAAAAAGCACCATCCTGATTCCAATGGTGGTAATCGTGCTTCAGAAGAGCGCTTTCGTGATGTTTTACATGCTTACAATTTGCTAAAAAAGTCTGGTTTGTGCTGAAAACATGCGCTTATATGAGTCTATTTTCATTTAGACCATCATTATTTGCGCAAAATGTTATTTTTTTTGCAAAACATTATAGAATACGTAAAAAATCTTTCTTCAATATCTAAGGCTCTCATTATAGAGCATTGCATAAATACTCTAACTCTTGTATCGTTTCTAATGAATAAATAGCATCCTCTCCCTTCCAGAAACACAATGACAAATCTTACCGTTGAAAATTTGCCCGATATTACACTTTGTGCTCGCGATCTATTTCATATTGAAACAGATCTGAAAGTCCCTGCTTTTAGCACAAAAAGTTCCCATGTTCCTGATATCGATTCTGATTATCTTTTTGATCAGCAAACAACTTTAGCGATTCTCGCAGGTTTTACCTTCAACCGCCGTGTAATGGTTTCTGGCTATCACGGTACAGGGAAATCAACGCATATTGAACAAATTGCTGCACGTCTCAATTGGCCTTGTCTTCGAATTAATCTCGATAGTCATGTAAGTCGTATCGATCTTGTAGGAAAAGACGCTATCGTTTTAAAAGATGGCTTACAAATCACTGAATTTAAAGAAGGCATTTTGCCATGGGCTTATCAAAATAATATTGCTCTTGTTTTCGACGAATATGATGCGGGGCGTCCCGATGTTATGTTTGTCATCCAACGCGTTCTTGAAACCTCTGGAAAACTAAGCTTACTTGATCAAAGCCGAGTCATCTCTCCACACCCAGCCTTTCGTCTTTTTGCAACAGCAAACACCATTGGTCTTGGTGATACAACTGGTCTCTATCATGGTACCCAACAGATCAATCAAGCTCAAATGGACCGCTGGTCTATTGTTACGATACTCAATTATTTACCCCATGATAAAGAGGTTAATATCATTTGTTCAAAGGTCAAATCCTTTCAAACGACTGAAGGAAAAAAGATAATTTCACAAATGGTTCATGTTGCTGATATGGTACGCCAATCTTTTATCAATGGAGATCTTTCAACTGTCATGAGTCCACGTACCGTCATTACTTGGGCAGAAAATACAACGATTTTTCAAGATGTCGGCTTTGCCTTCCGATTAACCTTTCTCAATAAATGTGATGAACTCGAACGTGCCACTGTTGCAGAATTTTATCAACGCGCCTTTGGACAAGAGCTTCCCGAATCACTTATTCATGGTGTTTCGCCTTAAGGAATCTGTCACTCATGGCTACCGATATTGGCGACAACAAAAATCCGGCAAAAGATTCTTCCAACAACACTCTTAATATTGAAGCTTTTAAAAAAGCACTTTCCACCTGTATGCGTGCAATTGCAGGCACAAACAACCTTGAAGTTTCCTTTAGTCATAACCGACCATCTTTAAGCGAAAGTTGCGCGCGTTTACCAGAATTACCTCAATACGCAACGAATAAAGACATCACCATTACCCGCGGATTAGGTGATTCCATGGCTCTGCGCAAAGCATGGCATGATAACCGCATTCACATGCAATTTTCTCCACTAGAATCAGAAGCACGTGCTGTCTTTGATGCCTTAGAACAAACACGTGTTGAAGCAATTGGTACTTTAGCCATGGAGGGGCTTGCAAAAAATCTTGATATCATGCTCGCCGATAAATACAAAAGAGCCCATTATCATAAGATTAGCAACCAAAGTGAAGCCCCCATCCAAGAAGCAATTGCACTTTTATTGCGTGAAAAAATAACAAAGCGCGCAGCTCCAAGAGAAGCGGGTCCTGTCTTAGAACTGTGGCGTCAAGAACTCGAACAAAAAGCAGCAGCAGAACTCAATGAACTCCCACATCATATTTACAACCAACAAGATTTTGCACAGATTGTTCGCCAAATGCTTGTTACACTCAAAATGACAGTGCAACAAGCTGAAGCTTCTAACAGTGAAAACAATAAAAAATTAAAAAATGCGTGTGAACCTCAAGACCAAGGAGAAGAAGAGAGTAAAAACAAAAAACACGCTCAAAGTGAAGAACAAACCAGCACTGAACAAGAAAGTGATGTGCAAGATGACGGAAAAACACAAGCGACACAATCAAACAACAATGATCAAGCTGACGGCGAGCAAAAAAATGGACCTTGGCAAGAAAAGCCGAGCAAACCCAAACACCTTTTTTCTGATTCGGAACAAATGGAAAGACTTGGCAATTATAAAATCTTCACCCGTCAATTTGATGAAATTTTGGAAGCAACAGATTTTTGTTCTGAGAACGAGTTAGATCACTTACGCCGTTATCTTGATAAGCAAATCAATCATCTCCAAAACATCGTTGGACGTTTAGCAAACCGTCTCCAGCGCCGCTTGATGGCGCAACAAAATCGCAACTGGAAATTTGACCTTGAAGAAGGATATCTTGATACAGCACGGCTTCCACGTCTAATTATTGACCCCATGCAACCCCTTTCTTTTAAAATGGAAAGCAACACCCAATTTCGGGACACAGTTGTTTCACTTCTCATTGATAATTCAGGCTCAATGCGCGGACGCCCCATTAGCGTTGCTGCAAGTTGTGCTGATATTTTGGCACAAACTCTTGAGCGTTGTGGTGTCAAAGTTGAAATTTTAGGTTTTACCACCAAAACTTGGAAAGGGGGCAAATCGCGCGAACAATGGCTTACCCAAAACAAACTCCATAATCCTGGACGCCTCAATGATTTATGCCATATCATCTATAAAAGTGCTGATACCCCATGGCGTCGCGCACGACGCAATTTAGGTTTGATGATGCAAGAAGGATTATTAAAAGAAAATATCGACGGAGAAGCTTTGATTTGGGCTCATCAACGCCTTTTATCACGGCGTGAACAACGTCGCATCCTCATGGTCATTTCTGATGGCGCTCCTGTTGACGATTCGACATTATCGGTCAACGCCAGCAATTATTTAGAAAAACACTTACGCGCAGTGATTCAAGAAATCCAAACACACTCCCCTATCGAACTCATTGCCATTGGAATTGGTCATGACGTCACACGTTATTATCAACGTGCTGTAACAATTATGAATGCTGAAGAACTCGCCGACGCCATAACAAAACAATTAGAAATACTTTTTAGTGATAAAAGGACTCATTTTCATAAGAAATAAACCTGCCTTAAATCAGCAACGATTACATTTAAAACATTATCTCTATCATTAAACCATCGGAATTTGATGACTAACAACCTGAGAAGATAATCCCACAAATTGAATAGCGAACTTTAAAGAAACTTCTACTTTACTGGATGCATTATAAATTCTAAAAGAAATGCTCCAACCATCTTCAAAAATTATAATGAGTTTGTTTTTACTTTCTGGTTTTAGTGCAACTGATAAAACTTTTCTTGGAATTTTTCATTTACGTCCATATCCCAGAGTGCCATTCAAATTAAAAGACTGAATAATTACCCGTTTTTGTCTCGATCTTGTGTTATTTCATTATATTTAAATATTGAAATACACGTATATAGAAAAATATCTCCACTAGACATAGCTCTAAAGTGCTGCTCTCACAGAAAATATAATGCATAGACTTTCACCTTCAGTAACACAAAAAGATAAAAGTTGTATTTATTATAAGCAAAAAAAGAATCATCCAAAGAGGATATTTTAAACACTAAGAATTATTTTATAAAAGAATCGGCATAAATGGATTCATAGCAATTTTTCGGCAAAAATCGCTAAAGCAAGCGAAAGCCAACCTGTTCCCTAACCTTCCCAAAACAGTACTCACCACGGGTGATCTATCAACATAAGCTCCCATCTCCTAGATAAAAGAAAAAATCTTTACTCACATAAAATATAAGAAAAACACGAAAAAAAGAATATTACTTCATTCACGAAAAAGAACACACCATTATATATCTTATCCGCACTCCTACTTTAAAGAAACATTCTTCCTTGCTTCCAAGCTTATTTCACGACAGCGCCCATATATGGCATAATGCAAAATCCAGAATCATCCTTTACTTTACAAGCTACAAGCCAAAAGCAAAATCCTACTTTCAAGCTTCCAATGTTTTTAAGATAAATCAATATACTTCCAGCGCCTAATATTGCACTTCTATTACATTAAAGCTCTTCATAAGAGTATTGCTTTCTCAAATGACGTTGTCCGCACGCCAATTCCTCTTATAACATAGGCAAGCAAATGATTTTTATTAACTCAATATAAGAGTATTTAAAACGCGTAAAATTTTATGATATTGAGCTCTTTCACTCAAATGAAAAATATAAGTTATCATTTTAAATCAATCTATTAATAAACATCAGTTGCAATTTCTGTCACATTTAATCATTTGTAAAAAGTATATTAGCCCCTTCTCAAACAAATGACTTTATCTTTTCCTCACAAGAGAATTTTGAAATAAAAAACGCGTTTTGTGTTGGAACTCTTACTTAAGTTGGCAAATGATAAAGTATCCATTATAAATAACGTGCCACACCAAGCATAGCGTACAATTTTCTTGGCTTCATGAAAAAAAGACAAAAATCATTATTTGTGACAAACAAAAGAAGAATCATCCTTTGAATGACTTTGATAAAGAGGAAGCTTTACAATATTAAGAATTGTCCCATAAGGAATCAACATCAACAGGCTCATAATAATTTTTACCGAAAAATCACCAAAAGCAAGCGATAGCCAAACTGGTATGCCTATCCCTCCCAAAACAGTACTCTCCACCAGTGAACTATCAGCATACCCTGTTATCTTATCAAGAACAGAAAACGAGCTAGAAAAAGCAAGAGCAAAAAACAGCACTGTATCCAAAGCTGAACCAACCAACGCTGCTGCTAAAGGTGCTTTCCACCATGTTTTACGTCGTAAAGGAGTAAAAACAACAATATCAAGGAGTTGCCCAAATAAAAATGCAAAACTAGAAGCAAGGGCAAGCCGTGGTGTCGCCAATATCCAAGAAACAAAGACCCCCGCAAAAAAACCAGCATAAACCACACGCCGCGCCGCAGATGGACCATAAAAACGATTGGTTAAATCATTGATCAGAAAAGCAAATGGATAGGTAAAAGCCCCATAAGTCAACAGCTCATTTAAATCAAACCAATAGACAGGATATTGAACCAAAATATTAGAAGCCGTAACAGCAAGGCACATTGCAAAAATAGAAAAAACAACATACCTTTTCTTTTGCTGTTCTAATAAAGGACCGCTTGAAGACATTTTTTTTAACCTGGGATATGGAACCAAATAAAATGAAACGATCAACCTGCAAAAAACTTAACTTCTAGAACAGAAAACCGAAATCAAAGCGTTAATAAACCAAAAAGAATGGCGCTAACAATTACGCTGCCTGTTCAGCCTTTTGCTCACCTTCTTGCTCAGCTTTTTTCTTAATGATTTGGCGTTTTAGCAAACGCGCACGTTGCGACAACTCTTTATCATCTGCTTTAACTAAAAAACCATCAAGGCCACCACGATGCTCAACAGAACGCAATGCACTTGCTGAAATACGCAAGCGATAACTTTGCTGTAACACCTCTGAAATCAATGTCACATTGCAAAGATTTGGTAAAAAACGACGCCGTGTCTTATTATTCGCATGGCTAACATTATTACCATACAGAACCGTTTTCCCTGTCAATTCACATGCACGAGACATAAACTTCACCCTTAAACTCTAAGAAACTTTCAAATCCCCATACCCAAAGGACACAATGAACGCAAAACACGCGCAATGCAACCTTGAACGGGCATCATTGGGAAGTTTCTTTCTAATAGGGGGTCGACAACAAAAGGTCAAGTCTTTTATAAAACCTTTTTCATCTCTTACGGGCTCATTTTTCATCTTTTTCCTCAATAAGACGTGCAAATTCCGCCAAAAAGCGTACAAAATGTTTTTTTTAAATACATACCATGTTAGAATAAAAGCCTATTGTCCCGAAAGGAAGCATAAATCATGAGCAAAAAAGGGCCCCCCATGACAAAGCTTCAGGGAAATTCTTGCCGTTTTTCTTATTTTTTATTTGGAACTTTATGTATTTGTTTTTTTCTTCTCTTCAGTGCATTAGGTATATGGCAAGTACAACGGTTAAACTGGAAAACAAATCTTATCACCAGTGCTAATCAGCGCATTCATTTACCCCCCATAAAAGCCCCCAAAAAAAATCAATGGTCAGATGTTACTTTTGAAAAATATGAATATCAACCTGTTGTTATCACAGGAAAATTTTTAACAGATAAAAATATTTTAGTCACTGCTGCCGCTCAAAATACTACAGGCTATTGGGTTTTGACTCCTTTACAAACTGCTGATAATACACTGATCTTTATCAACCGTGGCTTTATCCCCATGGATGAACGTAATAATTTTCAAAACTCAGAGAAATCGCATACAAATGCCTCATCTCAGCAAAATTCTACCACGGACACAGAACAAACAATGATTATAGGTTTATTACGCATGAGTGAAAAAAATGGATTTTTCCCGCGTAAAAATAATCCTGACAAGAATTTATGGTATACGCGCGATCTCCCCGCTATGGCACAAAAACTTGGTTTGTCCACTGTTGCTCCTTATTTCATTGATGCCAGAAAAACATCTCCACAAGCAAATCTTCCCGTCGTTGGTCTTACGATTATTCATTTTCGAAATAATCATCTCGTTTATGCAATCACGTGGTTTATTTTAGCTGCTGGTGTGTTAGGAGGTTTTCTTTTTCTGCTACGGCAAAAAAACTAAAAAAATACCTCTTACATCTCAAGTAACAAAAATTTTTAGAATCTTGAAAACTGATAAAGAGAATAAAATCTACCAACTTGCGCCTTTGTTAAATAAAGATCATAGGCATACAATAGATCTTTATACCATTCACAAAAGATTTACGCGACACTCTTTAAAAAATCATCATAAAACGAGGGTTTATTCATTAAAAATGTAATGCCCAAAAATGTGAAGCAATGCATTATCTCCACTCTATAAAAAATTCACTCTTAAAAAACATTGTCATAAACGCTTTTGAAAAACATAAAGCCAAATTTAAAAATGATAGGAAAGATAGGCACTCATTTTTGCCTTTATAATTTTATATTCTTGTTTCATTAGATTGTTTCCCATTTCAGAGATTATTCCAATTGATATACGCAATACTTTCGCCTTCATATAGTATAAAAGCTAATATAGCAGAGAACATACGGAGGCATTTTTTGTTTCACAACTGCTATGAAGATGAGATGTTGAGTTATAAGCAACAAAAAAAACATTTAATTTCTCAACGCGACTTTTATACCTATCACCACACCTCAAATGAGAGGTTTTTACAGGATAATAGAAAAAGGTGAGCATCCTATATTCTAAAAAGACAGTTTATCCTTTCAGTGTATTTTGCTAAAGGCTTATGCTATAAACGTATAAGCGTGTTTTACTAGAATTTTAACTCTTTCATTTTTAAGGCTTCTGTTATGGGTGTTGTTGCCAAAAATTTTCCCATACCTGATCTTCATCGGGTTCGTCGTGTTCTCTTTTCTGTGTCTGATAAAACGGGTGTGGTTGCTTTTGCACAAGCCCTTCATGCTACTTACAATGTTGAATTAATTTCAACAGGAGGAACAGCAAAAACCCTCATAGCAGCTGGTTTACCCGTAAAAGATGTTGCTGAAGTTACCGGATTTCCTGAAATAATGGATGGGCGTGTAAAAACACTCCATCCTTTGATTCATGGTGCTTTGTTAGGGGTAAGAGAAGATCCTAGCCATAGGGAAGCTATGGAAAAGAACAGCATTCATGGAATTGATCTTTTGGTGGTGAATCTTTACCCTTTTGAAGAGACGATCCTATCGGGAGCCGATGGGCAAACGATTCTTGAAAATATTGATATCGGTGGACCGGCGATGATTCGCGCCGCGGCAAAAAATTATGCTTATACCGGTGTTGTAACAGCGATAAAAGATTATGATTCGATTCTAGCTGAATTAAAGCAGCATAATGGATGTTTAAGCTTATCTATGCGTCATCAGCTAGCAATGCGCGCTTATGCACACACCGCTGCTTATGATACGGCAATAGCAACGTGGTTTGCACGGGATTTAAAAATTGAAATTCCATCATGGCAGAGTTTTTCCGGTCATCTTGAAAGTGTTATGCGCTATGGGGAAAATCCACATCAACAGGCAGCATTTTATCGCAATAATGAAAAACGTTTTGGTATTGCAACAGCAAAACTTTTACAAGGCAAAGCGCTTTCTTATAACAATCTGAATGATACAGATGCAGCCTTTGAGCTTGTGGCAGAATTTGATCCGCAAAAAACCGCTGCTGTCGCTCTTATTAAACATGCCAATCCTTGTGGTGTTGCGGAAGGAGAAAATTTGAAAGACGCTTATTTGAAAGCTCTTATGTGTGATAATGTATCGGCATTTGGTGGAATTGTTGCTTTAAATCAAACCCTTGATGAAGAATGTGCTGAAGAAATTGTTAAAATTTTCACAGAAGTGATTATTGCTCCTGATGCCACAATGGCGGCACGTGAAATTATTGCCAAGAAAAAAAATCTTCGTTTGCTCATTACAGGTGGAGTTCCTGATCCACGCTGTGGAGGACTTCTTGCGAAAACACTTGCAGGAGGCATTTTAGTGCAATCACGTGATAACGTGGTGGTGGATGATCTTAAATTGCAAGTAGTGACAAAGCGGGCACCAACTCAAGATGAAATGCGTGATCTTCAATTTGCTTTTCGTGTAGCAAAACACGTTAAATCAAATGCTATTGTGTACGCGAAAAATAGCGCAACAGTTGGAATTGGAGCCGGACAAATGAGCCGCATCGATTCAGCAAAAATTGCTGCAAGTAAAGCAGCAGAAAGTGCGCAAAGAGCAGGCTTAACAGAAACCCTTACAAAAGGATCTGTTGTTGCATCAGATGCATTTTTTCCTTTTGCAGATGGTTTATTAGCAGCAGCTGAAGCAGGGGCAACAGCAATTATTCAACCAGGAGGCTCCATGCGTGATGAAGAAGTTATCGCCGCTGCTGATGCACAGGGTTTAGCAATGGTTTTTACAGGAACACGACACTTCCGCCATTAATAATTTTGCTGATTCCCTCTTCGTATAAGACAAATGTTTCAAGGAATTTTTCATAATCATCGTATAACTATTGATAACTATTGAAATGGAAGAAGTTATTCAATCCAAAGAATCTACACGTGAAGAAGTTTATCACCGAAGAAAATGCACATAATTTAGCCATTGTTTAGGGAAAGAATATTGTTCTTGTTGATATTTTTAATGGTTGCCCTTTCACATGAGGAAAATGTTAAAGGGATGCTATCTTGTATGTAGATGCATACCTGTTATGATATTATAACACAACTCTTTTTAGTAATATGCTCTATTCTTAAACTAAAGAGTGTAATGAAAAGTTTGAGTAGAGGATATGAATATTCTACGTTTTTATAGTAATTGGCGCCGTTATCGTCGAACCGTTAATGCGTTAAGTCGTCTTTCAACATATGAACTCAGCGATCTTGGAATTTGTCGAGGTGATATTGATTCAATTGCACGACGTTATTCGCGTAAATCTTTATGAAAGTTGTTTGAGATATTTGAGAGAATGCTTTGCTCTGAAAAAGCGTGCATTTTGTGATTTGTTATTACGCCTTCATTTGTAGTATAATAATAATAAAGAGCAGAAGAGTTGTTTTTCTCAGCCATTGCTGTGTATTGTTTCTCAAATTTTCAGTGTTTCTGTGATATACAACATTTGATTTATAATGATAATTTAGCGTTATTCATATTGAATTAGAACTCCGAATACCGTGAGATTCTTCCATTTAAAATCTATGTATGTTGAATCAACCAAAACCATTCGCCTGCACGTTACAAGCGGGGAGAGCTGTATGGATAAAAACTATTAAGAAAAGGCTAAAAATGCCTCTTATGAACCATCTCTAGTGCCAAGAGTTGTTACAAACATTGGGCACTGATAAATAGTGTGATAGTGCCGAACTGCTCCTTCATAAGCATAAAGATGGGGGGTGCTTAATGGATTTACCGTTATACCCATCACGGGCATCGTCGCAAAATAGGCTTGGAAGCATTAAGGAATTTTTCTTTAAAATAAGTCCGTGAATATACAATACAATAGCGCTCTGTTTTTCGTGAGGAGTGTAGCCCTATTAATGCAACTCTCTCAGAGATAAATATTGATCCCAACAGCACACTTAAAAACTTATCGAAGATAAGCAACGGCTTAATTTTCTCTCCATATCTTTAAAGATATGAAGATCCTTAACCAGTACTCATCTGTCAACAATGGTCTTTCCAAAAACTTTTTTTCTGGAGCCAATCCCTTTTAGCATCACCTCATGAGATTCTATGAGCAAACCTTGCCTAAAAACATCCAACCCATACTCTAACAAAACTCTTCATGTATAAAATTGATATGATCTTCAAATTTTGAGAATATTACCACAATAAACGATAATGTTTTGCGACACGCAAGATAAAACGCAATATACTATGGGTTGGAATAATGTTCTAATTTTTTATCAAACGCTTTACGGATAAAACGCCAACGAACTTTTTCCTGAAATGCTGGACGAAAATATAAAACAATCTGTTGTGTCCGTTGTGGACCTGTTAATTCTGCAAAATCAATCGAATCTTCAAGACAAATATCTGCGTCAGGCGATATAAAATACCATACTTGTTCGCTCTTCACGTTCTCATTCTTTACGGTTAAACATACACGTTTGCCATCATAGTTAACTTCAACTTGTGGATGAAGATGAAACCGAACAGCAACATGATTTTTTTCATTTTGCACACTCTTGTGTCTCTTTCCCCCTTTATTGGGCATAAAAAAGCGATCAAAACCCTCAATCATATCTCCATTTGTCGCCAAAATAAGACCACGCTCATGAATAAGATTAAAGGGTCGCATATAACCATTATGACTCGCAATAAAACCCGTCTTCTCTGAATCCTCTATACGGCACACTTGAACATCTGTTGGTCCATCAAACAAAAATGGCGCGCCATTTTTCTTTTTATGATAAAAAGCACCTACTGAACAATCATTAAGCGTAGCTGTTGAATGTGCTGCAGTAACACGCCCTAAATGTCGATAATCTTCCCGCCCATCAGGATTAACACCGGTATTGATAATAAAACGGTGCCCTTGTGAAGACATTTCAAAAGACAAACACCCCGAACAAGCCTGCTGTGCTACAGAGCGGGGTGGAAACTTTCCTGTATCTGCAAGCACTGTTGTTTGATTGGCTTTTAAGCGGTGAAATCCTGAATAACGGGCATAACTAAAAGGATGTCCTCCTGTTTCATCAAGCTCCAAAAGTGATGATAACCGTTCCGATACAAGGGGACCAACCCCATTAAAATGGGCCAACGTTTGATCCTCATGGATAAAGAATCGTAAAGCTGGCAACATACGCTCAACAGAATCAATCAAAATACGGGGTGCTGTTTCATTGCTACGCATAAAAAGATGCCGTAACGACAATAAATCCGATAACAAATTCAGCAAAATAACAGGACTACGGGAAATATGCCCACCATCAACTAGGATTTGACGGGAAAGCTCCTCTATAAGTGTGGTTTGTACCTTTTTTTTCACTGCCGCTGAAACAGGCAAAGCAAGAGATGCGAATGTCAAAGCCACTGCTGCTTGTAAACGTTGATCATTGTGCTCCATACTACAAATTGTTACGCGCAAATAACGAAATTGCAAACCAAGTGCACGTAAAAAGCGTTTTTCAAACCGTTCACTTGCCCCTTCTAACAACATTTTCGAATGACAAATCCATGAAATCAAGCGCCGCGCCACAACAGGATCACTCCAAGCAAGCCCTTTTACCTTCTTACCAGCATGGTCAAACCAGTCTTCTAAAAGAGAGCGTGCATGTGCAGAAGCTAAATCACTTCCTGCTGCCTCCATATGGCGCAACCAATGAAAATCATGTAGAGCCGCTTCCCATTCTAGCGTTGGTGGAACCAATGAAAACGGAGAAACAGCACCAGAATGAACAATGTGACCAGCAAAAGCAAAACGACCATGATAAAATTCATGCGCCATCATCGGATCAGCTACATGCAAATCCATGGGATGCGCTAAAATTTTATGAGGACGAAACCCTGAAAACCGCCAACGAAACAATGGTCCAACCCATAAACGCCGCATAACATTCTGTATCGTATCGATACAGGCTGCCACTTTTACCTGAGGAGCTTTTACCGCAACCGCCAAAATTTTATCTCCATTTATGCTGAATCAAATACAATTTCGACCATTTTTGTAAATGAAGCGTTAATTAAGCAATTTTTCGTAAGCGCGCAGCAAAAAAACCATCCATTCCTAAAAATACGGTTTTCTCAGCATCAAAATTTTTATGACAAAAATCCGCAGGCGTTGTCCGTAACATCCCCCCACAAAGCAAATGTTCCAGTGCTCCCATTTCCTCTGGATAAATAGGGTCTAAAACAATGTCATTGCGTGTCGATAAAATTTTTTCAATAAGATCTTCACCTTCTTCTCTTGCCAATGAACAATTGGAAAAAACAATCCGTCCCCCCTCCTTTACCAAAGAAATTGCTGCGACAAGCAAATCATATTGCAACGCCACTAACTTGACGATATCTTCCCTCGATTTCGTCCATAAAATATCCGGATGACGACGGATTGTTCCTGTAGAAGAACAAGGAGCATCAAGAAGAACTGCATCAAAAAGCTGTGTGGGATAGAAATTTCTCACATCGCCCTGCCAAATGTGAACTGAAAAATGAAGCCGTTCCATATTTTCTTTTAAACGCTTTACGCGGTTAGCAGAAAGCTCAATTGCTGTCACCTCTGCCCCTTGCAAAGCCAATTGTGCTGTTTTTCCCCCAGGGCTCGCACAAAGATCAGCAACGCGTTTACCCTCAATACTCCCAAGTAAACAAGCAGGCAAAGCTGCTGCAAAATCTTGGACCCACCAAGACCCTTCACGATAGCCTGGTAAATCAGAAACAGAACACTCCAGACGCTTCAATCGAACAGAACCATTGGGCAATACCACACCGCCAAGCCTTTCAGCCCATCCACCACTATCAGATTTCACTGTCAAATCGAAAGGAGGTTCCACACTTTGAATTGCGATAATCTGATGTGCCTTTTCTGTTCCATAAGCTGATATTAAAAGCTGTCCAAACCACGCTGGCACACCTTCAATGGTAGGAACTTGTTGACGTAAAGGCTCTGCCTCACGTGCAACATTGCGCAAAAGAGCATTCACCACCCCTGAAAAACGGCGCATTCGAGGATCAAGTTTCGCCACACGCACAGCTAAATCAATAGCCGCATGATCGGGAATATCAAGATAAAGAATTTGTGCAACACTGATATGCAAAAGATGCTGAAGTGAAAGTGCTTGTGAAGGCAAAGGACGCGCCAAAAAGCGTGAGAAAGCCGCCATAATCTGCCCTCGATGACGCAATGAAGCTGTTAAAATAGCCCGACATAACAAACGATCTCGTTGTGAAAGCTTCAAATATTGTGGATGTCCGTGTTCATTATCCGTCAAACCAGACAGAGGCGTGTACTTATCAACTACCGCCCCCAAAAGACGCACACACACCTGTCGAACAGCTAATCCTGGAACATTTTTTTCAGACACATGCCCCGCTTTTTTGTGTTTCAAACCACCACCTTTATATCACAGTTTTCTCAAGAGCTCCCTCAATAATTCTATGAACGAGATCTTTTTGAATTTTCATAACGAAGCCAAGAAGGACGTTTTGTAACACGCTGAAAAGAACTATTTTCTTTCTCACCTAATGCATGAGCCTGACCACTATGAAAATCTCCATAGTTCATCCCGCTGCTTTTTTCATGTATAGCGTCTTCTTTATTCCATCCCACACTTTTGGCAAGAGCCCCTTTCATCTCTTCTGCTTGCTGATAAAGAGCAGCAATACGATTTGCAGTTGCTGGATGTGTCGAAAAAAGACTATCCGCTCCCTCACCGCTCAAAGGATTAATAATAAACAGATGCGCGGTTGCTGGATTATGCTCTGCTTCTTCATTATATACCCCACGTCCCCCATCAGCAATCTTACGCAATGCCGAAGCCAACCATAAAGGATTACCACATATTTCAGCCCCTCTCCGATCCGCAGCATATTCCCGTGTACGACTAATCGCCATTTGCACCAGCATCGCTGCAAAAGGCGCCACGAGCAATGCAATAAATCCTCCAATTGCCCCAGCGCCATGAGAACCTTCTGAAGAGTTACGCTGTCCTCCCATAAAGAAAGCAAAATTACCAAGCATTGAAATTGCCCCTGCAATCGTTGCGGTCAGAGTCATTGTTAACGTATCACGATGCTCAATATGTGCGAGCTCATGCGCCATAACGCCGGCAATTTCCTCAGCGCTTAACCGCTCTAACAACCCAGTACTTGCAGCAACAGCTGCATTTTGCGGATTACGTCCCGTTGCAAAAGCATTTGGCTGTGCATTCTCAATAACATAAACCTTTGGTTGAGGAAGAGAAGCCTTTTGTGCTAAATCGCTTACAATCTTATAATAAACTGGTGCTGAATGCTGATCAACTTCACGCGCCCCGTACATGCGTAAAACGATTTTATCTGAATTCCAATAAGAAAAAAAGTTTAAACCACTTGCCATCAAAAGAGCAATGACCATGCCACCGCCCCCTCCAACAAGATAACCAACTCCCATAAAGAGAGCAGTTAAAAAAGCCAAAAGCATAGCTGTACGCATTATATTCATTACTCAAAAAACTCCATGATAAAAGTCAATCAATACTATATGATGGTGTTTTCTTTCTGCTTCTTCAATGGAATAGGTGTAAAATGAATAAAAAAGATGAGAAAACAAGCAAAAAAAATGCAACTTTCGTTAAACAGCAATCTCTTTCTCCCGCAGCACAACGCGCCCTTAAAGAAGCTGAAGAAAGACGAAAACGCGCAGCAAAAAAAGAACAACCTTTAGAAAACGGCGGACGCGGCGGCAAAGACCCTTCCCGCTATGGAGACTGGGAAATTAAAGGCCGCGCCATTGATTTTTAAAACCATTGATTTAAAAAAAAACGGCGCAATTTAAACAAGCAGCTTTTTAATGAAAATCCGTTTTTGATAGACAAAAACGGATAATATTTATTTTTCTAAAGCTTTTAAAAACACATTGATTAAACAATCATGCTTCTTATGCTGAAGCAGATTCTGCTTCAGCCGCTGCCGCTGCTTCTTCTGCTGCTTGCTTTGCTGCTGCTATACGTTCTTGTGCTTTTTTACCCGGTTCACCTTTATGTGGATTATTACGAGTTGGACGCTTTTTCAAGCCAGCTGCATCTAAAAACCGTAAAACGCGATCTGTTGGTTGAGCCCCTTGCCCAAGCCAATATTGGATACGTTCTTCATTAAGTTTCACCCTCGGTCCATCTTTAGGCAACATTGGATCCCATGCACCAACACGTTCAAGAAACCGCCCATCGCGCGGACTACGAACATCTGCAACGACGATATGATAGTAAGGACGTTTTTTTGAACCTCCACGGGACAAACGAATTTTCAATGCCATATTTTATCTCCTATTGTCAGCTCTGGCTTTCGTTTAAATTGACTTTTTTTGTTTTTTGCTCTTCAGCAATAACTTCATGATGACTCACAACTTCTTTAATAATAAATTTTAAAAATCTTTCAGCAAAATCAGGATCAAGATCACTATCCATAGCCAATTGCCGCAAACGCGCTACCTGATATTGCTCACGCAGAGGATCTACTTTAGGCAAATCATAACGGGCTTTTAAGCGCCCAACAGCTTTCGTACAACGAAACCGCTCTGCTAAGATATGAATCAAAGTTGCATCAAAATTATCAATGGATGCTCGTAAATGTGCCAATTCGTTTAATACTGTTTCCTGCATTATATTCCTTTCCCTCTTTACATCTTATTTTTTCTTAGGATGCTGAGGAAAATTTCCCCCATCGACAATGCCATTGGAAAGACCAGGAAAAGTAGGTCCACGCTTGGGAAGTCCGGGCAAGAGCTTCCCTCCATTACCATTTTCAATTTGCTTTTGAAGCGTTGAGAATTGCTTTGGATCCAATCCCGACAAATCCGGCATAGCTGGAGAATCCCCTCCCAAGTTTCCCATACCACCAAAACCCATTTTGGAACCAAGGCCTCCCAACATCTTTCCCATAAAACCACTTTTTCCTTTACCACCCATGGCTTTCATCATATCAGCCATTTGGCGATACATCTTCAAAAGTTTATTAATATCAGCCGCTGTCGTACCAGACCCCTTAGCAATTCGTTGTTTGCGGCTATGTTTTAAAAGCTCTGGATTCGCCCGCTCTTTGGGTGTCATAGATGAAATAATGGCCAATTGACGATCAAACAAACGATCATCAAACCCCGCAGCCGCAATCTGCTCTTTGACTTTCCCCATTCCTGGCAACATGCCCATAATACCGCCCATTCCACCCAGTTTTTTCATTTTCTGCAACTGTTCTGCAAGATCATTCAGATCAAATTTTCCGGCTTGCATTTTTTTTGCAAAAGCAGCAGCTTTCTCATGATCCATTGTTTCAGCAGCTTTTTCAACCAAAGAAACAATATCCCCCATTCCGAGAATACGATCAGCAATACGACTGGGATGAAATTCTTCTAAAGCATCTATTTTTTCACCAGTTCCAATTGCTTTAATTGGTTTACCTGTAACAGCACGCATAGAAAGAGCAGCGCCACCACGCCCATCACTATCCATACGTGTTAAAATAATCCCCGTAATCCCTACACGCTCATCAAAAGAACGAGCAAGATGAACGGCATCTTGCCCCGTCAAACTATCAGCCACCAACATAATCTCATGAGGAAGGGAACATGCTTTAATTTCAGCCAATTCGAGCATCAAAGCTTCATCAATATGATTACGTCCTGCTGTGTCAAGAAGAAGCACGTCATAACCACCTAATTTAGCAGCCTGCACGGCACGTGATGCAATATCAACGGGCAGCTGACCCGCAATAATAGGCAAGCTTGCAAGTTTTGCCTGCTCTCCCAATTGGCGCAATTGCTCCTGTGCAGCGGGACGGCGTGTATCTAATGACGCCATGAGAACTTTTTTATTGTGCTTATCAGTAAAACGTTTTGCAAGCTTTGCTGTTGTAGTTGTTTTTCCGGAACCTTGCAAACCAGTCATCATGATAACAACTGGAGCTGGTGCATTTAAATCACTCAGAACGCTTTCATTTCCAAGAATATGAACCAATTCATCATGAACAATTTTAACCACCATTTGGCCTGGTTTAATTGATTTAACGATTTCGGCCCCAACAGCTTTTTCCCGAACTCTATCGGTAAAAGAGCGCACAACATCAAGAGCAACATCAGCTTCCAATAAAGCGCGACGAATTTCACGCAGCGCCTCTACAACATCCTGATCCGATAAAGCGCCACGTCCCGTCAAATGAGACAGGATAGAACCAAGTCGCTCTTGCAAGGATTCAAACATCATTTACCTCATTGTTGCATAACAAACAAACCAAAATAGCATCCGAGAACGCATCGCGCCGTCGGATGTTGACCTCTGAGATCTCTTTATACCCTTAAACTGGGGTCTCAGTCGGTGGCTCCAAGTTAATTTTGTCACTGAAAGCTTGCTCCTTCAAACAATAAAACCCCAGCTTTGTCAAGTTTTATCATAAAATATCTTTTTATACGAAGAAATAAAAACAACAAATACTATACTTCAAAACTTTCAACTTCAACACGCATAAAACAACCTGTTTCCTGTTCCATGCTCCATAATTTTCCGCTAGAGATATCAAACCAAACACCATGCAATGTCAAAAAACCTTGATCTTTGCGAAGCTTAATCCACGGAAACGTCTCTAAATTTCTCAACGAATGGCGAATAGAAAGCTGCTCTAATGCCGTCTGTTTTTCTGGCCAAGACAGCGACTTATTATTCAAAACGATTTCTGCTGCTGGTGCTAAGAGACTTATCCATTGACCGATAAAATCATTTGATAATAAAGATTTATATGTCTCATTAAGAGCAGTACGAATGCCTCCACAATGGGCATGACCAAAAACGACAATATGTCTCACCTCAAGCAATTGCACAGCATATTCAAGAGCTGCTGATGTTGCGTGATATTGGTCATCAGGAGAAAAAGGAGGAACCACATTCGCCACGTTGCGCAGGGTGAAAATTTCCCCTGGCTTAGCATCAAAAATCATTTCTGGTACTGCACGCGAATCACAACAAGCAATGACCAAAACTTCAGGTTTCTGCCCCTCAATCGCCAATTGCTGATAATCTGCTATTTTATATAAAAAATGATTGTTTATAAAGTTTTGGTAACCACTTAAAAGTCTTTCTGGTAAACGCGCCATTCTCTCTTTACTTTTGCTTCTTTTTTTACTTTTATTTTGTATATTTTAAAAAACAAACTATTAACATACAAAAATACTAAAAGTGCCCTTTCCTTGAAGCAAAATATTTCTTTAAAGTGCAAAATATTACTAAAAAATAGCAAAAACAAACTCATTCTTTCCAAATAAAGAGCTATTTTCTTTAGAAAGAAGGTGCTACAGTATATAAAAAATATAATGGTCTGCTTTTAATTAAAGACCCCTTAAGAGCAAAAAGGGAGAGTGAATGTGTTGCAACAAAAAAAAACAGAGACAAAAAACACCCAAGATAAAATAGAACAAATCCTTTTTGCCCAAACCGATAAAGAAGATATTGCTTATTACGAAAATGAAGAACTTCAAAAAGCCACAGCCATCGCGGTAAAAGCTTTTAATCTCCATCAGACGGGAAAAAATACCATCTGCTTTGAGCAAAATTTAACCCGTAGTAACAGACCTATAACCGTTATCACGCTTGTCAATGATAACAAACCCTTTCTTCTCGATTCTATTTTAAATGTTTTTAATCAACACAAAAACCATATCTATTTGATTGCACACCCCATTATTGATTGTGCTTCTGGAAAACGCATCAGTCTGATGCAAATTCACATCGAGTCATTAAACAAACAGCAAATACAAAAACTTGAAAATGAACTCACCTTAGTTCTTGAACAGGTTAATGCTGCTGTACAAGACTGGAAACCTATGCTTGAAGAAGTTGAAAAGCAGATTCATGCCTACCAAATAAGTCTTCCCCCACACTACAAACAAGAAGGCGAAAAAGCTATTGAATTTCTTCACTGGCTAATGGACGATAATTTCATTTTCCTTGGTATGCGCACTTACAACTTCATCAAAGACCAAAAACCCCTAAAATCCTTTACAGCCAGTAATATTGAACTTGGTATACTCACGGATGCTTCTATTCATATTGTTGACGATAAAAGCATGAAAGAACCTCCTCAAGAAGTTTTATCCTTCATGGAAAGCGATAATCTGTTTATCGTGACAAAAGCGAACAGCCGCTCCAAAATTCACCGTTCTGTTTGGCTCGATTATATTGGTCTTAAAATCTTTGATAAAGAAAACCAACTCTGTGGAGAATTACGCATTGTAGGGCTTTTTACCTCCTCAGCTTATACACGTTCTATTTTGCAAATTCCTTTCTTAAAAGAAAAAGCCCGAACTATTATTCAACGACTTGGACACAATCACGCCGATTATTCAGGAAAAGCACTCATCAGTGCTTTAGAAACCTATCCAAGAGATGAAATGTTTCGCTCTGATGTTGATACATTGACAGAAAACACTAAGCTTATTCTACAATTAGATGAGCGCCCACGTTTACGGGTTCTTGCCCACACTGATTCTTTTGGACGCTTTGTTTCTATCCTTGTCTACGTACCGCGTGACCAATATAGCAGCAGCTTGCGTGAAAAAGTTGGCGAACATTTTGTTGAGCTTTATAAAGGTGACTTTTTTGAATCTTATCCGCTATTTTTGGAAAGCACCCTTATACGTGTCTATTATATCATCCATCGCAAAGGAAACGAAACTGTTCCCCTTCATGAGCGCTCCACACTTGAACAACATGTACGTTCGATTGCACGAAGTTGGGAAGACAGGGTTCAAGCCATCGCTCTTACCCAGAAAATAACAGAGCAACAAACACGTCTAGCCAGTGAATTCCCCAACAGCTATCGTGATTTATTTTCAGCTGAAGACGCTATTAACGATGCCGGACATATTCTAAGTCTTCATGATGAAAAGCCCCTTTTCGTGATCTTTTATCACGCACAAAACAAAGAAAAACAGTACATTTCTCTTCGGCTTTTTCACCGCCATGAAGCTCTTGCCCTTTCCAAACGTGTACCACTCCTTGAAAATATGGGGTTTCGCGTTATTGCTGAACAAACCCTTGAATTACCAGATGGCAATGGGCGCTCTGTGTATCTTCATGATATGCAGCTGGAAAGTACTTTCCAGCGCTGTATCGATTTTGAAAAAGACGGGCAAAAACACGCCGAAACCTTTGAAGCCATTTGGGCACAAAATGCTGATAATGACGGCTTTAATGCTCTCACACAAACAGCTGAGCTTGATTGGCATGAAATTGTTATTTTGCGCCATTATGGGCGCTATCTCCAACAAGCTGGAATTCCTTATTCGCAAGATCGCGTTGCCCAAACTTTAAATGCTTATCCTGACATTACCCAAGATCTTTATGCTTTATTTCATTTAAAATTTCATCAAAGCCATACAGAAAAAGAACGGGAAAAAAACCAACAAGTTATTCAAAAGCGCATTGAAGAAAAATTACGGAAAGTCTCTGGTTTAGATGATGACCTGATCTTACGCCGTTATTGTAACCTTATCGAGGCGAGTTTACGAACGAATGCCTTTACGCCTCTTCCTGATGGAAATCCACGGCGTATTTTAGCCACCAAATTAAATCCACGCCAGATTGAAGGTTTGCCTGAACCGCGCCCTTACCGAGAAATTTTTGTTTATGGACCAGAAGTTGAAGGGGTCCATTTGCGTTTTGGACCTATCGCTCGTGGCGGCATTCGTTGGTCTGACCGTGCATTAGATTATCGCACCGAAGTGCTTAGCTTAGTCAAAGCCCAACAAGTTAAAAATGCAGTTATCGTTCCTGCAGGTGCAAAAGGTGGCTTCTATCCCCATCGGCTTCCCCAAACAAATGACCGTGCTGTCATCATAGAAGCAGCACGACAAGCTTATACAGACTTTATCACAGCTTTGCTCTCCATCACAGACAATCTGATTAACGGCAAAATAAGTTCTCCCCATAATGTCATCTGTCATGATGACCCTGACCCCTATTTTGTTGTCGCGGCAGACAAAGGAACAGCAACTTTTTCTGATACAGCCAACGCCATCAGCCAAGCAAATCACTTTTGGCTCGATGATGCTTTTGCCTCTGGAGGCTCAGCAGGTTACGACCACAAAGACATTGGTATTACAGCTAAAGGTGCATGGGAAGCCGTCAAAAGACATTTTAGAGAATCATTTAATCACGATATTCAAACAACGCCCTTCACCTGTGTCGGTGTTGGCGATATGTCTGGTGATGTCTTTGGCAATGGAATGCTGCTTTCCAAACAAACAAAATTGATTGCCGCTTTTGATCACCGCGATATTTTTATTGATCCAGATCCGAACATAGACGAAAGCTATGCAGAGCGTACGCGTCTCTTCAAACTGCCTCGCTCAAGCTGGCAGGATTACGACCAAAGCAAATTATCAAAGGGCGGTGGTATCTTCTCACGAAAAGAAAAAACCATTACTCTCTCACCTGAAGCAGCACAAGCCATTGGTTTCGAAAAACAAACAGGAACACCCTTTGAAATTATCTCTGCTCTTCTCAAAGCCCCTGTTGATCTTTTATGGTTCGGTGGCATTGGTACTTATATCCGTGCTGCAACAGAAAACGATGCCCAAGTAGGTGATCGTGCAAATGATGCAATACGCATTACCGGAGAACAAGTGCGTGCAAAAATTATTGGCGAAGGGGCTAATCTTGGTGTTACACAACGTGGACGAATTGAATATGTCTCAAATGGTGGTCGATGCAATACGGATGCCATTGACAATTCTGCTGGTGTTAATTGTTCTGATATTGAGGTCAATCTCAAAATTGTTCTTGCATCAGCACTACGTGCCAAAACGTTAACCCGCGAAGATCGCAATAAGCTCTTGAAAAAAATGACGCCTCAAGTCGAGCAACTCGTCTTGCGCAACAATTATCTACAACCTCTTGCGCTTTCTTTGGCGGAAAACCAGAGCACTGCTGATTTGCCCTATCAAATACGCTTTATGCACGACTTGGAACAAAAAAAGCTTCTAGATCGCAGAGTTGAAATACTCCCTGATGAGCAAATTTTACGACAAAGAACAACCCAAGGCAAAGGTCTTCTCCGTCCAGAACTCGCCGTTATTTTTGCCTATGCTAAATTGACCTTAAAAGAAGAAATTGCTAATAGCCCCATTGTTGATGATCACTATTTCAATACAACCTTGCTGAACTATTTTCCAACCCAAATTCAAGAAAATTTTAAGAAGGAAGTTATTAACCATCAATTGCGTCGTAATATTATCGCAACGCTGATTGCCAACGATATTGTAAATCGTGGAGGCCCCACTTTTGTTAATAGACTACACGATGCAACAGAACAAAAGACTGAAAATATTATTCGCGTTTTCATTGCCATCCGCGATGGTTTCGAAATTCCTCAATTGTCTGAGCAAATTGATAAGCTTGATAATAAAATACCCGGTCTTGTCCAAAATAAATTCTACGCAGCAATGACCCCAATGCTCTTTGAAACAACCAATTGGGGTTTGCACAACATAGATCTCTCACGTCCATTAGAAGAAATTGTAAAAACAATAAAGCAAGCCCGTAGCGTTATTGAAAAAGAGCTTATGCATTCTCACGACAACGATATTAAGCAAAAGATTGAAGAAAAAGCATTACACTACAGTGAAGAGGGAGCACCAAAAGCATTAGCGAAACAATTAGCTCTCTTGGAAGCTGCTTCAACAATATGTGATATTTCTTTAATTGCAAAAAAAAGCAACAGTGATCTTATTAAAACCGCAGAGATCTACTTTTCACTTGCGCAAATCATTCGTATAAACCGCATTAACGAAGCAAGTCGTATAATCCCTGTAGTAGATTATTATGATAGTATGGCTTTAAGCCAAGCCAAAGAAAATGTTTCTGAAAGCTTTCGGCAAATCGTTATGAAAATCCTCAAAAATTATGGAAAGAAAAAAGATCCTTTTGACACTTGGAAAAAAACAGAAGAAGATCATATTCACAACATTACAAACCGCATTAGCGCCCTTATTGAAAATGATCTCAATATTTCTCGTTTTACTTTTGCAGCAGGATTGATTTCTCAACTTCAAAATATTGGCTTTCAAACCTAAAGCAAATACAAAACGACCCACTCAATCTCCCGTTCTATCCCACCACCACGACAAACCAACTAAGACAGAGCAGAAGTTTGCATTTTAGACATAACACCAACAATAAAAATCTCGCTATTTATCACAATAGAATTGTTTGCAACAATTTCAAAAAAACAGTAGGATTGATTTCTCACCCTAAAAACATAAACTTTCAGACTTAAAAGCAGTACAAAACAGCTAAGCTTTTGCTCCGTTCTATCCCCCCATGACTAATCAGCAAGGGAAGAACGAAAGCCCTATCCTGCATTTTTAGACAGAGCACTCAAAATAAAAAATAAATTCAGATTTTACTGTCAAATATCCTTCATCATAAAAATATAATATATTGATTTACAATCATAATTTTATCATTTTTATGATAACTGATAATCCGATATTCTAAATTTGTCTCATTTAAAATCTGTTTATATTCAATCAATTAACCCCATTTCCCCTTGCATATTGCAAATGGGAAAGCCGAATAGATAAAAACAGTAAAGAAAAGACTAAAAATGCCCCTCATAAACCGCCTCAAATGCCAAAATCCGCAGTAACATTGGGAGTTAGCAAATATAATATGATGGTGTTGCCCCAGCTTATTACTCCATAACCGAAAAGATGGTAGCCCTTAATGGCTCTATCGTTATACCATTCATAGGCGACATCGTAAAATAAGAAGCACTGAGAAATATTTTTTTAACAAATGCGTAAATATGCAATACAAATATATTCTGTTTTACGTGGAAGACATATAGCTTCATTAAAAAACATCAGAAATAAAAGGATAAGCTTAATCTATCATTTAAAATGATATAACTGTAACTGCTTTTGAAATGCGTAAAATCGAATAAAAAATGACAGTAAAGATGGATGTTGATTTTCCCTTTACAACTTCATATTCTCCTCCAACTAGGCTATTTACTTGTTTTAAGAGATTACTCCCAAACAGATATATGCAATATGCTCATTCCATATATAAAGAAAAAGGTTCCTAACAAGCACCACACCACCTGTATAAAAAGACAATTCAGCATACTTTAAAATGCCACTTTTTCCATACAAACACTGTTACTATATGTAGTTTGATATAAGATTTTGTACTAAGTGAAAAGAGGTTGGACGAATTAGGAGTAGGTGGTAATTTTTTATTTTTATAGCTATTTTTTTTACCATTAAATACGCATTTTGTTAAAATAGATTTTGACACTCTAAAATTGCAAAAAAGTATGAAAATCAGAAAAAATCGAAATTTTGTGGTAAAAATTAAAAAAGGCTTTGGTACAACACCTAAAGCGGAGCAAGACGACCAAGTTTTAAAAAGCCTAATTTTACCCACCCATTGTTAATGAGCAAGGAAAGAACGGGAGCGCCGTCCGCATTTTTAGGCAAAGCACCTAAAATAAAAAATAACGCTTGAAGATTATTGGTTTGCGCGGGAAATAAGCGCTGCAGAGTGTCAAGAAGTTTCATAGACTGAATAAGGACAAGTTCAAATTTTGCTGTCAAATATCCTTCATCATCAAAAGAAAAAGGTCCACTAATACGCACTGCACCACCTGTATGAAAAGTCAATTCACCTTGCTTTAAAAGTCCACTTTTTCCATACAATCGCTGTTGCCAATTTTTTTCTTCATTTTCAAACAGAAGAGAGGCATCATTTAAAATCCATTTCAAATTGCCATCAATTTTAGGAATATCAACAAAAGAAGATTTTAAAAAGGGAGAAGCATCAAAACCGTCAAAAGTTATATGTCCCGATAAATCATTCTTTTCATGTTTAAGATCAAGTCGAAAAAATTCTGCCGTTATTTTTGGGGAAGCTTCTTTTGGCTCTAACGGCTGAATAATCACGTTATGCGTATTTTGCAAAGATGCCTGATCTTCAATATTTTCTTGTGTCGTTTTTTTATCTGTCGTTTGTGCTCCTAACGCTTCTTGAAGCTTTTGACCTTCAAGGGAAGAAGAAAAAGGTGAAATCTCAAGCCCTTCAGCTATAAACTTCAATGTCTTACCCGTTTTCCAATAAGGTTCTGTTTCAATCATCAAATTGCGCCAACTGGATACTATGGAAGTTTTTCCAGAAAAAACAATTAATGCAGGGGAATGAACATTAAACTCGACCAAATGAGGTGCATAAATTGGTGCACCAGCTGTCAAACGCCCCGTCGATAAAGAAACCCCATGTAAAGGCCAAGAAAATTGAAACTTGTCACAAACAACACCGACACGTAAAGGATAACCATCCTTGTGCACATTCTCACATACCGCCGCCATATTATGGGAAGATATTTTTGTGAATATATCAGAAACATAGTCTTCTATTTTACGTGAAAAAAAAACCAGAGCGCGCTATAAATAAATACCAAAGCAAGACAAAAGAGCCCACAAATTAAATAACTCAAAGAAAAACTTTTTTGTGATGATGGTATTTGAAAGGATTTAGACAATATTCAAACTTTCTTTATCTCTTAACTTCCTCCCCACCCTAAAAAGGATAAAGATTCCCAACCACGGTCAGTTTATACACAATCCAACTTCTTAATCGACCGGATTTTATCTACTGGTCACTTCAAGAAGTCCCTATACATCGTTCTAAAGTACAGTATCTCATAAGCTCAACAAACAAGATTTTCTTAAAAAACCCTTTACACCCTTTAACAAAAAACACCTCATGTGTAAAGTTTTACATAGATTTTCTACCTCTGCCTTAAACCATACTGTTTTACAGCACAAAAAAATGATAATGAATAGTGTTTCTTAACGATAAAACCATTGAGCACCCCCATCTTTACGCTTATTGAGGAGCAAAGCCAGCACCATCATTATATTTGGCTACCCCCACAATTTTGCGATAGCCCTTGGCACTTAAGACAGTTCATAAGAAGCATTTTTAGTCTTTTCTTATACAGTTTTTGCCCACACGCCAGCCCTACTTGTGACAGCAAGCAAGAGGTTTTTATTGAGTCAACATACACAGGTTTGGAATGAGAAAACCTTACGATATTCGGGGTTCTCATTCAATATGCAAAACAGTAAATTATCTATATAAATCAATGCGTTGTCAATAATCACACAAGTACGGGCGGTGTACAAAAAATCTGGTGTAATGCGCTTTCAAACCATTGGCTCAAAGCTCGATCATAGATTAAACGACCTTTCAAATGTGCACAAGCAGGTTGAGCACCTTTTTCAGTCAATTTATGTGCCGAACGCACGACCAAACGCCGCATCATAGCGCGTGTAAACTCAGCATGAAACTGCAAGCCCCATGCATTGTTTCCATAACGAAAAGCTTGTGTAGGATATGTATTCCCTGTTGCCAAAAGCATTGCCTCTTTCGGTAAATCATAAATACCTTCATCATGGAAATGGTAGACCATTTCTGGCCAATTCATCAATTCCTTCCCTTGTGGGGTTGCTTCTAGTGGATACCAGCCGACTTCAACAGTCCCATCACTTCTTGTACCAACGCGCCCCCCTAGATTTCGCGCTAACATTTGTGCTCCAAGACAAATACCCAAAAAAGGCTTATTTTCCTTTAGTGATAACGAAATCCAATCAATTTCCTCACCAATATAAGCTTCGCTGTCATTCACACTCATCGGCCCCCCTAAAATAACAACGCCGGCATAATGCTCTAATGTATCAGGGAGTTTTTGTCCAAAAATAGGACGATAAATATCAAGAACAAAACCTTTTTGTTGTAAAAATTTTCCCAAACGACCAGTATAGGTAGACCGCCGATGAATAACGACAGCAATCCTTGGTTTGTTATTTTTTTGTTTTTTATCAAGACATCTCTGATTTAAAAACATTTTTTAACCAATCACCTCTGCTACCAAGCAAAACTTTATTTTTAAAGCATAAGAGAATAATTTTATTGGACAAGACTAACGATATTTTTTCTTCTAGGTCAATTGTTCTTCTGAGAAAACACTCATATTATCCATTGGTGCAATTTAAAATAAACGAAACTTTTTCCTCGATAAAGATGTTTCTTCTTCTGTTTTAACCCCTGGATCATCAACATTTAAATGAATTTGACTGAACATTTTTACATCTTGTTCTTTTATATCTTGTTTCTCCACCTGCACATTATGCAAAAGAGAATTATCTATAGGTGTTAATTTTTCCAGCTTCTTATCTTCAACATCATCACTTTTTCCCATAACATACTCTTTGTCTTGCTTTTTCGGCACAATATTGTCCGCCTCTAATGTGAGAGAAGGCATACAGGGAGGCGCCTTCCATTCAAAACAGCCCAAACGTCCACTGATTGGAGAAACCGCTGACCAAGAAGAAAAAATGGACCCATCACACATCCATACTGGATCACGTTCAGCACGAAGTGCTAAAGAAAGCCATTGACGCACAGCACCTTGATTGTTTCCCTGTGCCTCTTCAATATCTGCCAACAATAAATAAACACTTTCCCGTGGATGACATTGTAATGCTTTTTGTGCCTTCTCTCTTGCTAATGCTGTTTCACCAGCATCCAAAGCTGCTTTAGCAATAAGAAAAGCCGACTCAAATGCATCTTTATTATAAGAAGCAAGTGTCTTAGCCCTTTTCAATCGCCCAATGGCTCCTTCTTCTCTTTCAAGATAAAGCGTCCCCAAATCAGGATGAGGATTCTTTTGCCAAGCCGCTATAATCATTTTATCCGCTTTACGCGTTTCATTTAACTTATAAAGAATATCAGCAGCAATAACTATTATTGGAACAAAATCAGGCGCCAATTTATGGGCTTTCAAAATAGCTTCACGTGCTTGTACAGGATGTGTATCAAACAAAGAAAGTGCCTGCCCACTTAGTAGTAAAACCTGTATATGCTGCCGCTCTGGAGTCGCGCGAGCAGAACGCGGGAGAGCTTTTTGCGTTCTTTCAAAAACAGTAAGTGCCTTATCCCATTTACCTTCAGCACTTAACCGATCAAGCACCGCCTTATGCGCCCATAAAAGTGCTGGCGATAAGGTCAGTGCCTCTTCGGCATATTGTTGCGCTGCCTCATAAGCTTTACTCTTCATTGCTTCACGAAACAAACCATAAAGTCCAACCAGTTTTGTCGGATCTTCCTTTCTCATCTCCTCATAAAGACCGATGGCGCGAACAGAGTCATTTTGTAAAGACAAGGTTTGCGCCTGTAAGAGTTTTACCAATGGCTCTTGTTTTCCTGCAAGATATTTAGCAACCCGTGCTTCCATTTTTTGCGCAACCATACTATCACCAGCAAAAGTTGCAAGAATCCCCTTTGAAAGAGCTTCGTAACCACGCTTTTGGTGGCGTTTATAAAAATAATTGGAAAGAGCACTCGGTATGGAAAAAAAGAAAGATAATAACCACCATAAAAGCACCAGCGTTATAAAAAACAAAATAAGCACACTTAACACTGTAAGAAATGAAGCAGAAAATCTGAAATGCAAAAATGTGAGAACAAAAATACCATTGTGATTAGCAACCCACGTGAAAGCTAAACCGAGGATACAAACAACAAAAATATAAATAAAAACACGTATCATCTTGGGCCTATTTACATCTTTGTTGCTTTAAAAGATCCTTGTTGCACAGACAATAACAATTGCTGCAACAACTGTTGAATAGCAATATGTCTTTCAAGCTGCTTAACAAAATCCATTGAAACATCTTTTGCACTTTGAGGCAATGATTGCCATTCGCTCAAAGCCTTTTCGTAATCACCAGCTTGAATGGCAACTTCCATGCGTGCCGCAATAGCCTCCAGCGTTGTCCCTTCAACATTTCCAATCGGTCGCGAAACAATGAGCCCTTTTATCCACGCTAAAATTCGGTCAAAAAAACCAGCATCTGACGCAACAAGATTTTGCGTACCAACAATTGCATCGGCAACATGAGCAAAATCAACTGAAAGTTGTGCTGAACTTGGAAGACCCACAGTAGCTGTTTTTTGCAACACATCAAGTCCATTAATCGAAGGCGATAATTGCTGTAACAGCTTTAGTTCATTATTATAAGATCCACCACGCTCTACAGCATTTTTTAATGAACTAATTGCAGTAAAGAGCGCGGTATCTATTTCTTTTTTCTTACTATTTTTAACAGCAGTTTCTTCCTGTAGTGCTTCTAACTGTTGTTTTAACGCAGCAAGATCATTTGCATTGCTCTGCCCAACAGACAAAGCCGTCTCTATATCTTTCGACTTTCTAACAAAAGTTTGTACAATTTCTTCAAGAGCTTTTACTTTTTCCTCTAAAATCGCAAAAGCTTTTTTGCTTTCTTCTTTCGATAGTTCATCATTTTTCGTTGTTTTAAACTGTTGTGATGAAAAAGAAGACAACTCTGTTTTTAACGCATCGATTTCTTGAAAGACCCGCCTCAATTGTTCCTTTGTGTCTTCACCTTGACTTTTTGCGGCTTCAGCAATCTGCAAAGCTTTTTCTCCTCCAGCAGAATTTTCCACAAAAGGAGAAGGAAAAAAACCAGCCCATTGAAGCCCCATAAAAATTCCCAAAGCAATGAATCCTCCCAAAATCCCAGAAAGGGATAAGAAAAGCCAAGTTGTACTAGAGGGACTTTTATCCTGACCTTGCATATTCTGTTTTTCTCGCGCATGAGATTCTACAGAATTGTGGATTTTTTCCTCTGAATCATGGGGAACAGCTTCATGTTCAATAACTGGTTTCTTACGGCGCGTACCAGCATAATGTGGTTTAACTTTTGGTTTTGAAGAATCGACCATCTCTGTCACTTTTCGTGCACACTTTTTTTAATGATAAAATAATAAAATGAAAAAAGTTTTAAAAACGCAGCTTTTCTCAATAATATTTACAAGTATCGCCTTTAATAGACAAGTTTTTAAAAAAACATTTGCATTTTATACTCGAAAATACAGCTTTATTTTTTAATCAACGATATCATAAAATTCAAAGAAATAGAAAAAACAATTCTAAGAGAAATACTTTCCATCTTTTTCTGTTCATGGTACGCACGCAAGAAAGAAGCTTCAATATAAGGTTTTGTTTAAAATGCGTCTGCTGGGAATAGAAACAAGTTGTGATGAAACGGCAGCGGCTGTCATTGAATATAACAATGAATCAAACAGCCGAATTCTTTCCAATGTTGTTTGGAGTCAAATTGATCACCATGCACCTTACGGCGGTGTTGTTCCTGAAATTGCTGCTCGAGCCCATGTTGAAGTTCTTGATCATTTAATTCTGCAAGCACTAACAGAAGCAAACACAAAATTAAAAGATATTGATGGCATTGCAGCCACCAGTGGTCCTGGTTTGATAGGAGGATTGTTAGTAGGCGTTATGAGCGCAAAAGCACTCTCTCTTGCCACTGGCAAGCCATTTATTGCGGTAAATCACTTAGAGGGACATGCTTTAACAGCTGTGTTAACGCACAACGTCAGCTTTCCTTATTTATTACTTTTAGTTTCAGGGGGTCATACACAAACAATCATTGTTCATGGAGTAGGTAACTACCAACGTTTAGGAACCACTATTGATGATGCATTAGGAGAAGCATTTGATAAAACAGCAAAACTTTTAGGTCTTCCTTATCCTGGTGGACCAGCACTTGAAAAAGCAGCTTTATTTGGTGATAAAAATCGCATCCCTCTTCCACGACCTTTAAAAGGTGAAAAACGGTTAGACTTTTCTTTTTCAGGACTCAAAACTGCTGTTCGACAAGCCGCAACAGCCATAGCTCCCCTTACAGAAAATGATATTGCTGACATTGCCGCAAGTTTTCAAGCCGCCGTGACCGATACAGTACATGATCGTATTCACCTAGCCCTACAACACTTTGCCCACCAATATCCTCTCTCTCATGATCAAGAAAAGCGTTCTCCTGCTTTGGTTGTCGCAGGCGGTGTTGCCGCAAACCAAGCCATTCGCTCTACGTTGCAAGACCTTGCCCATCAACATGGTTTTGAATTTATAGCCCCTCCTCTTTCCTTGTGTACCGATAATGCTGCAATGATTGCTTTTGCCGGTGCACAAAAACTCGCACGAGGAGAAACAAGCTCTCTTGACATTGCACCCCGCTCACGCTGGCCATTAGATGAAAACGCCGCGCCCTTGATCGGGATGGGACGCCGTGGAACAAAAGCATAATAAAATTGACGTCCCACACACACCTTAAAGAACGAAGATTTCTACTCAATCCGGTCTATAGATAGCCCGAATTCTCTATCGAGCAGCTTCCACCTGCTTCCCACTCACACAATTCACTTAACCCAAAGCTCGACACGTAAACCTAAATATTCACCACATATTCTGAAAACCTTCATGTTTCAAAAAAACTGCCTTATATCATTACATTTCAAATGACGGTATTTTACAGCATAATAAGATCTACTCTCTCCCACGAAGCATAGATATGAATGCCATTCGTTGACCTCTTCATCTTTGACCATTCATTCGTTTCATTATCATTGTAATCTTAAAGCTTTTTAGAACCAATTTTCTTCATTTTTTCCCAAAAACTCTTATAGTGACCGCATTTCAAACCATAGCTGAAAAGATAAGAAAAGAGCAAAATACCTTTATACAACATGAAATATCAATGGAGCGCGTCTCTCTATTTTGAAACAAGAAAAAACAGATAATAGCCGTTCTTTACCCCATTTTAAAAATCATCGTTGATGGTATTACAAAGATACTTATAAAAATACATAACAGTCTATGAAAAAGGAGAACTCATGGCTTATTGGCTTTTTAAATCTGAACCCCATAAATGGTCATGGGAGATGCAAAAGAAAAAAGGAGTTAATGGCGAACAATGGGATGGTGTACGCAATTATCAAGCCCGTAATAATATGCGCGCTATGAAATATGGCGATAAAGGTTTTTTTTATCATTCAAATAAAGGTTTAGAAATTGTAGGAATTGTAGAAATATGTGCTGAAGCGCACCCTGATTCTACAAGCTCTGATCCACGCTGGGAATGTGTGGACATCCGTGCACTTTGTGACATGCCAACACCTGTTTCATTAAAACAAATTAAAGCCAATCCCAAACTAGCAAATATGGTGCTGGTCAAAGCCAGCCGCTTATCAGTGCAACCCGTAACAGAAGATGAATGGAAAGAAGTCTGTTTGATGGGCAACCTTAAGGAGGAAATGCTTTTATCTTAAAACAATAATTTTTTATTCATTAACTCATATAAAAAGATACTTCATAGCGCAGAAGAATAAGCTCAACACATCCTTCTGTTGAGGTATTCTTATGCTAAATGCATAAATATGATATTTTTTATCCTGCACTCTTTCTCAATACAGTCTCCTTCCAAATTACACAAAAAGCCTCTTTATGATGCATCTTTTCGGCATTGCTAAAGGCAAAGCTTGCTCAACGATTATAATAAGCACCACCACGAACATAACACACAATCCCCTTCACACACAAATGCAACAAAAAAACAAAACTGAACGTGGATAAAAACAATAAAAACGATCGTGAAGTTCTCCTAAACAGTGCATATGTGCTAGGTGTTGCACAATTCTCTTCACGCTTAAAAAACGCATCATATTGCGTGTTCATTGTTTTGCATGTTGGACGAGTGCGCCTCATGCCGCAGGATTCTCTCATTCCCAACCTGTTTATATTGAATCAATCAAAAGCTATTTGCTTGCACATTACAAGCGGAGAAAGTCCCATATGGATAAAAACCGTGAAAGAAAGAACTAAAAATTCCTCCTATGAATCGTCTCAAGTGCCAAGGACTATCCGCAACACCCACGAGCTGGCAAAGTGAATGATAGTGCTAGCTTGTTTCTCCATAAAGCGTAAAGATGATGACACTCAATAGCTAAAACACGTTCTAGAACATAAAAAACGCTTCCAACCAATACGTAAAATACTCTGCAGACGGAATACCTTCTTTTCAGCAAGCAACCATTAGAAATTATAAAAGTTTATTTTTTAGAAACGCTCTTTTTTAATTTTTCTCTTTTAATTTTTCTTGCATGAAATCTCATTTTTCATGAAACTATACCAATCAGTGCATCAACATGCCTATAAGGAACAACATGAACCACTATACTCTTTTAATCGTTGAAGATGATGATCTACGCCCCATTTTAGTAGAACAATTGCAAATGCATCAAGAGTTTAAAATTTTCCAAGCAAAAACAGCAGAAGCGGGAATGAAAATAATCCAAGAAGAAAATATTGATCTCACTATTTTGGGACTTCAACTTCCTGATCTTGATGGTTGCAAAGCAGTTAAACAATTACGCTCCCAAGGATTTCGTGCCCCCATTATCATGATAACGAATTATGATACAGACTGCGATAATATTTTAGATCTTGAAACAGGCGCCAATGATTATGTGACAAAACCCTTTCGCTTTGCGGTGTTATTAGCGAGAATTCGAGCACAGTTGCGCCAATATGAACAAAATGAAGACGCAACCTTTCATATTGGTCCCTATACTTTTAAATTAAGACAAAAACTTCTTCTTGATCAATGCAACAATAAAATCTGTCTCACAGAAAAAGAAGCAGCGATCCTTAAATGTCTCTATTATGCCAATGATAAAATTGTCAGCCGTGAAACATTGTTAGAACAAGTTTGGGGATATAATGAAAATATTGTCACCCATACTTTAGAAACCCATATCTATCGTTTGCGACAAAAAATCGAAAACGATCCCTCCAATGCACAAATTCTCATGACAGATCAAAATGGTTACCGTTTAAATCTTTAATTCGAGATTTACTGTTTCAAAAATAATTTTAATATCCTAAATGAAAACAGAAACGAGATGAAAAAAACTTCGCGTATAATTCAAATGCTATTACATAAAACTTACTCTTATCTGTACTCTTATAACAAAATATATAACATTATGAATAAAAAACGAAATATTCAACATGAGAACCAGAAACAAAAATGCTTTCAAACCTCACGATATACTTTGTAACTTCTGTTTCACATGCTTTTGTTCTTTCTAAAATTTTTAATATGTTCCGCATATAAATAATCGTGATATCTTTTAGCAACATTCTTGATCATAACTATCATCTTTAGATGAGTGCTATTTATGATTATTTTTTTCAGAAAAACCGCTCCACGCAATGCTTTATCTCATATTCACTAGCCTAAATTGAGAGATGTTTTTTATCTTTATAGTTTTCCTCCATTCTTTATGATTTTATCTCCTCTTAAGAGGTTGTATAATTAATGATATAACGCTAAATGTTTATCCTAACGATAAAGCCACTGAGCACCACCATCTTTACCCTTATAAAAGAACAAGCCGGCACCATCACACACTTTGTTAGATTTCAATGTTGCAGAGGAGCCCTTGACACTTGAGAGATGGTTCATAAGAAGCATTTTAATCCTTCCTTGTACAGTTTTTAACCACCATGAACCATATTATGCAAGATCCCTTGGACTCTGCTATTTTTATGCTTACGAAGATACCAGCATTTTTTCTTTTAAAATGTTTCCACTATTCATGAAATATGGTTCAGTATATAGATACTTGAGATTTTTTATTCACATGCCAATTCCACATATAATGTACAAAAGAATATCTTTTAATTGTAAATGCAAAAAATTGAAATAAGAGAATCCTTCTATATTTGCGGTTCTTATGCCAAAGGCAAAATGATTAATTATCTTTATAAATTAAAATATTTCGCACTTGTGGTGATAACGCAGGAATAAAAATACGTCGCGACTGACGACGCTGTACGAGCAAACCCTGATAAACACGTTTTTGTGCCTGACACATTAAGAGTCCACCAAAATAAGGCAAAAGATAGCGTGCAAATGGCTCATAAAAAAATGAGAACAACCGCGAAACATAACCCGTAGAGGGCATATAATGTACAATTTCTTGTATTGGCCCAGAAACAAAATTTGTTTTTTCAAACAAACGAGTAATTTGTTGCCGACTATAGGGTTCGCCATAACCAAAGGGCGTAGTAATATTGCGCGCCCAAAAGCCAGAGCGATTAGGTACAATAACGATCAAGTGGCCATTGGGTGCTAAAACACGCCATATTTCATTCAACGTTTCAAACGAATTTTCTGTATATTCTAATGCATGTACCAATAAAATACAGTCAACTGACGCATCAGGAAGTGGCAAATCTTCTTCAAAAACAAGCGCTGTAGCAACTTGCTCAGCACAAGGCCAAGGCGAAGCACCCTGAGAAGCTGGCATAAAAGCAAAACATTGTTGGGCACGTTCACGCAATGTAGAAAGATAAGGAAGCGCATAACCCAACCCCATAATCCGTTTATCCGTAAGATCAGGCCACCATAAATTCAATTGGTCACACAGCGTCTTTTGCACACGCAGCCCAAGTGCAGAAGCATAAAAATCTTTCAGCGTAACGATATCCAACTCAACATACCATGTAGAAACAAATTTCAAACATTACAGATTTTCATATACCAAACTTATATGGACTTCTGCTCTTTTTCCGCAATAGCGAACATTTTAATATTTCATATTTTAAACTTAAATGATCAAAAAATCAGTACAGCAGGATAATTATTGCCTTACAAGCACTTTAATCATTTTTTGGGAGATGAACTCCATAGAGGTTCTTCATACACTGTTTTTGACATCAATTAAGAAAAAAGCCAACATTGGTTAATTAAAATGAAGCAATCTTTCAAGATAGTTTTTTTCTTCTTCTGAAAGATGCTCTTTACCAAGACGTTTGCGAATTTCATCCAAAATCTGCCGCGTACGCATTTGATCACTTTCTTGTGGTAGTGCCTCGCCTTCTTGTTCTTCATCTGTTTTTGAAGAAAGTGGACGTCCTAACGGATCTTTAGGACCAGAATCAGCATTTTGATCATCTCCCGTTTCTTTGAGTGTTTCGCGCATTTTTTTCAAAACATTTTGTGCACCTTGCCTCAAAGATTCCAAAGCATCAGACTGATTTTGTATAGATACCTGATGATTTCCATTATCAAGAGCATTTTCCGCAGAATTCATTTTTTCTTCTGCCCTTTTCAACGCGCCCCCTGTTTCAAATCCTTGTTCTGATAATTCTTTTTCTAATGTTGATAATTCAGACTGCAATTCAGCTTGACGTTTTTTTAAAGATTTTTTTTGTGTTTCTGGCACATCTTCTCCGCGTTTTTGTTCCATCTCTAACTGATGTGTTTCATTGAGAATTTCTTGCTGACGACGCATTAAATCTCCAAGCTGGTCCATCTTTTCTTTCATTTGTGCAGATTGGCTTTTTTCTCCCTCATTTTGATTGCCTTTTTGCACATGCAAATGATCAAGCGTCTGTTCAACTTCCGCCAAGAGTTGTTCAGCTGCTAAAGAAGAGCCCGTTTTAGCCATTTCCTCAATTAAATTTAGCTTTTCTTGTAATGTAGATTCAGAAAGATTAGGACTTTTTGAGCTTTTAGAATTTTTAGAAACTTGACTATCCGGTGCTTTTTCAGCCAAAGCACGAATATACTCATCCATAGCTTGACGTAAATCTGCCATAAGCCGTTCAATTTCTGCCGCTGAAGCACCATAACGCAGTGCATCACGTAAAGCAGCTTGTGCTTGTTTTAACTTTTTTTGCACGGATTCAAGCTGATTATCTTCAATACCCAAAGCAATTTGCCATAAATAATCCACCACATCGCGCAAATCCTCGTCTGTTTGTGCTAAAGAAAGTCTTGTCCACGCACTTTGTAGAACAATAAAATGCGATGCATTTTGCAACCCCTTTTCTGGACGCACAAGCAAAGCAGAAAGCATATCCAATACACGCTCTTTCACAGAAGCATCAAGCGCTAATAGACGACGCAATTCAACCACTGCGCGTGCAACAGGATTCGAAAAAACACGCTGTGGTAATATCATAACAAAAGTTTTGCTACGCCCTTTCTGCCCCGCACCATCTTCTGCCACCAAAGTAATTTTGACTTGCGAACCTGCCCATGGATGCGCTGATATATCCTGCACCATTCGCATTTTCCCCTTTCCACCACGCGGAAGAAGAAGCTCTATTTCCGGAGCATTATAAAGAGAAGAAGCACTTTTATTCTGAGGAAGAAAAGGCTCTATTTCAACAAAAGCCTTTGTCACACCATAATCATCATCCACCACATATCGTAACTCCAACGATCCCGTTAAAATCCTCCCTGGTTTTTCCAGCCAATGAATTGTCGGAAGCTTGTCCTTAATTATCTGCAAATGCCACTGCTGTTTTTTACGACGTGATGATACAAATAAATTTATTGAATGCTTTAAATGTGTTTCAAAATGAACGATTGGATCATTCAAAGCTGTTTGTTCCGTTTTCTCTAAAAACGAAACTTCCCTCCCATCTTCTACAGACTTTGCTTTTACTGTAATACCAGCTCCATTGACAACACGCACAACAACATTACTCCCTTCAGGGATTTCTAGTTGTGTTTTCTCATCTTTTGTCAAATAAATCGGTGCCACACCGGTATAAGCTGGGGGTGTTACCCAAGCATCAATCCGCATGAGTTTTTCATCAACGACAGGACGAAAATCAAAGGCATCAGCCAAACGCCCCCCTTGTGAACCAAAAGAAAAACTAAAAGCGCACACAAAAAGAAGAGCACACAAAGCCCTCAAAGCCAAAGGATCATAATCCGCACTATTAAGAGAGATAAATCCAGTTTTTAAATGGTATAATTGCTTTGCCATTCGGCGTTGATGTTCACGCCAAATAACAGCACTAAAATCTTCATCATTTTCAGAACATAAACGATCTGTCTGAATATTCAAAGGCTGGTGTCTAAGATCATTGACGCGTTCAAGGCGGCAATTTACTTCCCGCATTGTGGGAAACCGAAAACGAATAAGAAAAAACAAACTTGCCCCAGCACAAACAAGTATAACCCCAAGTAAGAGCAAATGTGACCAATAGCCCAAAATGCCAAAAAGTCCCAACCAGCTAAACGAACAAAAGAGACTAAGAACGAGGAAAAATGGCAACAACCGTACCCACATCCGTTCAAATGAAAGGATCCCCCACATCAAAATGCGCACACACAAAAGCTTCATTGCAAAACCTTTGATGTTTTTATTTTTCATAAACAAGCATTTATCCCCTTTTATCGTGGTGCATTAAGATCATAAACCCCATACAAAACAATTTCTAGAAAATAAATTGTTTCATCAAAGTTTAGTAAAAATAAGACCCAAAATATTTAATAATGCTCAATCTAATTTGGGCTCAATCCAATCTGGAATATGATCACAGCCTATCAATTGTGCATAATCAAGGCGTGGACGAATGACTGCATAACGTGTATCCTGAACCAAAACTTCCGGCACCAAAAGTCGACTATTATAAGTGCTTGCCATCACTGCGCCATAAGCCCCTGCTCCTGTTAACATCAAAACATCACCCGCTTTCAACACTGGTAAAGAACGTTCCAAGCCTAAATAATCACCAGTTTCACAAATGGGACCAACAATATCAGCATTAATCAGAGGGGCATCTACTGGTGTTTTTTTCACTGGCATTACATTTTGCCACGCATCATAAAGCGTTGGACGCATGAAATCATTCATCGCCGCATCAACAATAACAAAATTTCGTCCTTTCCCCTTTTTTAAATACACAACCGATGTCACCAACACACCGGCTTCACCAACAATACTACGCCCAGGTTCTAAGATAATATTGATCCCTAAAGGCGCAATATGTTTCTTTACCAGTGCTGCATACTCAAAAGGAGAAGGTACTGGATGCTGCTCATAACCATAAGGAATACCAAGCCCGCCCCCAATATCGATATGGGTTATCGCATAACCATTATTCCATAATTGACGCACAAAATCTGCAACAATAACAAATGCATCTTCAAACGGTTTTAAATCACAAATTTGACTGCCAATATGGAGATCAACACCACACACATGAAGACCGGGCAATTGGGCTGCTTTTTTATATGCATCACCCGCCAAAGACAGTGGAATACCAAATTTATTCTCAGACTTACCTGTTGTAATTTTCTTGTGAGTCTTAGCATCCACATCAGGATTAATACGTAAAGAAATACGAGCCGTTTTTGAAAGCGCAGCAGCCCGCGCCGATAATTGTTCAAGTTCTGGCTCTGATTCAACGTTAAAACAATAAATATCTTGTGCAAGAGCAAAATCTATTTCTTTCACTGTTTTACCAACACCAGAATAAACAATATTCTGCGCAGGAATACCAACAGCAAGTGCACGCCGTAATTCCCCTTCTGAGACCACATCAGCTCCCGCTCCATTGTTAGCTAAAAGTTGTAAAACCGCTTGATTGGAATTCGCTTTAACCGCATAAGCAATTAAACTCGGCATATCATGAAATGCATTCTGATAATCTTTAAAATGTGCAACGATTGCGCTAGCTGAATAACAATAAAAAGGTGTTTCAACTTTCCGCGCAAGTTCCAAAAGCGAAAGACCTTCAGCGTGGAGCACACCCTGATGATAAGAAAAAAAACGCATAAAAATCCCTATTGTATCAACCTATCAAGAATAAAAGGTTTATCTGTTTTGCCTTGAGGAACAAAAGTTCCTTGTGAAGAATTCACTCCTGTTGAAGGAGGTAACTCTAATGACCCTTTACGCCCACACCCAACAATACCCAAGCCCCCCAAAAGGACAATCATCACCCCCTTTAATATAATTTTCATCTGTCCTCTTTCCTCATCTCGATTTCTTTTTTACCTTTAAAATACAATCACTCAAGCGCTCACGAGACGCTTTTTCCAATACGCAATTTGCCGAAAAACCTCTGAAGGCGCTGTTCCCCCAAAGCTTTTGCGACTTTCAACAGATTTTTCAACGGTCAAAACATCAAAAAGTGTCGCATTGATATCAGGACAAATTGCTTGAAGTTCATCTAATGATAAATCATGGAGGCGACACTGTTTTTTTTCTGCCAATGCCACAGCACACCCTGTGATGTGATGTGCTTCGCGAAAAGGAATCTCTGATTCGCGTACAAGCCAATCAGCAAAATCTGTAGCTGTTGCATACCCTAAATCCGCTGCTTGTTTCATGGCTTTTTTATTCACTTTCAAATCAGCAATCATCCCTGTCATTGCTGCTAGTGATAATTCCAAACTCAAAGCCCCATCAAACACATATTCTTTATCTTCTTGCATATCCTTTGAATAAGCAAGCGGTAATCCTTTCATCACCGTTAACAATCCCATAAGCGCACCATTCAATCGACCTGCTTTCGCTCGTACTAACTCTGCCGCATCAGGATTTCTCTTTTGTGGCATAATAGACGAACCCGTTGAAAAAGCATCTGATAAATGAATAAAACAAAACTGTTCACTTGACCAAAGAATTATTTCTTCTGCTAAACGTGAAAGATGTGTTGCACAAAGAGCGCCAGCGCTTAAAAATTCCAATGCAAAGTCACGATCTGAAACACTATCAATTGAATTGCGTGTAGGTTCGCGAAAGCCTAGCGCTTTTGCTGTCATAAAACGGTCAATTGGAAAGCCTGTCCCCGCTAAAGCAGCCGCTCCTAAAGGCGATTCATTCATTCGCTCAAGAGCATCACGCATCCGCGATAAATCTCGACCAAACATTTCAACATAAGCCATCATATAATGACCCAATGTTACGGGTTGAGCCAATTGTAAATGCGTAAAGCCTGGCATAAAGGTATCAACATGTTGTTCTGCGCGAATAAGTAATTGCTCTATCAATCCTTTTAAAGCTTGTGCTATCTTTTGCGTTGCTTCACGTACCCACAAGCGAAAATCAACAGCAACTTGATCATTGCGTGAACGCGCCGTATGCAAACGCCCAGCTACAGGACCTATCAATTCGCTCAGCCGCGCTTCAATATTCATATGAATATCTTCAAGCTTTCGTGAAAAAACAAATTTACCGTCTTCAATTTCTTGGCGAATAAGTTTCAAACCATGAACAATTTTTTCATAATCTGATTGTGAAATGATTTTCGTTTGCGCTAACATAGCTGCATGAGAAAGAGAACCTTCAATATCTTGTCGATAAAGTTTTTGATCAAAATCAATAGAAGCATTAATTTCTTCCATAATTGCAGCAGGGCCTGCCGCAAACCGACCACCCCACATTTGGTTCTTTAACTTCTCATCTGTCATATTCTGAAAACACCCATCCAAAGGACAAAATTATGATTTTTCAAATTTTCATCAGCAAAAAAAACAATAAAAAAAGGCAACTTTCCCTTGCATTCTTTATCATTGCATTGAGTTTATACGCAACCATAAACTACGATACCAAAAGAGAGTTTTTTCTTTTCAATTTCATTTCAGCAGCACAAGCACAAGAAATAAACATTAATAAAGCACGAGCAGAAAAAATGATGGCGATACGAAAAGCAGCAAAAGGCTTTTTTAGCCACATACGATTTGCTGATACGCCCTCAGATATGAATAAACTCTCTTTCAAGGATATTCTAGGAAAAGAGCACACACTCAGCGAATTTACTGGAAAACCAATGCTGGTCAATCTATGGGCTATTTGGTGTGCACCTTGCCGCACAGAAATGCCTGAACTTGCGCAATTAAAACGTGAATTAGGTGGAGAAAACTTTGATGTCATAGCTATTAATATCGATAAAACTGCTTCTCCTGAAAAAATTCAGCAATTTTTACAGAATATTCATTCAGATAATTTGCTTTACTATCGCGATGAAACAATGGATATTTTCAACAATGTTAGAAAACAGGGGCTCGCTTTAGGACTCCCCATTACATTGCTCATTGATAAAGAGGGATATCTCATTGCTTCTTTCAATGGTGCAGCTCCATGGGCCAATGACGATGCCAAAGCACTTATAAAAGCAGTCATTAAAGAAGCCCTATAACTTTAATAACCGCGTCTTTTTAAACGTTGTATAACAAGATCCAGTGCTGACAAAAAAGCAGAACGGTCTTTACGAGAAAAAGGACGGGGACCACCTATTATACTGCCCTGTCCACGCAAATCTTCCATCAAATTGCGCATCGCCAAAGCCTGACCAATTGAATTTACATCAAAAATACGCCCCGTTGGCGAAAGACAAAAACCCCCAGCTTGCACAACCCGTGCTGCTAAAGGAATATCACTGGTAATAACGATACTTGCCTCATGCACATGTTCTACAATCCAATCATCAGCACCATTGAATTCACCAGCAACGACCACTCTTTCAATGAGTGCTTCATCTGGAAGGGACAAAGAACGATTTGCCACAACAAATGTCTTAAGCTGATAACGATTCATCACACGATAAACTTCATCTTTTACAGGACAAGCATCCGCATCAATCAACAAAGTGATAGCAGGCTTTATTGGGATATTCATACCTTGGCTTTCAAGCAATAATAAGCTCTTTCATTCATCTGAATGTTGCAAATCCTTGCGATAAAACATTATCGCCGCGTTTATTTCTCCTCCCAAAATAAAAATTGCACTCAATATGTAGAGAAAAATAATAGCAACCATAATAGATGCCAACCCTGCATAGGTAGAAATATAATCAAACATCGTTAAATATTGCGCAAAAGCGATAGAAGCCATAAACCATATAAACATTGTCACCACTATTCCTGGTAAAATATCTATAATTTTCCGCCGCCCTGCTGGAAGCCATTTATGAACAATCAAAAGACTGATAAACAAAATAACGATTGCAACTGTATAACGCCATACACGAATAACAGCAATATATTCAGTCATAAAAAAAGAATGATTTTGCATAATTTTGATCAACAAAGGCGCCAGAATCAATAAAAAGCTAATCACAACAAGACCAACAGCTCCAAGGATTACAAAAAACAGACTTTGAAAACGACAAAATAACAAACTCCGTCGATCAGTAACACGGTAAGCTTTATTTAAAGCCGTACGCAAAGCCTCTATCCCATTAGAAGCAAAATAAGCCGCTCCAATGACAGAAAGCGTCAACACACCTCCTCGATGAATGGTTAAAACATTGACAATTTCCTGAGATAAAGGCTCTGCAATAACATCAGGCAATAACTGCACCAGTGCTTTAATTTTTTGCGGTGTATAGGTAAAAGCCCCTAGAAAACGAGCAAACGATGTTCCAAAAATAAAAAAAGGGAAAAATGCTAAAAGCCCCGATAGCGCAACATGGCTTGCAAAAGCACTCCCATTATCACGCCAATAATGACTTACTGCGTCACCCAAAATACGATAGCTATACCAAAAGATATTTTTTAACAAAACTCAATACTTTCTGGTAAAACTCTTCCTCAGTCTATTTCAAGTTTTATAAAAATCATCAAAACTCTGCAAATAAACATTTTGCAATGTTGCAATATAAAGGTCAATAATCAATACGGTCAAGCCCGACTTTATACCAAAACAAAAACAATAACCCACTCTATGAAGTTCTACAACGACCTCATTTTTTTGTTACTTCTACAGATCAGTAACCTCTTCTGTACATCATATGCCCTATAGAGAGCTAAGCAAGATGATCGTGCACACATAAAACCTTTTGAAGTCATGATTATCTGTATCGGAGCAATCGCCCCTCCTTTTTATTGCAATCTATGACTGAATAAAGAAAAAACTTCTTATCGATTTCTAGAAAAAACCAACGAAATTCAACAAAACCCCCTTGCTTTTATTCACCCTTTTTTAGAAACACTCTGACGTCCAAAATCAGGAGCATCAATTTCCTGTCCAGCATCAATAATATTGCGACGTACAGCACGCGTACGTGTAAAAAAGTTAAACAGTGTCTCACCATCTCCTAAATGAATTGCCCGTTCTAAAAAAGCAAGCCCCTCACTAAAACGGCTCAACATTTCTAAAATAGCATCCTTATTATGCAAACAAATATCTCGCCACATAACGGGATCAGAAGATGCTAAACGCGTAAAATCACGAAAACCGGAAGCGGAATAAGCAATCACTTCCGAATTTGTTACTTTTTCTAAATCACTCGCTGTCCCAACAGTATTATACGCAATCAAATGGGGTAAATGTGAAACAATAGCCAAAACAAGATCATGATGCTTAGGTTCCATCTTTTCGACACGCGCACCACAAGCTTCCCAAAACGCTGTTAATTGTGCGACAGCAGTAGCATCGCTATCCGCAAAAGGCGTTAAAATACACCAACGATTCATAAATAAATCAGCAAAACCAGCATCCGGTCCTGAATATTCCGTTCCAGCAATTGGATGCCCTGGAATAAAATGAACCGTTTTTGGCAATAAAGGTGCCATTTCCGCAATAACCAACGCTTTCGTAGAACCAACATCACTCACAATCGCTCCAAGTTTTAAATGATCACGAATAGTTTTTGCCACTTCTGCACTAGCCCCAACAGGAACAGAAAGTATAACCAAATCTGCTCCTTCAACTGCTTTTGCATTATCTGTCGTATAAAAATCCCCAAGCTCCAATTCACGCGCTCTTTTCAGGGTTTCTGGACGACGTGTTGCAATAGAAATCTGAGCCGCAAGATTTTTCTTTTTAATCACTCTTGCTAAAGAAGACCCAATCAGACCGATCCCAATGAGTGCTATTTTTTCAAACTGAATATGGAGCATCTTTCACCTTCAAAGATTCTTTGCAAATGGCAATAAAGACAATTGTAAAATCACAATTTTCTTGTTTGTTTGTTCAAGAGTTATGCGTAAAACATTAAAAAATGACAACTAGGGAATAAAGAATAACGCAGTTTACCAATTATCACCTGCGCAAGCTGACAACAGATCACTTTACCTAGAAAACACATAAAAAATAAATGACGAGAAATCTAACATCACGCTCTAAAACTCCCTCTTAATTACTGATCAAAGCGCATCACCGAAACAAAATAAAATGCACTCTCAATTAGGATAACAACGACTCTACATAAAATCCCATCAGTTTACTTTATCTTACTAATTTACTCACAAAAAAACACATCAAAAGCGTAAGTAGACCCTAACTCTTCTCCAATTATCCCGATACGTTCATTAATTTGTACATTAGACCTATATAAAAACGTATTACGACTCCACCTACAACATCAACATAAGTTTCGCGAATATTGAAAACGCCGTAAAACAACGCATACCAAAAGATACCATTAAAAACATTTTCCTCTCCCGATTCCGGATACCATAAATAAAATAAATATGAGAAAAACACGCCCTCTCAATAAAGAAAAAGTTTGATAACAAAAACACTGAACATCCCTTTAATGGAATCACACCCCTCGCGTAAAATAGAACGCCCTAAATAGAATAGATTTGGATTACAAATTCATGCGTTTGTTTTAAAAAGGCATCTCGCTCCCCAGCCTATCTCACGACAATGTTCGTAAATGTTATAACTATAAATCCATTAAGCACGACCCTCTTTACACTTAATAAAACACTATTATTATATTTTCCTACCCCCAATGTTGCAAAAAACCTTGGAATTTTAGAGCATTCATAAGAGGCATTTTTAGTGCTTTCTTGCACAGTTTTTATCCACACGCCCCCACTTATGACGTGTAAAAGACATTGTTCTGATTGATTCAATATAAAAAATAATAAATTATTAATAATAAACAATGGCTAGCTTTGTTTATGAGACACATTCATTGCTAAGATAATCATCTCTGTATCAAACATAAAAGTTTCCCCATAGGTGCTGTCGTTTTCATCATAATCTATTTTGACCTTCTCCTCATCCCACGAAGATTCTTAATTCATACAGATCTGCACACCGTTCATTTTCTTGTCTAAAAGATTCCTCTGGCTCACTATTTTATGTGATTCAATTAATCTATAGTATATTGATTTATAAAAATAATAATTTTTTTCAATTTGAATCATAACTTCGAATACTGTAAAATTCTTCCATCACAAACCCTCTTATCAATTAAAATCTCTTGTCTACACGTCACAAGAAGACATGTGAGCAAAAATGATGAAAAACGCTCTCTAATGCTAAAAACTGTAGCAACATTAGAGGCTAGCAAAGTATATAATGAGTGTCGACTTGCACTTTTATTAAGCGTAAAGATAGAGTTGCTCTATGGGTTTTATATTCTTCACAAGGAACTTTACTTCTACACCATTCATAAACACCGCCGCGAAATAGATATGACGCGCATTAAAAAATATTTCTAAGAAAGCGTATGAATCTACCATACAAGTGTCTTCTGTTGTTTGAGATACTCTGTTTTACATGGGGGTGTTACTCCATTAAGACTCTATGAACCAACCTAATATTCACCAAATATCCACACAAAAAAACATCGAATACATAAAATTTGATATGAGCCTCGTATCACTACTCTAAAAAACAGTACTTTACGATACAACAAAATAATAAAACTGTTTCAAAATGGCCTTTTGAAAATAAACTATTTCTTTTGAAGAAAAATTTCTATCAAGCTTTCAAGCTCCTAAAATGCATCCTCAAAAATACAAGTTCCACCAACCTCTACTTGATAGCATAACAGTTTTAATTGCTGAAAATGCCTCTGTGGTATACCAAAAATAAAAAATCATTATATTTCTAGGCGGTTAAGCTGCCATCTGGCGTCGTGCAATAATTGTAAGCCCTAACAAAACTTGACGAATGATAGCTTCGCCCAAAAGTGGATTTTTACGACTGTCTAAAACAGCACTCTGAATTCTTTCCATTGCATAAGAAATTTGTTCTAATTTCCAATATTTTAAAGCTTGTTCAACGATCTTTTTCCGTTGAAAAAAAATGGGAGGACGAGCTTCAGAAACCACCGTAAAAGGCGATTTTCCTTCAACCTCTACCTGATAACGCAATAGCTGTAATTGCTGAAAATGCCTTTGAGCTGTACTCAAAATTAAAAAAAGTGCCCCATGCACTGCTGCATGTCGATTAAAATGCACTTCAAAGCCTGATATATCGCCCAATAAAAGAGCATCAATGACTTCATCTTGAGAAAGAGCACTGACATCGCTTACAACAGCTTTCACATCTTCAAGAGTAACGTGAGCATTTGCAGCGTAAAGACAAAGCTTTTCTAATTCACCTCGTGATACAAGGCGATCCGCCCCTAAACTTTCATGCAACCATCTACGTGCATCCAAAGAAATAGTCTTCTTAAACTGTCCTAAAACCTCATCAATCAAACCGTCAAGAGAACGCATATCATCGGCAAAACAGGGCAAAGCCATCGCTTTTGATGCCGTTTCAACAGCATTGCGCAACCCTGTTCCTTTTTTTAAATCCCCTGATTCAATGAGTATAAAACAAGCTTCTGGTGGCTTCTCAATTAAAAGTTTTAAAGCAGCAAGAAAACCTTTTTGGTTAGCAGCATTAGAGATCCATATCAAACGATCTCCCCCAAAAAGCGATAACGTACGCGCTTCATTTTCCAAACGCGCAGGATCTTTATCAATTTCAGCAGCATCCAAACGAATTGTCGAAAATGGATCTTCTATTGCTACCTGTGTAAGTTTTGCAAAACATTGTGCACGCTCACAAACAAGACCACGATCTGGCCCATAAATGAGAACAATAGGAAAAGCACGTGAAAAACGCGTTAAAAACTGATCAACTTCATGTGCTTTTTTCTGAGCCACACTATTAATCCATTAACAGTTCATCATCATCAAGAACTTCCCCGCGAACTTTCTGAAACATGCCAATTAAATCATTGACATTCAAGCCCTTACGCTCTTCATGACAGACATCCAAAATCACTTTTCCACCATGCAACATCAAGGTGCGATCGCCATAATCAAGAGCCTGACGCATAGAATGAGTCACCATGATAGTCGTTAATTTTTTCTCTTCAACGATTTTTTCAGTCAACCGCATCACAAAATCAGCCATTCCAGGATCAAGTGCTGAGGTATGTTCATCAAGCAATAAAACATCCGCATGTGCTAACGTTGCCATCACAAGACAAACTGCTTGGCGTTGCCCACCTGATAAACTATCCATAGGATTATGAATATATGCTTCAAGACCAATGCCTAATTGAGCAATTTTCTCTCGAAAAAATTGCCGTTTCTCATAATTTAAAGCCGCACGCAAACCACGACGACTTCCTCGAAGAGCAGCAAGAGCCAAATTTTCTTCAATTGTTAAAGAACCACAACTTCCCTCTAACGAATCTTGAAAAACACAAGCAATTTTTCCAGCGCGTTCACTGACTGATTGCCTAGAAACATTTTGTCCATTGATAACCACTTTCCCTGTTGAAGGAAGCGTTGCACCCGCTAAAACACTGAGCAAAGTTGATTTACCAGCACCATTTGAACCAATAACCGTAACAAAACTACCCTGATCAATTTTCAGGTTAATATCAATTAAAGCCTGTTTTTCCAAAGGTGTTTGCGGTTTAAATGTGACCCCAACATGAAAAAATTCAATCACGTTTACGCCTCCTCCAATAGCGTGGCACAATAAGGGTTAAAATAACCAACAGTGAAGTAATCAACTGAAGATCTGTCGACGTATCAATACCAATTCCATTTGCTTCAAATGCAAATTGCACCGCCACACGATAAAGCACAGACCCTACAATACAGCTGATTATAATCCAAAAAATATTGCGCGTACGAAAGAGAGTTTCACCGATAATCACGGCTGCCAATCCAAAAACAATTGTTCCAATTCCACCGGTAATATCTGTTGCAATCGCAGTTTGAATATAAAGAGAACCACCAAGTGCCACACACGCATTGGAAAGCCCCATTCCAAAATATATCAATGCTGATGTATGAACACCTTGCGCCGTCGCCATGCGTGGATTAGCTCCCATTGCACGCATAGCAAGACCAATTTCACTTTCCAAAAAGCGCCAAATCAAAAACGCCATAACGAGCAACACAATACCAACGAAAAGAGGGCGCACAAAAATATCAGACAAACCAAACAGATTATAAAAGGGCGTTAACGCCGTATCAGCAAGAGCTAAATTAACATTAGACCCTCCCATAATTCCCATAATACGAAGATTAACCGTATAAAGTGCCGACATTGTTAAAATAGAAGCTAAAAGATTCAAAATGCCAAAACGCAAATTCAACATAGCCGTTAATAAACCAGCCACCATACCTGCACAAAAAGCACATGCCATAGCTGTCCATGCATTGAAACCCAAGAGAATCAAAACACCACAGACACAGGAACCAAGAAGAAACGATCCATCAACTGTTAAATCAGGAAAATCTAAAACCCGAAATGAAAGATAAACCCCTATAGCAACAAACGCATAAATAAGGCCTAATTCCACAGCACCAGAAAACGCAAATATATTCATGTAAAAACAATCTCCATGAAAACTTAACGTATTTTTATAGGATCAACACTTTGATCAATAAAAGTTATTGAATCACTTTTGTTGCACGGTCAATAACTGCCTGCGGAATAACAATCCCTGCTTTTTGGGCTGCTTTCAAATCAATTCGAATGTCATTATTAGCTGCCTGTACAACATCAATATCACCAGGTTTTTCACCCTTTAGAATACGCACGACCAATTTTCCAGCATCAACCCCTACATCATAGAAATTCACACCTTGCGTCATAAAAGGCCCGCGCCCGATAGTATTAGCATCAACAGTAAATACAGGCATATTGGCTTCCTCTGAGACCTTTATTGCACCTTCTAAAACAGATAAAATCGTATTATCAGCAGGAACAAAAATAATATCGACCTTACCGATTAAAGCGCGTGTTGCTGCCTGCACATCTGAAGGCTTTGGTGCCGATGAGGGAATAATTTCAATTCCAGCTTTTTTTGCTACATCCTTTAACGTTTTAAGTGTCGAAACAGAATTTGCCTCAGAAGCATTATAAAGATAACCAATTTTTTTCAAATCTGGTTTTACTTCTTGTAAAAGTCTAACACTTTCTGCAACATCTATACGATCAGAACTCCCCGTCATATTACCGCCAGGTTTGGTAAGTGAAGAAACGATTTTAGCTCCGATAGGATCAGAAATCGCTGCAAAGACGATAGGAATTGTTTTTGTTGCCGCAAGCATCGTTTGTGCTGAAGGCGTGGTAATTGCTACAATAACATCGGGTTTATCACCAACAAATTTACGTGCAATTTGCGTTGCTGTTGAAATATTACCCTGCGCTGATAAAAAGGTAAGTTGAAAATTTTCACCTTGCTTATAACCATTTGCTGCAAGCACATCTTCTACACCTTTACGAACAGCATCCGCAGCAGGATGGACCATAATTTGCGTTATTGCAACTTTAACGTGTTTAACTTGGTCATCGGCCTTTGCAACACTGTTCATCATAAAAACAGTTGCAATGATAATCCCTAATATATTTATTCTCTTCAACATTATATTCCACCCCTCTCCATGCAAAAATTAAAAAAGGAATAATTTATTACTGAAGAATTTTCTAAAATCAATCTTTATTTCATTTTATTTAAACATGGACAAAATAAATCAAACTAAAATGATATTTTTTTGTTGCAATTCGTAGAAGCCTACGCCATACAGACAAGACATATATCGAATCGGTAAGCGGGTGTAGCTCAGGGGTAGAGCACAACCTTGCCAAGGTTGGGGTCGTGGGTTCGAATCCCATCGCCCGCTCCATTGAATTTTGTATTTATTCGTTCTTGTATGGAGTTATAGCTTGTCATCGGTTGTAGCTTGCCAGCGGTGTAGCTTGCCAGCGGGTTTTGTATATTTTGACACTAGGTTTTGTACCAATTTATTTTTTTTAAAGAGTTTTAAAGATGTT
>NZ_JBHINS010000024.1:0-1150 GCF_042195095.1 Bartonella sp. CL435QHHD
TCATAAATTAAAAAATGAAATTAAGAAAAGATAAATTATCGTAAACTATACACTTTACTTTATGTTCAAAATTATAATAATAAAAATAAATATCAGGATGTATATAACAATAAAAAGAGTCATATTAAAATGAAGTCGATCATTCTTATAATTTTGATTGCAAACCTTTTATCAGCTTGTGCATTAGCACCAAAGCTAAAACAGCCAAATGATAGGAACCGAGTGCCTATTAATAAAACAATCCCTGCCGAAATCAAGCGAGGAGACAGATGAAAAAGCGATTTATTATAACAGGAATGATTACCCTTTTGGGAATGATGGATCTGGCACATGCAAATGCAGTTACAAGCGTATCTTCCGCCCCCTCATCACATAAGAATCCAACTGTAAGCTTACAACCTACTCCATCAGCAGAATATCTGGAACTTATTAATCTATTAAAAAAAGGAGAAATTATTGGGCTCTTAAAAAAACAGCTTGAGTTAAAAAAAGAACAAATTTCGCAAACAGAAAAAACCTATCAAGCTATAACAAAGAGTCAGAAAACTGGACCTCAGAAAATAGACTTTTCTAGTTTTTTTCTCAAAGAGCCAGAAGCGCTCTATAAGAGTAATCAGCATTCAAGGGAATCATATCAAAAGCTATTGGAGGACGAAAACAAAATTTCTGGATCTCTTGATCAAATGGGCAAAAATCTTTTTGCGCGTTTACAATTTTTCTCGGTGCTAGATAAAGCTATAACTTTGAAAACTTTTGAAAACGTAGAAAATCGTTTTAAATACCTCAGAAATCTATTTGATGAACTTCAAACAAAAGAAAACCTGAAAGATATTGCAGACCTTCAAGCACATATCGATGGTTCATTAGCCATGATCCACAATGAATCTATAAAGATGCAAATGATAACGCATTTACGTAAAGCTGAGCAATCACTTATCAAAAAGAAAAGACGCGAACTTGATATGAAATTTTTTAACCATGAAGCAAAAGGGATGCCTATCATACGATAAAAACAAAATCCACTGTAGAAGGTTCAGTACTATCCGAACAATTCAGAGGGGCACAAAGATTTTATCAAAGTCAAGATATCGTAATGAAAATACTTAGGTAATGTATAAATGAAAATGAAGCGTTTAGCATGTATCTATAT
>NZ_JBHINS010000018.1:0-2720 GCF_042195095.1 Bartonella sp. CL435QHHD
GCAAAAGATAGATGCGTACCGAGAAGACTTTAAACGGAAAAGTGAAAAGATACAGGCACTAAAAGCAGATGTTCAATCACGTGATACGGAAATTAAAGAATTGAAGCAAAAGATAGATGCGTACCGAGAAGAGTTTAAACGGAAAAGTGAAAAGATACAGGCACTAAAAGCAGATGTGCAATCACGTGATACGGAAATTAAAGAATTGAAGCAAGAGATTAAAGAACGCGACGAGAAAATTGAAGAATTGAAACAAAAGATAGAAGAACATGACGACGAGGAAATGGAAGAACTGAAGCAAGAGATTAAAGAACGTGAGGAGGAAATTAAAGAACTCGAAGCAGATGTTCAATTACGCGACGAGGAAATTAAAGAATTGAAGCAAGAGATTGAAGAACGCGACGAGGAAATTGATGAACTGAAGCAAAAGATGGAAGAATGTGACGAGGAGGAAATGGAAGAACTGAAGCAAGAGATTGAAGAACGTGACGAGGAAATTGAAGAACTTAAGCAAAAGATAGATGCGTACCGAGAAGACTTTAAACGGAAAAGTGAAAAGATACAGGCACTAAAACCAGATGTTCAATCACGCGACGAGGAAGTTGAAAGACTAACACAATAGCTTAAACAGCGTGATGAAGCAGTAAAAGCGCCGCCTCATAAGAATAAGAAGAGTAAGAAGAAGGGTAAGTGAGGAGAGAGGGATGGGCTTAATTGCACTTATTATATCTTGTATTGCTAATTTGTGTTCATGTTATGCGGTTTATACCAATTTTAAAAACATAAAAATGCTTAGACAAGCGATAAATGAAAGAGACGAAATAATAAAAGAGCAAGAAAAGCTCATCCAAAAATTATCTTTTCCTAACGTTTCTTATTGTGTGAATTGTAGTAAAATTGTGTGCAGAGAAGTCGTTTAAAGCACCATTCTAAGAAAAAACAATCATTAAATACAGGTGATTTAGATGCTTCATACAATCCTTTGTTTTGATCTAGGTACCAAAACGGGGTGGGCGTTTCGCAATGCCGAGGGTGACATATTCAGTGGTACCGTGAATTTTCAATCGCGCCGTTTTGAAGGCGGTGGAATGCGTTACTTGCGCTTTAAGCAATGGCTATCAGAAATAAAGCAGACAGCAGGTCAAATTGACGTGGTGTATTTTGAAGAGGTGAGGCGTCATAAAGGTACAGATGCAGCGCATGTTTACGGTGGTTTGTTAGCAACGTTAACGGCGTGGTGTGAACAGCATCAGATACCGTATGAGGGGATACCAGTAAGTACGATTAAGAAAGCGACGACAGGCAAGGGGAATGCGTCGAAAGAAGAGATGATTAAGGCGGTGCGTGCAAAAGGGCACAATCCGAAAGATGATAACGAAGCAGATGCTTTAGCAATTTTATATTTAGTTAAAGAAAGGGAATTGGGGTATGTCCAGTAAATTACCATGGACGAGGCTTTTTGCAGACAAGTGGGCAATAGTTGTTGATTATTTGCCTGCTGTAGAGGGCAATATCTATATGCGATTACGGTTACGTATGTTGCATACTGGTGAACCTCTTTTTTATAATATTAAAGTTTTATCTAATTACACTGGTTATTCAGTGAAGAAGTTTGAAGCGGCACTGAATGTTTTGCTTGAAGAAGGATATTTCATTCGTTTAGCAGATGGTCGCTTGTGGAATTTAGATGTTGAGGAAGAACTCAATAACTCTAATGAGAATTTAAATAGACTCTCAGAAAAAGCTATAAAAGCTGCGAATACTAAGAGAAATAAGCAGAAAGATAATTCATCAAGAGAACATGATGATGTCATCATGACATCATCACGAGGTCATGATGACATCATGATGAGTTCATCACGACAACACATTAACATTAACAATAACAATAACAAAAAAAATAAAAATATTATTTTATCAAAAAGAGAAATTGATTTTGAAAATTTAGAAACAAACGATTTGGTTGACGAGCCAATCGAGTGTGATGTTGAAAGCCAATCAGAACAAATCAAAACGATAGAAACCAAACAACCAATCATTCGCGAGCAAAATATCAATCTTTCAAACGAAGTTAACAACCGATGGCAAATTAACGAAGCGATGATTGCGAAATTGCCTTCACGAAAAGTTAAAAAGGTTGGAAAAAAACTTTCAGAAATCTTTGACACGATGATGCCTGCTTATTTTCCAGAGAAAGCAAACTTTTTTGAAGGAACAAAGAAAACAAGGGAAAAACAAGAAGTTGAAAGAATACTAGAAGATTTCAAACCCGATTTTCAATACGCAACTGAACAAGGATTAACGCATGGTGAAGCCTTATCAGAATTTGAAAAATTTGTACGCTTTTCAAAAACCAATCCATGTCGAAATGCAAATGAACGCGATTGGCAAAGCGCTTGGGATAATTGGATTACGCATCCAGAATATGGATTGGTAATTAAGAAACACAAAAAATTAGAAACGGAAAAACTATATGCAACCGCATGCTATAAATCATCATCAAACAATTTCGCAAATAACCTTTCAGAAAGATTTAGCATACCCCCAACAGCGATCTACGCTTAAAGACACTTATGGATCAGAAATAGAGCTTTTTTCGGGAGCATCAGTCATGAAATTGTATTTAAAAGGATCCGAAAAAACAGCAAAGTAGTGAAATTTGCTGATGATTTTGAGAATAGAGATGCGTTTAAATTGACAGAAAGGCACCGTACAGAGCG
>NZ_JBHINS010000050.1:0-2399 GCF_042195095.1 Bartonella sp. CL435QHHD
TTTACTGAGTACGCTGTAAATGTTTGATGCGGTGACTTTACCCAAGCGCGCTTGAAACCATTCTGCTGTTCTTTGTTCCATATCACACCGCCGTTCTTTGTTCTTGTGATACATATTCTATATCTTGGACGTGAATATATTCGGCATCTTGTATAGGCGCTTCTATTTGCTTTTGTTGTAGGAAAGATTGTTCTTTTTCATGCTGTCTCTTTTGCAAAATATCCAAAATCCTTTGTGCTACTTCATCAGGAAGATCTTCAAGCCTATCGACTTGTGCATAATCAAGCACTTTTTCTTCTTCTGTTTGAGTGATGTTTATTAATTGTTTGATTTGCGTAAGCACATCATAAGAAACTAACTTCGTTTGTACGTTATGGTTTGTTTCATTGATACGTTTTGCTTCATCTTCTTCATAAATACCGGAAAGCCCGAAAGCATAGCGAGCACACTGTATAGTAGCTTTATGGCGCAACATACGTGCGGGGTATTTTTTCCAAGGTTCACTTTTGTCTTGTTCGCATTCTTTGAGATATTCGGTGACTTCGATAGGGTCTTTAATTCCTTTGAGACGAATAGCACATTTGATAGCAATGATATTCCCATCTTCATTGAGTTGATCTTGAAAGGTCATGCCATCAAAGTCAGGATTTGATTTGATGATCTTTATCCAACCGTCGATAGAAACAACGGGTATGATGCCGCCGCCTTTTTTAGGGAATGCATAGATTTCTTTTGTTAAAGGGTTAAGTCCATAAGTATTGGCAACAAAAAGAAAAACGGCAAATTCTGCATCAGTGATGACATTAGCATTTTTATCTCCAATACAAGTTTTTATGATTGTGGTTCGAAATTCTTCAGCAGAAAATCCATATTTTTCTGCCATTTCTTTTAAAAAAGTAGAATTTGTCATCTTGATTTCCTACATTGCGCGCAATTCACCCGTGGCGTGAATCACGCTGGTGTTAAAAGGCTGGTTGGTTGTTAAATTTTTATGTCTTGAGGAATTCTCGTGTTTCCGCGAATATTAGCTAATCCACGAATTTCGGCATTTCTAAAGATCTTGACTGCGTCATAAATGCGAGCACTATCATAAACTTTTGCATCTCCAAAAATCTCAACATTTCCATAATTAATATCATCCTCATACGTGAAATTGGAGCATGATATAATGACATCACCATAAACTTTAGCATTGTTATAAATGAGAGCAGGACCACAAATTATTGCGTTCCCATATACACGAGCATTGTCGTAAATGTGGGCACTATTCTTTATTCGTGCATTCTCAAAAACTTCTGCGTCACCATAAATGAGTGCGCTATTGTAAACTTCTGCATCACCGTAAACATGAGATTTGTCGCGAACAACAGCATCACCAAAAACATGTGCACTACCAGAAACTTCGGCATTACCAAAAACAACAGCACGACTGTAAACTTGTGCATCAGAATAAACTGAAGCATTTCCACTAATACAGGCGCCATCAAATATCTTGGCATTATGAAAAATGGTAGCGCTTTCAAGCACCTTGGCATCATCATAGACCCAGCAATTGCCATCATGACCTAAGTTATATTCCTTTTCAATAAAGCCACCAAGATCTCCTTTTTTGACATCATCAAAATCCCTTAAAGCACGAATACGGTGAAGAGTTTTTCCATCAAACTGAATTGTTTCATCAGTAAGTTCGTATTTTTTTTCCATGGTTTATTTCCTTGATTTGCGTACAATTCACCCGTGGCGTGAATCACGCTTGTGTTTAAAAATGTTGTTTGGTTGTTAGAAACGGCTTATGTAGCTTATATCGCTTGCTGAATAGTCACTTTCGTAGATGATTGAATTGCGTCCACGAATTTCAAGATTACCAGAAATATTTACATTATCGAAAATATATACTCTATCTAGAATTTTCATATTTCCGGAAATGTGTGCTTTATCACTTATATAAGCATCTCCATAGACACGGGCATTGCCATAAACATGGCCCAAAACTCGAGCCTCACCATAAATTTGTGCATTGCCGTAAATTTGCGCATCATATTCAACATATGCTTCACCGCAAACTTTTGCATTTTCATAAACACGCGCCCTGCCTGTAATTTGTGCGCGTTCAAATACTTGTGCATTGCCGAAAATCTTAGCGTCACCACAAACCATAGCTTTATGCCAAACCCAACAATCGCCTTCATGCGATAGGTTGTCTTCTTTTTGTATATAGCCACCTAAGTAACCTTTTTTAATATTTCTAAAATCTCTTAATGCACGTATGCGATAAAGTTTTTTACTTTTATCGGTTCTTGCATCATAAAATTCTTTTATTTCATCAGTAAGTTCATATTTCTTTTCCATGATTACTATTTCTCACGTTCTACGATTACGGTGGAGCCACTAATTTTACA
>NZ_JBHINS010000086.1:0-1846 GCF_042195095.1 Bartonella sp. CL435QHHD
TTTACTGAGTACGCTGTAAATGTTTGATGCGGTGACTTTACCCAAGCGCGCTTGAAACCATTCTGCTGTTCTTTGTTCCATCTCACACCGCCGTTCTTTGTTCTTGTGGTACATATTCTATATCTTGGACGTGAATATATTCGGCATCTTGTATAGGAACGTATGTTTTCTCTTGTGGTGGGAGAGATTGTAGAGCGCTTTCTCTTTGAATTCTTGGCTTGCTTTCTAATATTTTCAAAACGTCGTCTGCTGTTTCACAAGACATATCTGTTAGCTTTTCTACTTTTGCATAAGAGAGAAGCTTATTTTTATCCGATTCTGTTTGTTCGATTAATTCTTCGATTTTTATAAGCATATCTTGAGAAACCAATTGTTTTGGAATGCTATGGTTTGTTTCATTGATACGTTTTGCTTCATCTTCTTCATAAATACCGGAAAGCCCGAAAGCATAGCGAGCACATTGTATAGTGGCTTTATGGCGCAACATACGTGCTGGATATTTTTGCCATGCTTCACTTTTTTCTTGTTCGCATTCTTTGCGATATTCGGTGACTTCGATAGGGTCTTTAATCCCTTTGAGACGAATAGCACATTTGATAGCAATGATATTCCCATCTTCATTGAGTTGATCTTGAAAGGTCATGCCATCAAAGTCAGGATTTGATTTGATGATCTTTATCCAACCGTCGATAGAAACAACGGGTATGATGCCGCCGCCTTTTTTAGGGAGTGCATAGATTTCTTTTGTTAAAGGGTTAAGTCCATAAGTATTGGCAACAAAAAGAAAAACGGCAAATTCTGCATCAGTGATGACACTAGCATTTTTATATCCAATACAAGTTTTTATGATTGTTTCTCGAAATTCTTCAGCAGAAAATCCATATTTTCCTGCCATTTCTTTTAAAAAAGTGGAATTTGTCATCTTGATTTCCTACATTGCGTACAATTCACCCGTGGCGTGAATCACGCTGGTGTTAAAAGACTGGTTTTGGGGTGTTAGAGTTTTGTCTTTACAGGTTGTACAATCCGATCAATTGGAATGCGTTTTATATATGCACAATGATCAGAATATAGCGTCAACAAGAAAGATTCATCTGAATTGGGTGGTATCATTTCAAATCTAGTGCATGCAAACGGTCTGAATTCGTATGAAAATGCAAAGCATTGCGATCCTATGAGTTCCATTGGCACGATATTCTCTTCACTTAAGAAGGCATCTATTTTGTCTTTAGAGATTATGGTATCTACATAGGGCTCGCCCTTATCTCCAGAGATCGTTATACAAAGTTCACCTGGATTGTGGGTATTTCTCACAACTAACTGCGAACACAAAGTAGGTTTAATTTCATATCTATACATAATAATTATCTTCTCTCGCTCGTTGTGATAATACTGCCTCCACGAACCTCTGAATCTCCGTAAATGTGTGCGTTACCATACACTTCTGCATTGCAATGAACACTTGCATTTTCGTAAACATGTGCTTTTCCAAAAATACGACCACCATATATTTTTGCGTTATGATGAATTGTTGCATTTTCATAAATATTTGCAAAATAACAAACTTTTGAGTTATCAAATACCTTGGCATTGTTGTAAACTTTTGCACCGCTATAAACCATGGCATCATCATAAACCCAACAGTCTCCTTCATGACTTAAGTTGCTCTCACCTTCTATAAAGCCGCCTAGGTCACCTTTCTTGATTTTTCCGAAGCTTCTCAATGCACGAATGCGGTGAAGAGTTTTGCCCCCAACTTCGATTGTTTCATCAGTAAGTTCATATTTCTTTTCCATGATTACTATTTCTCACGTTCTACGATTACGGTGGAGCCACTAATTTTACA
>NZ_JBHINS010000084.1:0-7434 GCF_042195095.1 Bartonella sp. CL435QHHD
AACTTACACTGAATAGCCACATAGCCTTCTTGATGACGAAGCTTAGCAACCAGATCAATGCCGATATCATTTTTATTCCAACCTTCACGCTCTTCAGCCCATTCATAATAGGTTTCTACCTTTTCATATCGTCCATAATGGAGAGGGTCATGCATAAGATAAGCCATGACAAGATTTTCGAACAGTGTTCCTAATTCACGGGGTGATTTAGCTCGTTGACGATAATATTCTAAGAGAGAGCGTAAAGTGACATGTTCATTATCATACTTATTAAAGTGATGCATATTACAACAGGGCTCCGTTTTCACATAAGGGTTTAATTCTCTTCAAAAGAATCAAAACGAAGCTTATTAAATCCATTTTGAACGAATTGAGAAAAAATGCAGAAAAATGCTAAAAAAGCCGATAATTTTTTCAAAAAGTTTTTTTAAAGCTTGTTTATCCACAGCCCATGACACGGGGTCAGATCAGCAAAATAGTGAAATTTGCTGTTTATTTTATGGAAAAAAGACAAATGAAGCATGTGCTTTTAAATTATCATAATGATTATTTTGATAGGTTTTATGAGTCACTAAAATAATCTATTTTGTCAGTTTAATTTACTGACACAAACTGACAAATATATATTATTGATTGTATTTAAGGTTGTATTATCGATATAGGTTGTATCGTTAAAATACTAACATATTGAAATATAATGTTTTTAATTTTCTCTCATTTAAAAAAAATAATATAGGAGCTAGAATGAACTGACAAGACTGACAAAACTCTTCTGATAAGGTCACTCAGATCATTTGCTTTTGGAAAAAAGTTCCTTGATGAGAATGCCATAAAAAGAGTTTTGCGTGGTTGTCTTAAAGACTTCAAAAGAGATTTCTTATTGTTTTATGCTGTTGTTTTTGACGATAGGATGTGCTTGATAGCATGATGTCTCGTTTATATGCGTGTTGAGTGGCTTAGAGGAGCTGGAGAGTGAATTTATCTCTAATTATTGATAAATATATTGTAGCATTAAACTGGGGATATTGATGTATTAACCATTGACGGGCTAAACAGTTTTGTTTAGAGGTCTTTTTACATAAATGTGGGGGAGAGATCTTCAGCAGTTAAAATAAAGCAGTTTTTGGGTGTCACTTTTTTGGTCACAAAGGCATGTGCTTTTGTTAAAAGCGTCATAGGGCAGTGGCTGTTTTGAGTGGACTTGTTAGAGGTTTCATGAAGTTCTTTTAAAGAGTGCTTCATGAATAATGCAAAGCGGGGGCAATCTGTATTGTTATTGATATTTTTACGCCAAAGTTCTCTTTTGAGAATTTTTCGTGCCATTGTTGTTTTCTTTGGCTTGTTTACAGGTGTAAATGTTTATGCGCGCTCCTCAGCTATTTTTCATTCCCCAACAGATAATTTTTCTCGCCAACAATCTGAGAAGCAGCAATTAGAAAGAATTGAGAAATTACGGTCTTTAACGCCTAAAAGGATCAAGACGCCTTCAGAGCAAAATCCAGAAACGCTTTTGGATGGGAAGCAATGTTTTCCCATTCATGCTGTTGTTGTTGAGGGAGTGCATCATGTCAAAAAGCGCTCTATATCAGCCGTAACAGAGCCTTATGTTGGAAGATGTATTGGGCTTTTTGATATTCAGCTCTTAATCAAGAAGTTAACCAAAGTTTATTTGGATCAAGGCTATGTAACGGCGCGTTTTTACATTCCTGATCAAGATATCAAAAACAGCAAGACGCTCAAATTTATTGTCGTTGAGGGCAAGCTTTCAGAGATTTACTATAATGGTTCACCGGCATCTCGTTATAACAATGTTGTGTGGAGTGCTTTTCCTGGGCTTCAAGGTCATGTTCTGAACATGCGCGATATTGAACAGGGGCTTGATCAGATCAACCGTTTGAGTTCAGCGCACGCTCACAGCGAACTTCTTCCAGGGCGTGAAGAAGGGAGCACCATTGTCAATATTAACAATCATCCCGATAAAACTTTCAAGGTTACTGTTTCTCATGACAATATGGGACAATCTTCCACGGGTTATGCGCGTTATAGTGCGGGCTTGAGGGTAGAAAATATTTTAGGGATGAATGATGCGTGGGATTTTAACTATCAGCGCAGTCAGACAGATTATTGGGGTGGGAGCAAGCAAGAAGGACATAGCAATAACATTTCAGCGAGTGTGAGTATTCCGTACGGTTATTGGACCTTTGGATTGAATGGCACTGTTTATAATTACCAAAGCATTATCCCTGGCAATTTTACCGATATTGAGACGACGGGGGATTCCAGTGAGTTGCACGCCAGTACAAGCAGGGTTCTTTACCGTGATGGTGTTTCCCTTACTACCTTGAATTTAGGTCTTTCTTATAAAAGAACCAACAATTACCTTCTTGGCAATAAGATTGAAGTGGGCAGCCGTCAATATAGCGTCGCCAATTTTGGGATTTCGCATTCGCGCCAGATGTTGGGGGGGACTTGGACCTTTGATGTGAGTTATTTGCAAGGGCTCCCCTTGTTTCATTCTGTCAAGAAGCACGATCCAGGGGCAGGGGATGCGGAGCCACAATTTGCCAAATTTACCGGTACGCTTAGTGTCATGACGCCTTTTAAGGTAGGGGGCTTTGACTTTATACTGAGCAATCTTTTGAGTGGTCAATATTCACCGCATAATTTATTGGGGGCTGAACAGATTTCGTTGGGGGGCGCTTCCAATGTTCGTGGCACGCGTGAGAGTTTGCTTTTTGGCAATAACGGTTTTTTTAGCCGGAATGATTTGTTGTTGCGCACCATTCCGTGGAGCAATCACGCGACCTTTAAAAAAGTTTTTGGTGAACTTCGCCCTTATGTTGGTTTGGATTATGGGCGTGTGTTTTCGCAAGCTTTGTATGGGATTAAGAGTGACCAGCTTGCCGGTTGGACAGCAGGTGTCAAGCTTGCGGGAGGCATGGTCTCTCTTGATGCCAGTTATTCCAGTATTTTTTGGAGCACAGTTAAGCACAAAAAATCAGGAACATTTTTTATGACATTAACAATGGAACTTTAAGCATTTTTTATTGGGGAGTTAAAGTATGAGATATGAGAAGAGAGCAGAAAGAGCAGCTTTATTAGGTGTTTTGGTCTCCAGTACGATGCTCAAAAAGGTTTTATTTGGGGGACTTGGTTTTTCTTGTTTGTTAGCCCCTTCAGTGTTACAGGCACAAATTACTGTGGATCCTAACGCGAATGCTGCCCATCGCCCAGATATAGTGACAGCGCCCAATGGGGTTCCCTCGATTGATATTGTTACCCCCAATGGCAAGGGCTTATCACACAATAAATATAACGATTTTAATATTGGAAATCCAGGTGTGATTTGGAACAATCATGCGCAAGAAGTGGGGCAATCGCAGTTGGGGGGCATTATGCCGGGCAATCCGCATTTGCGCCTCACGGGTTCGGCGAAAGTGATTTTAAATGAAGTGACCAGCAGCAAGCGCAGTGCTTTGAATGGTCCAGGAGAGGTTTTTGGGAGCCCCGCCGATGTGATTATAGCCAATCCCAATGGGATAAGCTGTGATGGTTGTGGCTTTATCAATACACCCCATGCGACCTTAACTACAGGTGTACCCGAAATTGATGCGAGCGGTTTTTTGAAAGGCTTTGAGGTGCGAGGTGGGGATATTACCTTTGGCGCCAAGGGAGCCAATTTTTTCTCTGGTCAAGGGGCGGTTGATATTGTCGATATTGTCTCACGCACAGTGCATTTTGAAGGAGCTGTTGCGGGCAAGGAAATTGGAGTGACAGCAGGGACGGGTCACTTTGATTATGCTTCTCGTGAGATGAAAGAACTGACTGATATTACCGGTAAACCGGAATATGCGATAGATGGCTCTGCTTTGGGGGCTCTACAGGCGGATCAGATTAAACTTGTGGCAACAGAAAAAGGTGTTGGGGTTCGCATGCGCCATGATATGGCAGCCAATGCGGGGCAGTTGCATCTTTCTGCTGACGGGAAAATCTCGTTGAAGAATGTTTTTGGTCATGGGGGTGTTGTTCTCAAATCGAAAAGCCAGAGCGTATTGGCAAAGCACATCACCTCGAAAAAGCATATTGATATTGCCGCCCATAAGGATGTGACGTTAGAAACGGTTGGCGCTGATGGTCATTTGAAGATAGAGGCGCAGGATGGGCTTTTATCGATTGCCGGTAAGGCAACCTCTGGGGGCAATATGGAGCTTTCTTCGCGCCAGACACTTCAAGTTTCAGGGCTAGGGTCAGGCGCTGATATGGCTCTTGAATCGGGCGGAGACTTGAAGCTTGAGGGGATTGTTTTAGCGCAAGGGAACCTCAAGGCGCATGCCGGTGGTGATATACAGGCGCAGCTTTTAGCCGGTGGGGTTGATATGGCGGCAACGGGTGCTGCTGGTGTTGTTGTTCTTGGCACCCAAGGGGATGTTGATCTCCAGAGCAGTCAAGGTGCGATTGTCGCTGAAAGTGTTTATGGGGCAGGAGATATCACCCTGGTTTCTCATAACGGGCTATCTGTTTCTCAAACAATTCTGTCGCATCAAAATGTTGCCATTCAAGCACAACCAGCAACAAATGCTCCCGTTCATTTTAGACAACTTTTAGCCTATGGCAAGGCAAATATTGAGGGTGGGGCGGTTGACTTTTCTTCACTGATGACGGGTGAAAAAGCTGTTTTAAAGGTTGGCAGCCTTGATGCTGGCACACTGATGACAGGTGTCGTTTCTACGGGCGGTTCAGGGGATCTTGTTTTAGATAAAAACGGTTTTCTTTTGATTACAGCAAAAGAAGGGGTGAAGGTTGGTCAGATTGCCAGTGGTGGCAATATTGAAATTTTTGCAGGCAACGACATCTATTATGATCAGGTCATGGGCTATGGCAGCGCAACATTGACATCGGTATCTGGAGAGATCAGTGTTGAGAATGTGTTGTCTGCTGAGGGGGATGTGAGATTGACAGCAAACACTCTCGATTTAAGCAATAATCGTTCTCATATTTACACGCCGCAAACGCTGTATTTAATTGCAGATCATATTGATGTCTCAGAGAGCGAATTGGCTTATGGCGGTTTAGACTTTCAAAGCACCAATGCCCTTGAGATTCACCATGCGCGGCTACAAGCCGTGACAGATCAGGGAGGGACTGGAGATATTCTTTTTGTTGCCCCAAGCGTTATGGTTGATGAGACAACGTCGGTTTTAGCAGCACGAGATTTCGTGATCAAAACGGGGGAGCTTGGAAATAGCGGTCAATTGGCATCGGGGCAGGATTTAGTCTTTAGCGTGACGGGCAATGTGACCAACAACAAAACGGGCTTAATTTATGTGAAGGGCAATGGTGCTTTACAAGTTGATGGTGCTTTGCTCAATGATTTTGGCACCATAATGACAGAAGGTGATTTATCTTTCACCAATGCAGATGGCAGCGGAAAAAGCCTTTCGCTTGTGAACAAAGCAGGCTTTATTCAAGCTGGTGGAAACTTAAATATCCAAACCAACACCCTAAAAAACGAAGCCGATAGCACGCCTGTCATCACGGAAAAAACGGAATATAGCGATATTTCTTTCCAAAGACCAAAGGGTTCTGATAGGCTCAGTGATGGGATGTTATATCAAGATGGTCCCAACCTTTGGGGAAAGGGACACGAACATCAAAGTCATACCGGACCTTTTGACGGGCACGTAAGAATTTTCTTGGATGTTCCTCTTTGGTCGAGCAAAGAAGAAACCTATGGCACCGCAATTTCAAGCGATGGAACAGTCTATAAGGCATTTACTTGGGAATTTAAGCCTGTCTATGATCAAAAGTCCGTAAAACGCTATCGATGGAATGGTGATAGATGGGGGTTCTTATCCCCAAACGAAGACTGGTCACACATGACAGAAAAGACTGTCACGCAAGGTTTTTCTCATAAACCAGTTTCGGGGGTAATACAATCTAGTGGCAATCTCATCATTAACGCTGATACCATTGACAACCATTATAGCTCTATAGAAGCAGGGGGTAATGCCGATATCCACGCCAATGTGCTGACCAATTTAGGTGCAACGGCTTATAAAAAAACTTATCTGGGTTGTAATGCCAATACGCAGGATGGTTATTGTTATGGCTATAAAGCTGATGGAAGCCGCGATGTTTCTTTAGATATAGCCGATGGCAAGGATCGCCATACTGGTTCAGAAGCTCTTGATGCAGCTCCTGGTCTTGTCCAAGCGGGTGGCACGTTGAATTTGGTGGTCGATCAACTCAATAACACGGCAGCGGAAGGTTCGATTACAGGGGATGCGCATTTTAAAGCACAAGCAGCTGAACGTAAACCACTGGAGTCCTTAAGTGGTTTAACCGGGGTTGATGCTCTCTTTACACCAAAAGTGGATCTCAATAATGCGGGGGAACTTGCTGAGGGGCTTCCTTTACCAAAGCCCCAATCGGGTGGGGTTGGGGGCACGCTACCCAATCAAAATTTCATTTATGAAACGCGGGCAGAATTTCTTGATGTCGGCAAGTTTTATGGTTCAGCCTATTATTTGAACAGAATTGGCTACAATCCTGATCGGGAGATTTTTTTCTTAGGCGATGCTTATTTCGAAAAGCAGCTGATTGAAAAACAAATGCGTGATCTGGTTGGTCAAGGTTTGGGTAAAGGCTCCTTTATTCCTGGAAGTGATGCCATTGAACAAGTCAAAACCTTGCTGGATGTCGGGGCAGAATATGCAAAAGCACACAATCTCCCCTTTGGTGAGGCTTTGAGTGAAGAACAATTGGCGTCCCTAGAAGCCCCGATGGTGATTTATGTGCGCCAACAGGTCAAGGGCATGGATGTTTACGCACCGGTGCTTTACATCCCTGAAAAAGACAGAGCCTCCTTTGTTTCTGCTGGGGCTTTGATCATGGGCGATGATGTCAATATCACCAGCCAAAATACAAGCAATTCCACAATAACCAATTCAGGGTGTATTGCGGCAAACCACCAATTGCATGTGCATGGCGGGGATATCCTCAGTCAAGGAGGGCATTTTGCGGCGGGTGGGGATGCTGTTCTCCTTGCGGAGAAGAATATTCGTTTGGATGCAGGGCGCACAACGGTTGACGGCGTGGAGACCGTATTAAACACCGAGGCGCTTTCTGCTGGTGGTAATGCAACGGTGATTGCTAAACAAAATATCACAGCCTCCGGGGTGGGGATCACTACCGGAGGTGATCTTGCCATGGCTACAGAACAAGGTAACTTGACGATCGGTTCAGCAGAAACCCATTACCATGATGAACAGGGTGATGCCACCATGCATCATAAATCAGAAGTCAACTCTGGTGGCTCAACGACACTTCTCTCTGGACAAGATTTGAATATTCTAGGCTCTGATGTTCAAGCAACGGATAAACTTCTCTTGCAAGCTGAGAGCAATGTTTCGATTGATGCCACACGCAACAGTG
>NZ_JBHINS010000057.1:0-2410 GCF_042195095.1 Bartonella sp. CL435QHHD
GGTCGTTTTGTATTCGGGGGAAGTATTTGTACATGCGCCGCTTAATGGCGTTTTTGATTTACTGAAAGCAGCTTTGAAAACAGAGCTTGATGGTTCTGTGAAAGATTTAGAGAAGCGCTTAGAGACCTTAAGAGAAGAGTTTGAAGATTTGAAAGAGTGTTCATTTTAGGTTTAATGGAGGAATAAAACATATGAAAATACCCGATCATAGTCATGAGTATCTGATACCAATAGCAACGCAAGAGGAAATCAGAGAAGGAACTTCGCAAGATAGCGTTGTTGTTCCTAAGATTTTAGGGACGGCATCTTTGTATTCGTATGAAACTTTTGCACCATTAGAACAGGTTGTTAATGCAAGGCAAGAGTCTGAAAAATCCATGGCGCGTGCAAATAGTGCGCAACAGGTTGCAGAGGAATCGAAAAGGGTTTCTGATCAAGCGCTTACAGAGGTGACGAAAACGGGTGAAGCGGTTACAGCAGCTACGACAACCGCTAATCTTGCAAAAGATACAGCGGATACAGCCAAGGGATTAGCAGAAGAATCCAAGAGTGCATCAGATGCCGCCAAGCAAATGGCAGAAGAGGCAAAAGCTCTTTCAGAACAATCCAAGAATGCTTGTGCTGAAGTCAAGGCATCTGTTGCAACTGTTAAGATAGTTGCCGAATCGGCGCAAACAGGAGTGGAACAAGCCTCGCAAACAGCTTCAGAAGCGAAGGGTTTGGCGGAATCGGCGAAAAGTGCAGCAGAGAGTGTAACAGAGAAAGTAGATCAAGCACTAAGAGAGGCTAGCGATGCAAAATCTAAAGCAGAAGGCTTAGAAACAATAGCCAATGAAGCAAAATCCACGAGTGATCAAGCAAGCCAAACCGCTTTGAGTGCAAAAAGTTTATCAGAAGAAGCCAAGGAAGTAGCCGCGACTGCGAAGTCGACAGCAGAAGAAGCGAAGAGTGTTGCGGAGCAAGCAAAAGAAGAAGCTGATACGACGAAGCAAGGGCTTGGAGAGGTCAAGAGTTCATTAGACACGGTGACAGCAACGACAAATTCTGCGAATACAGCCGCCTCTGAGGCAAAAGTGTTAGCGGAAGAAGCGAAGAGTGCATTGACAGAAGTTCAAGAGAAGGCACAGAGGAACAGTGACAGTCTTTCTGAACTTCAAAGTAAGGTAGGTTCTCTTTCCACTAATTTTTTAGAGAATGTGCGTTTTAATCAACCTAACAGAATTCTGGAAGACGATCCGGAAAATAGAAAAGGTCTTGTGATCAATAACGGTGCATGTTTTCGCTTTTATCATGGTGGTGAGAATGGGGGTAGGTACCTCTTTTTCCGCGTTCCAGGGCGTGGAAGGATGACTTTTGACAAAGATCTTGAAGCAGGCAAGGATTATTATATTTATCTTATACCAACCCTCACTAATAATAATGAGATCAACTTTAATATTTCGGACAATCCGACAGCTCCTGATGGCTATACAGAGGATACCTCTAAAAAGATTGGTGGATTTCATACGCTTTGTGCAGATGTTGGTGAGATTGAAGATCATCCGTTATCGGGTTATCAAGCGGGGGATATTCTCCCTGATTCTGTTTGGTGTCTCAATCACCGTCCACGTAGTGACCCAGAGGGAATGGTTTACGATCCGTGGAAGAATATTTGGGTTGATATTTATCTTCAATCAGGGACAGATGAAAATACGAAGTCTGCCTATGGTGTTCCGATTACAACCAATCGTAGCTATTCTGACCATCACGTTGATTTTTCGTCTGTTAATAAGAGATTTTTGACGAGTGATGAGTTCGCGTCTTGCATGTGTGGAATCAATTCTGGAACCAGTATTATAGGCAATAAAGCGCCTTCTCCCAAAACGTCTGGAGGACACGTTGATACAGAAAATCGTCGTATGATTTCGTATATCGGTTGTGAGGATGGTTGCGGTTATGTGTGGCAATTTTTGTCTGGTTGTTATCCCGTGACGAAATGGCATACAGGGGAAAAAGGAAGCAGTTTACGTGTAGACGTAAATGTTATGTTGGGAGGAGGCGATTGGTCCGGTGATGCTAGTAATGGTGAATTTGCGCGGAATTTTGCGCATTCTCGTTATGTAGAAGATGAAAAAATAGGCGCCCGTGGATGTAGCGACCCATTTTATTATAATTAGTGCGAGATTGATTAGAACATCATTTTATCCAGCCCCACTTTTGTGGGGCTTTTTTTATGGAGCGTCAGATGAGAAAGATATCGAAAGAAGGATTAGAGCTTATCAAACAATGGGAAGGTTTGCGTTTAGAAGCATATCGAGATACGGCATGTGTCTGGACGATTGGTTATGGTCACACCAGCAATGCGGGGAACCCCCTTGTCAAAAAAGGCATGTGTATTAGCCAAGAGCAAGCAGAAGAAATCCTTTGTGAA
>NZ_JBHINS010000010.1:0-3850 GCF_042195095.1 Bartonella sp. CL435QHHD
GTTGATTAACAGACGCGGTTTCATTTGCAATATTAGAGATAACGGGGGTGGTTTTTGAGATATTTGTCATAATTAAAACCTTACGGGTTAATAACGTTTTCAATTGACACTCTATAAGAGCATCGGGCGTTGAAAACACGGCCGTAAGTCCGTTGTTATGCTTTTCCCATAAATGGGTATTGTATGGCATAACCACGCCCGACAAAATTCTCATATACTAACAAAAGCATAAAAGATAGCCAGTATTTTAAAGACATGGGAGAGGCTGTTTCGTAACCTATCCGCTTACGGTTTAAGTGTTTTCATCACTTGAGTATTTATATAACAAAATACGTATTTATTGTCAAACAATATTTTATCTTTTTTATGTTTTTTCTTATTTTTTAAATACGTTATGTATTGATAATATCTTATGCTTATTAATTGCTTCTTTTATATTTATATGCTTTTAAAGCTATATTATAGGTTTTATGAAACGATTGCGTTATTTTCTGAATCTATACATTTATAATATTTAGAAACGCTCTCATTATGCGTATTTTTAGCTTTATAACCTATCATTTTTTTACTAAATGAATTTTAAATTTTTTGTGAATTTTGTTTATAAGGGGCTTTAATTTAAACGACCTTAATAGCACCGCGCTCTTATAACAAATGCTTTCATTTGCATTTTTGCTTTTTCTATAGCTGTTATATGCTTTATAGCCATGGCATCATTTTTCATGTTCATAAGAGAAATGATAAATAGGATATATGATAATTGTGATTTATAGACCGTTATGAAAACACTTATGAAAACATCTCAATAGAAACTGATCATTATAGAGATGAGCAAAATCCCTTTTAATAAACTTTTGTCATTTTTGTCAGTTCTTTTTAGAACCTATATCATTTTTTTTAAATGAGAGAAAATTAAAATCATTATATTTCAATAAGTTAAGTTTTATCAATTTTTCAAAATACAACTTATTAAAACAGCCATAACAAATAAATACAACTGTAAATATATATTTGTCAGTTTATGTCAGTACATTGAATCGACAAAAGTGATCATTTAGTGAATGATTAAAACATGTCTTATGAGAGTATGTGATCTTTTAAAGCCTTTCAAAAGAAAGGGATTATAATCATAATAAATGCTATCAAGACCATTATGGTTATGAGTTTTGGAGGTGCTTTTTACGCCCCCCTTTACATATTTTTCAATAAAAAATAAAAGTCATTATATTTCAATATGTTATTTTTTATCAATTTTTCAAAAAACAACCTATATCAATAGTACAACCTATAAATTCAACTAATGCTCTATGTTTTGTAAGGTTTTTGGGGGGGTAGAAACATTCAAAACCTATAAGTAATATAAGAAAATGAATATACATAACCCTCTTTAAATAAAGCTTCTGATAACAATAAAGCACTCATTTTAGATTACGGTTTAATCTTTTAAAGGCAATGTAAAAGAAGCGTATTCACTTTAAGATGGGATTTCTTAAAAGTCTTAAAGCAATTCAAAGTAGAGTATTTAAAAGTGTAAGTTTCTTCTTTTTAGAATAATGCATATAAACACTCCTTTTAAAGATTGTATCTAATCAACTTAACAAGAGAGGTATAGATTATGGTTATAAGATTCTATACCCCTTTGTGAGTTTAGCAAGCCAAGTCTATTCAGTTTCTCTAATTTCTAATTTTGGTAAGTTCTTAACGATTTTCATTGTCTCTAAACTTATGGTAATAACNATTATGGTTATAAGATTCTATACCCCTTTGTGAGTTTAGCAAGCCAAGTCTATTCAGTTTCTCTAATTTCTAATTTTGGTAAGTTCTTAACGATTTTCATTGTCTCTAAACTTATGGTAATAACCCTCTGAAATAACTCTAGAGGGTAGGCAGGGTTGCCAATGGTTTCAACAGCATAACGATTGGCATCATTAACAATGCCACTCTTTTTATCAGTCTTAACACATTGACGCCCCATAACCCATTCAAGAGCGGGTTTACCATTAACGATATACTCACAAGCGTCAAGAGGGATATCTGTTATTGTGATATTGTTATTATAAATAACAGTGGTTTTATCTTTCTCTTTACCTGCTTTTGCGAATTTCATTTCAGTCACGTAATAGAATTTTTCTGGATTAGAGATCTCTGTAACTTTTGGATTACCTTTTTTAAAGGTTACGGGATAAGGTTTTACAGTTTCATAATTCACGTGCAAATGATCCAGTTCACGCCCTGTTACAACAGAGTTCCGTTTTCGTATAAGGGGTTTAAGTCTCTTCAAAAGAATTAAAACGAAGCTTATTAAATCCATTTTGAACGAATTGAGAAAAAATGCAGAAAAATGCTAAAAAAGCCGATAATTTTTTCAAAAGAGTTTTTAAATGCTGTTTATCCGCAGCCCATGAGAGAGATCAGATCAGCAAAATAGTGAAATTTGCTGTTTATTTTATGGAAAAAAGACAAATGAAGCATGTGCTTTTAAAATATCATAATGATTATTTNTTCCGTTTTCGTATAAGGGGTTTAAGTCTCTTCAAAAGAATTAAAACGAAGCTTATTAAATCCATTTTGAATGAATTGAGAAAAAATGCAGAAAAATGCTAAAAAAGCCGATAATTTTTTCAAAAGTTTTTTAAATGCTGTTTATACGCAGCCCATGAGAGAGATCAGATCAGCAAAATAGTGAAATTTGCTGTTTATTTTATGGAAAAAAGACAAATGAAGCATGTGCTTTTAAAATATCATAATGATTATTTTGATAGGTTTTATGAGTCACTAAAATAATCTAGTTTGTTAGTTCAATTTACAGACACAAACTGACAAATATATATTATTGATTGTATTTAAGGTTGTATTGTCGATATAGGTTGTATCGTTAAAATACTAACATATTGAAATATAATGTTTTTAATTTTCTCTCATTTAAAAAAAATAATATAGGTTCTAAAAAGAACTGACAAGACTGACAAAACTCTTCTGATAAGGTCACTCAGATCATTTGCTTTTGNTCTAACATATTGAAATATAATGTTTTTAATTTTCTCTCATTTTAAAAAAATAATATAGGTTCTAAAAAGAACTGACAAGACTGACAAAACTCTTCTGATAAGGTCACTCAGATCATTTGCTTTTGGAAAAAAGTTCCTTGATGAGAATGCCATAAAAAGAGTTTTGCGTGGTTGTCTTAAAGACTTCAAAAGAGATTTCTTTATTGTTTTATGCTGTTGTTTTTAACCAAAGGATTCCATTCATACCGTCTATCAGGACGCCGACCTAATTCATTCCCCTCTATAGGAAATTCACGAATATAGTNTATTGTTTTATGCTGTTGTTTTTAACCAAAGGATTCCATTCATACCGTCTATCAGGACGCCGACCTAATTCATTCCCCTCTATAGGAAATTCACGAATATAGTTACAACGACATAAAAGCTCTAAAGCTTGCTTAACGGTTTGATTGTCTTTTAAAGATCTCCAACACCGTCTATAGATATCTCTTGCCGTAAAAACATTGGGTAAAAGATCACAGCGCTCTACAATTAATTTTGCACGCTCTGCTGTTAATGTATCATTCGCCGCATAAAGACGTTTTGCATGGCTTATCAGATATTCTTCCCAATATAAGGCTCTTTCAAGGGCATCTCTATTGATTTCAAAACGCCCCCCTTCACTCAATTCAAAAATCAATGCAAGGGTTGGTATGGTTTTATTCATTTTCAAAAGATGCGCTTGTAAACTTGATGAGAAATGACCTCCTTTGATTGTTCTTTGAAAATTTTCCCACCATACACGAAACATTTCTTGAGCTTCAGCAGAAAAGCGTATGGTAATAGGGTGTTTTGGTGATCCT
>NZ_JBHINS010000053.1:0-6198 GCF_042195095.1 Bartonella sp. CL435QHHD
TGAGAGAATCCTACGTTATTCGGGCGTCTAATTCAATATGAACAGAGCTAGATTATCATTATAAATCAATATCTTGTATCGTTCATATAGATCATTTGTACCAAAAATCTCCTTTGCCTTGGACACTTCATCTTTTGTTTGACCCATGCCTTGTAAAAGTTTTGCTCTTGATCCCTTTTTAAAGTATTCTTGTTGTCCCTCTGGTAATTCATCAAAAATTTTACTGAATTTATCCTTATTAACCGACTTTCTAAGGACTTTTTCTCCTTCGCCCATAGCATCTACATCTGAACTATATTGATGATATAATGCCCGTCCCTTCTTATATTCAGACGATATATCATCCATAAGCTCTAATAATTTTTTCTTGATACCAACTAAACTGCGAACTTGGCTATTATCTCCTTGTCTCTTTTCGGTCCTTATCATTAAATCGACAACCTCTTTAGTCTTATGAAGAGCCCCCATGTTTGGTTTCTCCTTAAGGAGACTAAATTTTTGAGAAGAAAACGGACTAACGTTGTTGCCATCCGTAATAAACCGCTTTAGTCCTTCATCATAAGCTTGTTTGAAGTATGGACGCTTCATTAAATCATTAAGAGCCCCATAATATTTTTCTCCTATCGGCGTTTTCTTGGCTATTTCGTAAAGAGTATGTGATTCTGCTTCTCTACTCGCGATAAGATCATCTTTTAAACCTGTGACATTTTGACGAGGAACAAAGTGTTCATCAGCAGCTTGATGAATACGCTCCCCTCCTCCCAGCGCTCTCTGCCCAGCTCTTTTAGTCAAATCAAGATAAGCTCCTTGATTTCTTTTCGCGATATCAAAAACAAGATCCTGTAAAAAAGGACTATGATCAGCTACGTAATCGGTAGGAACTGCATTCTTAAAAGAGTTTCCTAGCTCTTCAGAAGCCTCCTTACCTAAATGTTTACTGATTGCTCTTAACGTGTCTGTTGCAACACCTTCCTTATGAGAAGGAGAAAAAAGTCTTCGTATTCCGCTTACCGGATAACCAGCCAAATGACCTAAAGCACTTCCAACCAATGCCCCGCCCGCTCCTAAACCTGCACCAGATAACGTACTTGTAAGTGTATTACCAAGCCCTTCGCCTTCTCCTGCGCCATGTAATGCACCAGATGCCGCTCCTACTTTAAGCAAATGAGGTAATGTTGTTTTGTTCGTGATGCCTAAAAATGGACTTGCAAATCGACTTGGGGGTAACTGACCTGCTTTCAAAAAGGCTTGACCTAATTTTGACCCCGCCACATTCCTTGCAAGTGTAGGCGCTACAAAGCGTGCTCCTGAGGCTAACAATCCTCCTCCTAAAGTCGCAAGGGAAGGAATTGCCGACCCTAAAGCATTTCCAGCAAAAGAAGTCCAATAATGTTGATCACTCATCCTACGATAATAATCACGTATTCTATTAGCTTCTTTCTCATATTTTTCTATGGTTTTCTTATCTCCAGTCCAATAGTTGTAAAGCCCCTTCGCAAAAGCCTTTATTGCCAACTCATCATCAGAATCACGTCCTGCCGCTGTGATCCCCGCAATCTCATCATCTAAATTAAAACTCAAACCATGCTTTAAAGAATTCCAAAAGGCTTCACTTTCACTTATTTCGGGATGTTCTGCTTCTTCCTCATAAGAATGGTTGTTATAGTCTGATATGTGTCCAATAATAGGATATTGATCATCATTCCAAATCTGACTATTTGAAGAGCGTTTATTATAATCTGTTATATGTCCAATAATAGGATACTGATCATCATTCCAAACCTGACGTTTTCCAACGTTATCATTCTTATGATTAAGCATTTTAGTATCTCTTTATTCTAATATTACCATCTGCATCTTGAATTTTTGTTCCTATCTCAAATTTAGCGCTCTCTTTGGGACTGGATACCTTCACAAACTCCATAACGCCTTTTTTCTGAGTATTATATTTATCAGAGATTTCTTGAGGGGTTATCTTCCCCGTCATCCAATCATGCAAATCAGTTTTCTGAAGCTTATTTAAAGCATTAAATGTTATTTCAAGATTTTCTAAAGTTTTCAGTAGCCCTTTTGTATTACGCGCAGAATCTAAAGAACCAAAGGTTGCTACCATCGTCCGACTTTCGTAATCTGATATAGGACCAACACTAAGACTTCCTCTAGGATCCATCGATTTTAAGCTCTCAAATACCGCCTTTAAAGCACCACCCTTAATCGTATCAAATAATTTTTCTAATTCATTCGCAGGAGTTCCTCCAATTCCACGCGTAGCCCACGCCTTAAACCCGTTAATCTTATGTTTGCGAATGAGTGCAATCGAATCACGAATAGCATCTATCCCAGCGTTCATCTGATGTTTTGTGGCAATAATATTTTTTTGCTTTTTACCCTCCCACTCTTTCTGTGCTTGTAGCTTCTGATTATACTCAAGTTCTTGTGGAGACCCCTTTACCGGTCTCATTTCGCGTTCACCAGTCTCTGGATTGGTATACCATTGAAACCCCTGACTTAACTTAGGAGTATCACCACCTGTTAGCATCGCACTAAGCATTTGAGGATTCCTTGCCATGACAGCAGCTTCTTCTTCGCTGTAGCCTTTGGACTTTAGATACTCGACAGTCTGGTTAACCTGCCCTCTTTCCTTATCTCCTTCATTAAGATGCTTCACACCACTTGCAAGCGCATCCCATCCAGAACCATCTGTGGGTGCTGCCGCCATACCTGCAAAAAGATCTTTGAGCTTCTGATACGCATCTGATTGAAAAAACTTATAAGTATTGGACTGTAAAAATTTCTCTGCATCTGTTGGTTCAGAAGGCGGTGTTGGGGAAGCGGGTGCTAATGGTTGCGTTTGTTCATTAACATGAGGTTTTAGTTCTTGTGGAGTACTCTCTAGTGCATTTGGCATGGGTGGATGTTGATCAAATCCAAGAGGCATTTCCGCTCTAGGAGCCGTATAGGGCATAAATGGTCCATATGGATTCAGACTATTCTGTAAATAGGGGTTGGATGGGGCTTGTGCTTTCTCTGGTGTCATCATACTTTCAATGCCTGACATTCCAGTCATAAATAGAGAGGTTTTGGGGTACTTTGTTATGAAATTCCCCACGGGGTTCTTTGTTATTAATTGTCCCAATCTATTCGCCCCTGTAACCGCTTTAGGAGCAAGATACCTAAAAACATGAGGCGCAGCTCTCGCAGCCATCAAACCTGCAAAAGATAATGGAAATAATATTGGAAATGCCATCACACTCTCCTACAAAACTATTCTTTAATTATTCTCCAGAGCTTTCTTTTGATTCATGTAATTTAAAAAAAACTTGGATGCTCCTCCTGCCAACGCTGCTCCCATTGGACCACCTGCCATATAACCAAAAGCCATCGGTGCTGCTTGAAGTGCTAAAGAACCTATAGTTCCTACATTTTTCCACGGATTATTGCCCTCTATCTTAGAGATTGTATGATTATTCGTCGTCGTGCCGTAATTCCTTGCAAAGCCATGACCGGCGTTCATAAGCATATTCAACCTATTCCAGCCGCTATTGTCTTGTTCCAGCCAACGTTCACGATTGGCATCAACAATTCTCTGATTGTAATTATCAAGCACACCTCCCCCCTGTATGGCANACGATTGGCATCAACAATTCTCTGATTGTAATTATCAAGCACACCTCCCCCCTGTATGGCATTGGAATAGGCATTGCCATAACCCTGTAAGAAGTTATTTGATGCTCCCAACTGATTTTGATTGGCTTGGTCTATCATGGCATTGGCTTGCATCATGCGATCCGCATCACGATTAAATTGCTCTAACATAGCACGAGCGTATATAGAATCTCTTCCTTTCCGCACTTCCTCTCTGTGATCAGGAGTTGCATAACGACCAATCCCTGAGAAATATCTGTTAATTTGAGTGTCTGAGTCATCTAACGCTTCTTGAAGTGCTCGTTTGAAATACGAATTTTCTCCCATCATACCACCAGAAGCCATATGTCTAAGATTCATGGCTGCCGACGTTGGATTATAGATTGTATTCATCAAAGAGCGATTTTGATAATGATGAGGGATACTCCCAAGACCACCTATGGCTTGGGTGGTTTGAGCACTTAACGGCGCAACACGAGGTCCTCCATACACATTACCCCCAATCCCTGTGTCATACATGTTATACGCATCTGCACCACCACGCTTAAATACATTCTGCATCCAAGAGGGAGGAGCGCTTGTCTGCACCTGCTTTTGTTCTGTTGTTGTCGGTGTCTTGCTCCCCATGTTACAATTCCTTCCTGTAATAAAGCATATCTATGCTGTAACCTTGCTTGTCCAATGCACGTTTCCAACCCAAACGACCCAAGATCTCCATTTCAGAAGCCCCATTCTCACGCGCCCAATCCTCTACAACTTGCAAATTGTCAACCAAATCAAGAACACCCTTGCCACTACATTCACAAATCAGAGCGCGTTTCTTTCCTAAAACTGTCTGTTGTATCTGGGTCGTGACGACCGCTAAAAAGCGCTCTTCATCATCCAAAACAAGCCATAACTGTTTCTCGCCCATGCAAATCGCTTCAATGAGTTCTTGCAACGTAATTTCATGTTTGAAACGCTCTACATACTCTCTAAAAGATGCAATGATTTCTTCAAGATAAGGGGCTATACGCTCCATATCCCAAGACGTGGTCAAAAAGACTTTTGCCATTACCCTCTGCCTAAAGGACGTAAATCCACATTAAATCCCGTAATATGGTTCCAATGAATGCCTTCAGGAATGCGCAATTTAAAGCGGTGATAACGATTGCGCGAACGCCCATGATAAGCGCCCGTGACATACGAACACACCCTCTCCTTATGCCATGTGATTGGTGTCTGATTATTGCGAAGCCGACGCTCTCCAATGCTTAAAAGACCTTCCGTCGTATCAACTTCGGCAAACATCTTCGTAATAAAGTTAAAACTTCCATCCGGTGCCCCCATCTCTTGTGAAACAACCGTTGCCTCCATCGGGGCTCCTGTAAACATAACAAGCCGATTGTTTTCATCAAAAGCACCAAGCATTGGAGCGCCACTTTGCCAACGGGGGCTGTCTAAAGAAGCCGGCAATGCCTCAAGATTGATCGAAATCTCATCTAACTGTTCTAAAGTATAACCTGTTGTAAACACTGGAAAGAACGTGAAAAGCTCTCCCTGTAGTGTCGACCATTTCTGCAAGCCCCAATCATAAACAAAGGTCGTTTGCTCGTTATTGTAACTTTTTAAGGACCAGTAAACGCGATTATGGACAGGGTCTATCACCGCTTGCATCTCATCAAGAGCAAGCTTATCAAAGGTCGAAAACACCGTTCGGTCGACCTTTTCAAAGCCTATCGATAAAAGTTGACCATCCAAACTCATTTGATAAAAGCCGCCATCACCAGCAAAAAAGGCATCACTACCACGACAGGCTATAGATGCTGCACTTCTTGCTCCACGCTTGTCTTGTAGCTTTTGAAAAATGAACGGAACCTTAGACCCTAACGTAAAAGAACCGGCATAAACAGCAGAACGTAGAAAAACGATTGGATTGCTCGATTCTGTTGCACCCTGCACATGTTCACCATCATTAAAGTTATGATAATAACAATCTTTAACACCAACCGTCCAATGGGTCGCATCATTGAGACCTGACCAATGGATACGATTAGGATTATCTGTCAATTGCATCAAACAAACAAAATCGCCCCAAACTTTCACCAAACCTGCTTTGGGGGGATTGCCTCCTAAATCTTCAAATCGTTGGGAATTGCGAACCTTGAAAACTTGCGGTTTATCATTTTTATTCACCGCAATGACAGCATCACCGAACAACGCAAACGACCATTTGTTCTCATCATTTGCCTGATACGTCACACCATTTTGACTGATGTCCTGCCAACCACGCGTTTGGCTATCATAAGCATAAAGCTTTTTAGCTCCTCCTACGATTATCTTAACACCATTACCGCTTCTAAAGGCGATTGAACCCAAAGGTTTTTCTTCCAAAGGATTAGAAACAACCATTGCACTAGGCATGGGTATGTAACCGCCATCTGCTGGTAAAACATTCACAAGGCTATCCGTAAAACTGCCGTTGACAACCGCAACATCTGGTCTGTAATCGGCTACTGGAAAATAAACCATCTTAAAAATCCGTTGGTATTATTCTGGTCACGTTATGACGTT
>NZ_JBHINS010000082.1:0-6446 GCF_042195095.1 Bartonella sp. CL435QHHD
AGCTTAAACAGCGTGATGAAGCAGTAAAAGCGCCGCCTCATAAGAATAAGAAGAGTAAGAAGAAGGGTAAGTGAGGAGAGAAAGATGGAAGATGTAATGTCATTTGTCATAGGTCATATCATCAATAACATTCCAATTATTGTGGTCTCACTGTTTACTTTACACTATTATTTCAAGGCTTCTGACCTACAAGAACAGATAGATGAACAAGATGAAATAATTAGGGAAAAGGACACAATAATTAAAAATCAAGAAACATTAATAAATAAACAGGTAACTTCTATTGATGGACAGATTGCAAGTTTACACAAAAAAATAGAAAGAATTAAACCACAAGATATACAGTTTAATCAGCAATTTCAAAAAACATTTCCCATGTCTTTAATCCGTCGAAGCTAACAGGACAAAAGCTCACTTCGATTGTTTTCTTTGGATTATATGGTGCAGTATGCCTTATGAAAAATTCAGGGTCAACTATATCATTTGAGCTTAGAGGGGAAATATATAGTGTTAATGACAACTCACTGCGGCTTTTTAGATTAAATAACTCTAACAACTGTTCTGATGGTGGATTTATAAAACGTCCCTTTTTAAAATATTGTATACTACGTTGCGGTTTTATCAAATTTCTTTCGAAAGAGATACATTTAGGATCCATTCTAGAAAATCCAATAGAAATGGGATTACATACCATAGCAGCAATAAGTTCAAAAGGGCTTTCTTCAATAAGACGTATTTGTTTGATTCTAATATCTTTTTTTGTAGGATTTTTAATGATTAAGGGTATAAAAATTAAGGGGATTTTACGCGGTTCTTTACGCTCTAACCTTGGTAGAAATATTATTGGATCACTTGTCACAGTTAGCTTTTGTTCTGAAGTTTTTCTTCTTTTACAAAGTTTAAAATACTTAAACAAAAAATTTCCAATACTGAAAAAAAGCGTAGCAATAATGGTAGATATGACAGGATTGTTATTAATCCAATGCCAAGCATTTTCTATTTTATTAAGCATATTTCATACGCCTTTCTCTTTCCACTTTTTAGGAAAAAACACCTCTGTAAAACACGTTTTGTATGGAGTGGTGCGGTGAATAACACGATTCTTTGTTTTGATCTAGGAACTAAGACGGGGTGGGCGATACGTGGTGCAAGTGGTGACATGTTCAGTGGTACCGTGAATTTTCAATCACGCCGTTTTGAAGGCGGTGGAATGCGTTACTTGCGTTTTAAACAATGGCTATCAGAAATAAAGCAGACAGCAGGTCAAATTGACGTGGTGTATTTTGAAGAGGTGAGGCGTCATAAAGGTACAGATGCAGCGCATGTTTACGGTGGTTTGTTAGCAACGTTAACGGCGTGGTGTGAACAGCATCAGATACCGTATGAGGGGATACCAGTAAGTACGATTAAGAAAGCGACGACAGGCAAGGGGAATGCGTCGAAAGAAGAGATGATTAAGGCGGTGCGTGCAAAAGGGCACAATCCGAAAGATGATAACGAAGCAGATGCTTTAGCAATTTTATATTTAGTTAAAGAAAGGGAATTGGGGTATGTCCATTAAATTACCATGGACGAGGCTTTTTGCAGACAAGTGGCTTCTTACTCTTGGTTGTTTGTCGCCGACCGAGAAATGTATCTATGTCATGTTGCGACTTCTAATGCTCCGTACTGGTGAGCCTATTTTAAACAACTTAAGGGTATTAGCTCGTTGGATTGGTTATCCAGTAGAAGAGTTTGAAGCAGCTTTGAATTCCTTGATTGAAGGTGGATTCATCATACGTTTAGACAATGGTGGGTTGTGGAATTCAGAAGTTGAAAAAGAACTCAATAACGTCACTGAAGAGCTAGATAATTTCACTTGCAATATAATAAAGAAAGGGAGGTGAAGTATGTCAACTAAGTTGCCATGGACGAGGCTTTTTGCAGACAAGTGGCTTCTTGATCTTGCTTGTTTACCCGCAATTGAAGGCAATGTTTATATGCGATTGCGATTGCAAATGTTGCGCACTAGAGAGCCTCTTGTAAATGATGCGCAAATATTATCTCATTTTACGTGTTGTTCAGTAAAAAGATTTCAGAAGGCATTAGATTACTTATTTAGATCTGGACATATTGTTCTTTCAGAAGATGGTTATTTGTGGTGTCCAGATGTTGAAGAAGAATTAAAAAATTCAGACGAAACTTTAAATAAGTTTGCAGAAAGAGCAGCAAAAGCCGCCAATACGAGGAAACATAAAAATCAAGAAGATTCTTTAAGAAAGCCTCAAGATTCTTTAAGAAGTCTTGAAGATTCTTCAAGAGGGTACAATAACAATAACATTAACATATATAAAAAAAATAAAACTAACGTTTTATCAAAAAAAGAAATCGAATTTGAAGATTTAGAAACAATCGATTTGGTTGACGAGCCAATCGAGTGTGATGTTGAAAGCCAATCAGAGCAAACCAACCAATCAATCATTCACGAGCAAGAAAGCGTTCCTAAGAAAGCCAAGCGGGTTAAAACCGATAGAGGCTGTCGATTGCCTACGGATTTTGAACCCGATTACGATTTTGCGATTAGAGAGGGCTTGCCTCCAGAGCGTGTAAAAGTCGAAATCGCAAAATTTAGAGATTATTGGAATGCCAAGGCAGGTAAGGACGCATGCAAAACGGATTGGCAAGCAACATGGCGCAACTGGGTACGCAAGGCAATTGAAGATTTACAGAAAGGAAAAAACTATGGAAAGCCAAGCACTGAAACAACAGAACAGCAGCGTGGATGGAGTTATCGCGTTGCACAGCACATGTCCAATATCAAAAATTCAGATAGTGTGTACAAATTTTTATTCGAGGATGACAACCGAACCACCATTCCATTGGAAGACAGGGCAAAAACCATTGATTGCAGAAGCGGAGAGAATTACCTCATTAGTCCATGATGCATTGCAAAAGCTTGAAAAGAAAGCGACTGAAGAAGAAATTCAAACAACGTATCTTGTCCTTTCAAATGGACTTAAGAGCCCCATGGGATCAGATGAGAAAGCGACAGCGCTTGCGTATCTTTACGCTCTTGAAGGCATAAGCAGCTGGGTATTGCAAACGGCTACAAAGAACGCTTTGAAAGGCAAAGCAGAGGGATTAAATGCAACCTTTATGCCATCGACAGCAGATTTTTATCGTTACTGCGAGAAGCTTGAAAGCGATATTCGTTTTTATGCAAAGCACATTCTTAGGAGCCTTGAAAAGCCTGAAAAGGGAACAAATCAAAAGGCAGCGATGCCATCAGAACGCATAGAAAAGATTCAAAAAGAACTTGAAGAGGTTTTAAAAGGCATTGAAGGATAAACAGCAAAGTAGTGAAATTTGCTGATGATTTTGAGAATAGAGATGCGTTTAAATTGACAGAAAGGCACCGTACAGAGCGATTTAAAGATTTTGTGATAAAAACCACATTGAAATTAAAAACGCTTCTGTACGGTCCATTTTGAGGCAAATAAACCCATTGGTAAAGTTATGGATTTAGATAGGGGATATTAAACCAGATGTTTTTAAAAAAACGTAAACAGAAAGGGCAAAAAAAGTGGGTTGCAACGGCGGTGGGGCATGCACCATGGGGATTAGGGGTAGCAGAGTATTTTTATAACCTTTACGAATATGATGATGGCACAAGAGAATACGAAGAATTTGACGGTGGTCAGTATCATGAGATGCCTGAGAATGTTGATTACAGTACCAAGGCGCAAGTGAAAGCTTGGATATACGGTGGTGATTTGCCAAGAAGCGTATTGAGTTGCGAAGCATTGATAGACGAGGTGAATAGGGAAATCAAAAAACGTACAGTGAAAGCAGTGAAAACTTATGATGATATAGACAGTGAACTAGAGAAAGCACTTGATATTCAATTAGGTAGGTATCAAAATGAAAAAAAGTGAAAAAAATAAAAAATACGTATTGACTTTAAAAGGTCGTTCTGTTAAACGAATCATTAAGTGCTAGAAACACTAAACATGTAGCGAATAGATTACGAAACAATCTTTTCCTGCTTCAAAATTTGGCTTTATTTTTATGCTATTATTGGCATATAACGATTTTGTCGGGTGTGGTTACGCTATACAATACCCTTATGGGAAAGGCGTGACGACGGACTACATGCCGTGTTTCTAGCACCCGGCACTCTTTTAGAGTGTCAATAGAAACTTTAAACATGTAGGAGTTCCCTATGAAAAATTTAGTAACAATCAACAATGCTGGTATTGCTGTCACAACTTCTTTGAAAATTGCAGAGGGTGTAGGTAATAAGCACAAAACAGTTATACAGTTGGTTCGTCAAAATATTAAAGACTTTGAAGAACTTGGAAGGGTCGCATTTGAAATGCTACCCTTTGAAACCAAGGGTGGAATACAAAAGAGAGAAGTTGCCATCCTTAATGAATCACAAGCAACTCTACTGATGACATATATGCGCAATAATGGCACGGTGCGTGCATTTAAAAAAGCGCTTGTTAAAGCTTTTTATGAATTAAAAAGCCAATCAAAAAATCATGATTTATTCTCTAGAGATAATGATTTATTTTCTTATGAAAGTTTAAAAGCTCCTGAGGGAATTGGTAAAGTTTTGGGAATGATTGCTGCGCGTTTATCGTATGTAAATGATCTACAAAAAGAGCTTGATCACTACAAATTGGTTACGACAGAAGCCAAGCGCGTTTTAACAAACGCTATTGCAAAAGCAGTTTAAATAACAGGCGTTGCGGGGGCGCCTTCTCAAATTTCCATTAAAATTTTATCGAATATTTAGATTAGGGAGCTACCTATGACCACTAAAAATGTATCCAAAAAATATGAATTTACAGACGAAATCCACCGTATTCCTGAGGGAAAAACTGTACGTCGTATAAGAGCATTAAGAGATTTTGCAGATGTTAAAGCAGGTGATCTCGGTGGCGTTATTGAAAACGAAAAAAGCTTATCACATGATGGTGATTGCTGGGTTTATGATAACGCCATGGTTGCTATGGATTCTGTCGTTTCTGAAAATGCACAAGTGCGTAATAATGCACGTGTTTATAAAAGTGCAAAAATATCAGGCAACGCTATTGTTTGTGACAATGCTCAGGTTTTTCATAATGCAAAAATTTCTGATAATGCAAAAATTTGTGATAACGCAATGGTTAATGGTAATGTTTTTGGCAATGCAGTTGTTTGTGATAATGCTCAGGTCTCTTTTCTTGGTCATATTTCTGATAATGCAAAAGTTTCTGATTATGCGCATGTAACTGGCAGGGTTTATGGAAATGCACGCGTTTATGGAAATGCTTGTATTTATGGATTTTCTGAGATTTACGATGATGCGCAGGTTTATGACAGGGCTACTATTTCTGAGCATGTAAAGGTTTATGGAAATGCACGGGTTTGTGACAAGGCAACGGTTTATAGCAAGCCTCGTACAGATGGCTATGCACCACCTATCTATGTAAAGATTTATGGCAATGCCGTGGTTAATGGCAATCAAAAAATTTCTGAAGATATTTGTGGTGATGATAAAGCAGCGTAAATAAAATAACGGCGCGGGGGGCTGCTTTATAGCAAAAAAGCCGCGTCCTTTAAGACACGGCTTTCTTTTTTTGTTTAACGCAACAAAACTTTTTCTGATAGTTTTTCTTGTATACATAAAAGCCTCTATTCAATAGATTTAAAATGATTAACTAGGAAGGTTTATAAAATGATTGACTAGGATTAATAGTGATACTATTATTGATTATGAACAATAAAGTTGAAAAAATAATCAGCTTGATGCAAGCATCACCAAGGAACATTAAGTTTTCAGATTTGTTGGCTGTGTGTGTACATTTTTTTGGAGAACCACGGAACAGTGGTACGAGTCACTTTGTGTTTAAAACCCCGTGGCTTGGTGACCCGCGTGTGAATATTCAAAAAGATTCTGGCAATAAGGCAAAAGCCTACCAAGTCAAACAAGTATTGCAAGCGATAGAAAGGATAAAACATGAACAGTAATCATTATACATATCGTGTTTTGTGGTCGCAAGAAGATCAGGAATATGTCGGATTGTGTGCAGAATTCCCATCCCTTTCATGGTTAGCATCTCAAGCAGAGAAGGCTTTAAAAGGCATTATGGATCTTGTTTCAGAAGTTGTTGAGGACATGCAACATAACGGAGAAGAAGTTCCTGTGCCTTTGTCGCATGGTAAATATAGTGGTAAGTTTCAATTAAGAATCCCACCAGAACTCCATAGAAAACTTGCAATACAAGCTGCCGAAAATGGTGTAAGCTTGAATAGATACATTTCTTCTAAGCTTTGAAAAGTCTATACGACCAGAAGATACCCTCCGCCCCTTATTTATGTTGCTTAGAATTTACATAAAAAAAGCCGCGTCCTTTAAGACACGGCTTTTATTATCAAAACAGCTAGCGATCCAAATAAACGATTAAAATAACCAATCG
>NZ_JBHINS010000044.1:0-3492 GCF_042195095.1 Bartonella sp. CL435QHHD
GAGGTGGGGCAATAAAAAATCGCTTGTTGGTGCTTTGTTGCGTGAAAGTTGTTGGTGCTTTTAGGGTATGAGGAAAAATTGATCATCTAATCAGTATTGCTAAGGAAAAAGAAGGGGTGCGTGTTTTGGTGCAAAGAGGTGGGGCAATAAAAAATCGCTTGTTGGTGCTTTTGCTGGGTAATGGTATGGTGTCATTTGGGGGCTGGATTGATTATATCGTGATTTTGACCGTATCTGTGTTCACTTGGAAAGCTAATCAATATGATGTCGCTTTTATTGGAGCGGCAACATTATTCCCTGGTATCGTTCTGTCTAAGCCAATTGGAATGTTGGTAAGTCCACCGTTCTATGATCCATTGGTTGCGGGCGTCACTGCTGTTACGGGCGCTATGTACTGTCGGTTTATTGCTGGCGACGAGTCTGCAAGGATTTATTATACTGGCAGTTATTCGAGCGACATTCAACAGTCTAGCCATGCCTGCAATTTCCGTTCTTAGTGCAAATTCTGTGCCTGAACACGGACGGACTCGTTACTATTCTGTGCTTAACATGATCAATAGCGCAGCAAAGATGATAGGACCTGCTTTGGGGAGTGCTCTGTCTGTACTTTTATCAGATACCTATACTTTATTATTTTCTGGATTTTTGACATTGCTAGGCTTTATCGTGTTTTGTTGTCTTTGTGCACAACCTGTCTCGTCGCTAAGAATAAAAAAAGCGAATACCACGCAAGCACAGCAGAGGCTTTATGGGACAGCTTGGTATGCCTATGTGGCGGTGGTGTTTGTGTATTTTGCCATGGTCTTTATGGTGAATAATCAGTTGCCCGTTATTCTCAGCACAATGAAAATGAATAAACAGACTCTTGGAATGCTGGTATCTGCTTCAGCGATTGGTAATTTTCTCTATGGGTTTTGGCGTGTGAAACAATCAAAGCATAAACCCCTTACAGGCAAAATATCGGAGTTGTTAATGCCAGCAATGTCAACAATGATTGGTTTTGTCTTGATCTCAGTGTGCTTTTTTTACTTTGATTTACTCCGTATTGAGACTTTGTTGCTTTGTTTTTTCCTTATTGGAATGGTTAGCGCTTACTTTTCCATATCTTCTAATGTTTATCTGGTAAGCAATTTCAATGAACAGATTGGATTGGCTTCCGGATGGGTGCAGTCTATACAAAATTTAGCTATGTTGGTGGCGCCGTTTGTTGGAGCGTTTGTTTTAGGTCACACTTCGGCTGGAAAATTGTTCCTTCTTTCTGGATTGAGTGGATTATTCTGTTTATTGGCTATCAGGATATTGGTGAACCGTTCTTTGTCTATTGTTCGATCTCAATGATTGGCTCATCAACGAAACAAATGTTTTAAATCATTTTTCTGAGGTTTAGAGGACGTGGAGATAATCCAACATAGAGCAGCTCTTTCAACGTTATAGATTCAATTTTTGATTTTTACTTAACCGCTCATATTTTTGTTTTTTTTTCGGGGCTATGTTTTCTTGACACTGTTCTACCGTCTCGTAAACTCAATAGGGGGCATGGTTTTGAGCGATAATGTCATTTTTGTTTAACTCCGCTTTGCTACGAATAGTCAAACTTAAAAACTCAGCTGCTAATCCTCAATCAGCTTGGCTTGACGCAATAATGGAAACAGAAAACAAGCTATAGTGTGAATTATCTTATATGCCATAAAACATCACTCTTGGGGGTATGGTGATATCAGGTATGGGAAACTTTAGGCGGGGGTATGTTAATTGTTGCTCTTTTTCCTAATCAGAAATCAACCACAAGATTGCTTTTTGTTTTTTTGGCTGGAGGTCTCTAAAGTTTTTCAAAAGAGTGTGTTCTTTTTCGCTATAGGTTTCTTGATCACGGAGTGGGGTATTTTCTTTTGTTGAGATATCTTCTTTTGTAGCAATGTCTGCATAAAAAAAGCTTATAGGAACTTCCAGTTTTTGGGCGATTTTGAGTAAACATCCTGCGCTTACACGATTGAAGCCTTTTTCGTATTTTTGGATTTGTTGAAAACTAACACCTAAATGGCTTCCTAATTCTTTTTGGGAAAGGCTCATTGAAATGCGTCTGTGGCGAATTCTTTTGCCTATCAGAATGTCGATAAAATTTGGATTTTTGGTTTGCACTTCAAGCCCCCCCTCCGGTTGCGAGCGCCCTCGCATTGGTATTCCGGGAGGTTGAAAATACTGAACCTAAATCAGCTTTTTGCTTTTAGTGTTGAGAACACTTGGACATAGCAAAAACTCCCGGAATCCCGGGAAACCCACAGAGTGGGATAAATTTATGTTTAGGTTTCGGGTCTTCAACTCCCTATTTGACCGTTGCGTAGACGATCAAAAAACATTTTTTAATTTGTAAAGTAATTTCAGAAGATTGGCAAGAGAAATGAAAATAATCTCAAAGACTATAAAATTGGGTACTTTTTAAAAAAGTGCGAAATATGGATTATAAATCGCGTCTTTTGCTTAATCAGAATGTCGAAAAATTTTGATTTTTAGTTGGCACTTCAAGCCCCCCTCCGGTTGCGAGCGCCCTCGCATTGGTATTCCGGGAGTCAAAATACTGAGCTCTAGTCAGTTTTTTGCTTTTAGTGCGGAAACGCACCTGGACATAGCAAAATCTCCCGGAATTCCGGGATACCCACAAAAGTGGGCTCAATTGTACGTTAGGTTTAGGGCTTTCAGTTCCCTTTGGTCGTTGCGTGGACGATCAAAAACACGTGCTTATCAATAAAGTAATTTCAGAAGATTGGCAAGAGAAATGAAAATAATCTCAAAGACTATATGATTGGGTACTTTTTAAAAAGTGCGAAATATGGATTATAAATCGCGTCTTTTGCTTAATCAGAAATGTCGATAAAATTTGGATTTTTAGTTGGAACTTTACACCCCCTCCGGTTGCGAGCGCCCTCGCATTGGTATTCCGGGAGTAACAAGTACTGAACCCTAGTCAGCTTTTTGCTTTTAGTGCGGAAACGCACCTGGACATAGCAAAAAACTCCCGGAATTCCGGGAAACCCACAAGAGTAGGCTCAATTGTACGCTAGGGTTTAGGGCCTGTTTTCCCTGTTGATCGCTGCGTAGACGATCAAAATGACACTTTAAGTGATAAAGTAATTTCAGAAGATTGGCAAGAACAATCAAAAATTTTCTATTCTGTTATGCCATAAAACGGCGCTATTTGGAGGGGTGTGATATCAGCATAATCAATATTCACATTTAGGCGTTTTTTAGAGTGTGTGATAAATGTTTTAGGCTGGACTTATCTGTCTAGTCTAATGAAACAGTTTCGTTTGTGGGGTGGGTGATAACTATACAAAGTGATCAGTAGGGGGCCTTTGAGATAAGAAGTTGGATTGTTTACAGAACAGTGTTTACAAAGCGGTGTGGGGTGGTGAACCTTTCGTTGGCTTTGTTCTGTAAAGATGTAAAAGCGTAAAAATGTATATCCGTAAAAGTGAAGCGGAGGATTTGTGGATT
>NZ_JBHINS010000052.1:0-87039 GCF_042195095.1 Bartonella sp. CL435QHHD
AGAGAATCCTACGTTATTCGGGCGTCTAATTCAATATGAACAGAGCTAGATTATCATTATAAATCAATATCTTGTATCGGTATAATAAGGTGTTGGCATTCCACATTCTAACAAGGCTTTTCCTACCTCTGTAAAATCTGCTCCTGGTTTCTTCCACGCTGTCACCTCTCCTAGAGGAGGTTTGTTAAATTGACATCCGGCTATACTGAACAAAGTTACAGCGCTTAATAATTTTAGAGTTTGTTTCATTTGTTCCTCCTTAAAAGGACTTGTACTCGATTGGATGAGCCGTAAATATACCGACATGCTTGGCCCGCATCTCCAAGACAGGTATGGGAACTTATGGGATTTGTAGCCACTCTCAATCATTCTTTCCAAACGTTACTACCAGCAGGTATTGTCTCGTAGGTATACACCAATAATTCTGCTTACAAAGTCATATCTATTCCCATCAAAGCCAATAGTAGTTTGTTTGCCATCACTCACATAACCTAACAGACCAGATGCAACTAAAACATTAAAGGCTGGTCTATAGAAATTGATATTCGTGTTGTCGGCTATCCCGTGCATACCTTCTTGTTTGAAAGAATTCAGCATATTAAAGTCTGTCAAACTGCCACAACTATGGGCATCAATATGCAATCCTGTATTGCCATAAAGATACATTGTATCCTGAAATTTCTTGGTTGAATTGGTCAATCAAAAAAAGTTTACTTTCCAGAAGCTTCTGAAAAATCGCTATCCCTATTTCCACTTCCCAGTCTTTAGCTTGTGGGAAGTATGTAAAATAAAGGGGACCATGATCATTGTCAGCAAATTGGACAGCATAACACGCAGCATCATCGGATGTGTTAAAAATGCCATTTTAGAACATACGCCTGTTGCCATCAGAACCAACTTGTAAATGCTTGCTGCTCATCTTCAGCTTTTAAAAAGTGATACAGAGTAATATATTCTCCATCACTGTCTTTATATAGGTTCTCCATTTTCATCAGTTAAATAGAGGACATTGCCATTTTCATCATGCTCAACCTCACCTACTGGATGCTCTTTGACATTTGTCATTTCGCGCACTTTGTCCCAGTATCCAAGACCTTCATCCGATAAATCATTGATCATGTCTAAGCGATTATGAACGATGCCCTCAAGCAATATGGCATCTATCGGTGCGACAGCCCTGGTGGACTGCTGCGGTGTTGTGGTTGAGAGAGAGAGCCAATGATTTGTCCAGCATCTTGCCCCATCGCCCTCTGTCCAGTTGTATCAGTGAGGATGATGGTGCACCGCCGATAGAGGATTTGTATATCCTTCCGCTCCATTATGGGCTTTGCCGTGACTTAAAGCATTTTTGGCAATGTTTTTTATCGTGTCATTCCCAGAAATGCTAAACCCTTGGCTGCTAGCTTGAGCATGCGCACTGTTGCTGATATCACTGGTACTAATGCTTCCTGTGGTCAGGCTGTTTTTATCTGCCGGCGCGGTGCTGGCAATGATGCCTCCGGTCAGCGTTGTTTTATCTTTAACGTTGATCTTAAAGCCGCCATCACCCGCTTTGATGCCTGATTGTTCCACAACACTATGATAATCACTAGAGGATTTATCCTTTTGGAAAGAGGCGCTCATAGAGCCCCCACCCATTTACTAAGGAAATTAAATGTGTGTAACATCAAAAATATCATCATACAGCCTGCTAAAGATGAGAGCTTTATTTTTTTACCATTGGCTATGAAAGAAAATCCTCTGAGGACTATCTCAATCAACTGATCAAAAATAATATTAAACTTTTGTGTGATGTTCGTAAAAATTCAATAAGTAGAAACCTCGGATTTTCGAAAAGACAATTAGAGAAAGCTGTAAGCAACATTGATATTGAATATATGCATATGCCTGAACTTGGAATTGCTTCTGAAAAACGAAGAAATTTGAAAACACAAAAAGATTATGACCGCCTTTTTGAAGATTATCAAAATACAACTCTCAAGAATAATTCTTGTGCAATAAACAAATTATATCAAATTTTTTTAAAAAAGCGCGTTGCAATCACCTGTTTTGAAGCCAATGTATACATGTGTCATAGAGGACAACTCGCATTAGCTCTCACTCAATTGTCTGATTGGAAATATGAAATTAAGCACATTTTAAAAAATAAACTTACAAACTTTTTACATATGGGGGGCATTTACAACCTCTAGCCCTCTCCCCATTCCTAACAACTTTTAAATAATGCATGATTCACGCTACGGGTGGATTGTACGCAAATCAAGGAAATAAACCATGGAAAATAAATATAAACTGACTGATGAAATAACTGAGGTTGATGGAAAAACTCTTCACCGAATTCGTGCTTTAAGGGATTTTGATGCTGTTAAAGCAGGTGATCTTGGCGGGCTTTATACAAAAAAAAGACAACCTAAGTCATGATGGTAATTGCTGGGTAGGTGATGATGCAAAAGTCTATGGTTATGCCAAGGTTTTTGGTGATGCTTATATTGATAACATTTCTGATATTTATGAAAACGCATGTGTTTTTGCCAATGCACAAGTTTCCGGTGCTACATTTATTAGTGGAAAAGCTAAAATTTATAGAAATGCTAAAATTTATGACAGTCCTTTGATTTCCATCAGAGCAAATATACACTGGCTATTAAATAAGTGCAAAATGGCATCTCCAAGAAAATAACCAGACTTACAAAAGGCTCTTTCAATTGGTTATTGCATCAGTATTTACAAAGCATGCAATGGCATAATCAATCAGAATCTACTCAAAAAGTTAAATATCGAATTCTGAATAATGTTTCTAAACATATTGCTGATCGTGCATATAAAAGTATAGAAAGACACCATATCCTTGACGCCGTAGACAGAAGGCGACATACTCTCGCAGCAGCAAAACATTTTTTGACCTCTTTAAACGGTCTCTTTAATTAGGCGGTTGATAATGCCCTTTTAAATAAAAATCCTGCCTTTAATATAAAAGCACCAAAATCTCTTAACAACGAGGAATTACTGCCTTGGCTAGAATAGGACATAGACAAATATTATCACCGTTGGTCACATGGTACACATGAACGCATCTGGATTAACCTTCTTCTTTATACGGGCTTGTTTTACCAGAACTAGAGGCAACCCTTAAAATTGGTCCCATAGGTGATGAAACATTCATTTGTGGTAAAGATGGAAATAAGCTTATCAAAGAAAGTTTTGGCAACCTCTTTCGTGAAGCATGTAATGCGGCGGGTATTAAAAAATCAGCGCACGGATTGCAAAAATTAGCAGCAAAACATACTGCCAATGCTGGTGCTACGGTTTCACAAATGAAAGCGCTTTTTGGTTGAACCGAAGATAAAATGGCATCCCTTGATATAAAGAGTGCAGACCGTAAAAACTTTCCCTTGAAGCAATCAAAAAGCTCCAAAAAAGTTAGCCTCACAAAGCACCGCTTAACAAACTAAATTGCTATCAAAATTATTAACGAAATCAAAGCGGCGTTTGAGATGTATCAGAAACCAGAGGAGAAATAGGTGGTTGTGCCTGTTGCATTGTTTGCCATAAATTATAGTTTGTTTGCATATCCAACCAAAATTTTGCTTTACTAAAACCAGCTAATTCTAATTTAACAGCAAGCTCGGTACTTATAGAAGCATGTCCGTTAATCACTCTTGATAAAGAAGCTCTTGTCATATGGACATGATCAGCTAATTTTTGTATTGTTATCCCCATTTCTTCTAAGAAAGCTACTTTCAGAACTTTACCCGGATGTGCGGGGTTGTGCATCATTTTTTTTCATTCCTTTCTTCAATGGTAATCTTGATAATCAACAAGCTCCACATCTGTTCCTATAAAGCGAAAAGTAGCACGCCAATTTCCATTCACCCATATAGAACAGTACTCTATAAGTTCACCTTTAAGATGGTGCATTTTAAAGGCAGGCTCTCTCAATATTTCAAGCGTAGTAGCACTTGTTAAAACCGTTAAGATAACGCGAATTTTTTTACATGATCTGGTCAAATAGCTTTTGTGGAACCTGTTGTACAAAATAATTTTAAGCCCTTATGTTTAAAACTCACAATTGCCATTACCACCCCTTGTCGTATATCATCGCTATACGGTTAATAACAAATAAGAGTTAAGCCCATGTTAGAAATATCTGATTCTATATCTGGAAAAAATAGATAGGAATAAGTGATAAAAAAGCTTCAAAAAGGTTAGGGATAGACACTCAAAAAACATAATAGAATCAATGATTATAAAACCCCTTACTCTTGTAATAAGTAACTGATTTTAATTACCTTTTTTACACTCTTTTAGTGGTGCAAAACTATAACGATGTAACCCTATAACTGGTCCATATTTATCAAGAGCTGTACGATGCGCTAGCGTTGCATAACCTACATGCTTCTCTAAACCATACCCTTTATAAACTTGTCCTGCACATTCCATCATCCGATCACGCGTTACTTTCGCAATAATAGATGCGGCTGCAATTGAAACTGAACGCTGATCGCCCTTAATCAACGCCATTGCAGAACAGGACAACTCAGAAGGAATATCACGCCCATCAACAAGGACATAGTGGGCTGGAATGGCTAATCCTATAATACAGCGACGCATTGCTTCTAAAGTTGCTTTTCTAATATTAGATTGATCAATTGTACGAGCACAAAGACTGGCGACTGAAACCGCTAATGCACTTTGCAAAATTTCATGATAAAGTCTATTTCGTTGGAAAAAAGAAAGTTTTTTTGAATCATTTAACCCATTAGGAATACGATCTCTATCCAAGATAACGGCTGCTGTTACCACAGGTCCCGCGAGAGGCCCCCGTCCTACTTCATCAACACCTGCTATATGAAAAAAACCCTGTTTTTGCAAATCCAATTCGCACGAAAAATTTGGTTGAAGCGGCAAATTAAACATCTTTGATAAATCACACATACAACAAACATACATCTATTTCTGTAGCCTGATCATTTTTTGCAAGCATTACAGTTTTAAATGGCTCTTCAAATATTCTGCGAACTCTTACACAAAAGATAAAAAGCACATTTCTTTGGTTCCCCTCTTTCATTATGTATAATAAAATCATGATGAAATAAAAGCTTTTATATTTATTTATCAAATATTTCCTAAAGTCATGATAGGTTTTACAAACCAATTTGGGTGCATTGATTTGATAAAAAGAGCTGCTTGTTGCGCCGTTTGTTTATTTTTAAAAATGCCAAAGCAAGTTGCTCCCGTTCCAGACATACGGGAAAAAAGAGCTCCACATTCATCTAATATAGATAACACTTCAGCTAACTGAGGTGCTATTTTTAATGCAGGAGAAAAAAGATCATTACGCGTTTCTTGTAAAGCTTTAACCAATGAATCAACACTTTTTAAAGCGTCTGTATTAATTTTTAAAGAAGGATTATGACGCTTCTCTAACGCTTTAAAAACAGTTGGTGTTGAAATCTCTTGTCCATGATTAACCAATACTATTGCAAGAGAACAGGCTCCTTTTATTTGTATCATCTCTTGACCAATTCCTTTGACCAAAAGCGGCTGCTGATATTCTAATGCACAAAGGCACATGGGAACATCAGCACCAAGAACTAAGCTCTTTTTTGCTAATTCTTCGTAAGGGCAATCAAGATTCCACTGTTGACGCAACATGCTGATAACCCCAGCTGCATCACCTGAGCCGCCACCAATGCCTGAAGCAACAGGTAATGTTTTTACAAGCCGAAAAAAAGCAGGTTGAGCACATTCCGGAAAAGTCTTATGCATAAAGTCCCGTGCGCGAATAACCAAATTGTCTAAATGAGAAACAAGTCCTTTTGCAAACGGCCCCGTCAAAACAAACTGATTATTTTCACAAGGTGCATAGTGTAGACAATCACCGCTAAGACTAAAATAAACCAAACTTTCTATTAAATGATACCCATCAGCACGTTGCCCCACAACATGTAGAGCTAAATTCAATTTAATAGGTGTAAATAAATAGGAATGTCTTTGGAACGAAGCTTGTACATTTGGCATCATATGACGTAATATTAACCTGTATAGGGTTCTTTTACAAATTCCCCCCTTTTATCCACACTTTTAGCACTAGCACTATAAACAGCTTGGAATATTCTTAATCGTTTTCTAAAAAACAATAAATATAAAGAGTTCTCATACAAAACAAACGACATGTTCTCATTCGTATCATTTCAAGCCTTTTTTCTTCTAGCATCTGTTTTTAGATAAAAATCTCTCTGGCTTGAATGATCCTTTCCATCACAAACCATAACGCTGCCAAAGTGCTCGCTCTTCTGCTGCCATCAATGCACTATCAATGACTGTATAAACCGTATGTGCCGTCACTCCTGAAGGCGTTTTAGGTCCTAAAAAACTTTTTGGAGGCGTAATAAGTCGAAGTTTTGCATCATTACCAAAGCGCTCTTTAATAACAGAACGTACATCATTCAATCCATCAACAAGACCAAGCTCAACGCTTTGTTTTCCACTCCAAAACATTCCTGTAAAGAGATTCGAATCATCTGATAATTTTTCAGCACGCCGTTCTTTAACCAAATCGATAAAAGTTTGATGCACTTCAAGTTGGAGAGATTTCAAATGCTCAATATCCGCCTTTTTTTCTGGCTGAAATGGATCTAATGTAACTTTGTTCTTTCCTGCTGTGTAGACACGCCGTTCGATACCAATTTTTTTCAAAAGTTCCGGAAAACCAAAGGAAGCTGAAACCACTCCAATGGAACCAACAATTGAAGAAGGATCTGCAAAAATTTCATCCCCCGCACAAGCAATCATATAACCACCGGATGCTGCAATATCTTCAATAAACACAAGAACCTTTTTATTTTTTTCTTCTGCCAAATCACGAATACGCTTGAAGATAAAACGCGACTGTACAGGTGAACCACCAGGAGAATTAATAATAAGTGCAACAGCCGGTGACTTTTTGTGTCCGAAAGCCTTCTCTAAAAGATTTGCACACCTACTGAGGGAAAGAGTACGAGATATAGACGCTGATGAATCCATAATTGCTCCTTGAAGGCGCACCACAGGAATTTCAAGTTTATCGGAAGAAAAACGGCGTGGAATAAAACTTTTAATAAAATCCATCAAAACAAAATCTCCTTATAAATTAAGAACAATTAAATAGGAAAGGACAACAAAAAGGAAGAACGCGATAATATCCAAAAGCGCCAATCAATCCCCACATTACAAGCAGAAATATAACTTCACCCAAAGTCAAACCTCCCTAATAACAAAGTTTGGACTCTAAATAATAAACTAAAAAACACAAGATACTATTAGAAAAGTTCCCACAAGCTTATATATCCATTATTAATTGCATCAACCCGTGGTGAAAAAGTATGGTCATTACCTTCATGTATAACCAATGCCGGCAAAACAGATAAAGCTGCTCTGCTTCCTCGTTTTGCGTAAAATAAAAGACGAATTGCTGCTGTTTTCGCACGTGCATGCACAGGAATTATACAAATACCACCAAAACGCCCTTCTAAAGCACGCAAGATATCTGTCAGCGATTGTGGACGCGCAATGAGCCCTAAGTATCCACCTGGCTTAACAATGGCTGCTGCACTCCGCAACCAGTTATCAAACATCGCTTCAGACATAACATGTGCTTCAGATTTTTGTTTATCAGGTGTCTTACGATCGGTGGGATTATTAAAAGGTGGATTCATAATCGCAAAATCAAAGCTATTATCTATCAAACCTGCTCTTATACGGGCATTCCCTTTGAAGGTAACATCTGCTTCTAGCAAACAAATTCGGCTAGCAAATTGTTTATTTTGTTTTAGCATAAGCGTTTTTTGAGCGTAAGATACCATAAAAGCTGAACGTTCAACTAAGGTAACATGAACTTTCAGACAACGCGAAGCAACAGCCAACCCTGCAGCTCCAGCACCTGCCCCTAAATCAACAACCTTGCCCTTTAAATCACTTGGAACCAAACTAGCTAATAACATCGCATCCATTCCAGAACGATGACCATATTTATGGGGTTGAACCAAATAAAATTTTCCGCGGTGAAAACTGTCAATTGTTTCACCAATTTGATTCGCTGCTTTATTCATTTAAAAGCCTAATGTTCATCTTTATAAACTGCATTTTTGCCATTCAGCTGCTATTTTAAATTTTTTATTATTTCATAACAATAAGATTACACTCGCTAAAGAACATTTCTTGCCAATAACATTCCAAGCTAACACTTTTAAACGACATCAAAAGCTTGAGTAAAAACCAAACCCCCTTTATGCTAATGAATAAAGTAATTTTTATATATGTCCATTGCAATACTCTAGGAGTAAACACATTGAGTGCAGCTATCAAACTAAAACAAATAAGAAATAATCAAATTTCTCTTCAATCTCTTGTCAATCTTACTCAAAAAGATATGGATTGCGTAAATCAATTTATTCTCTCTATGGCAAAATCAGAGGTTGAGATGATCCCTGAAATTTCTAACCATCTTATTTCATCAGGTGGAAAGCGATTACGCCCAATGATTACGCTCGCTTCTGCTCATATGTTCGGTTATCAAAGTGACGGGCATATAAAACTCGCAACAGCTGTTGAATTTATGCATACAGCAACATTACTACACGATGATGTGATTGACGAAAGTAATTTACGACGTGGAAAATCTACAGCACGGATGATTTGGGGGAATCAAGCAAGTGTACTTGTTGGTGATTTCCTATTGGGCCAGGCCTTTAAAATGATGGTCGATGTCGGTTCCATAGAAGCGCTCTCTGTCCTAGCCAACGCTGCTGCAATTATTGCTGAAGGAGAAGTTATGCAACTTTCTGCCGCAAAAAATATAAAAACCAGCCCTTCAGAATATCTCAAAATCATCAATGCAAAAACAGCAGCACTTTTTTCAGCAGCCGCTGAAGTAGGACCCATTATTGCTGGCTATGGAAATAAAGAGCGTTCTTCATTACGTGAATATGGAACATCCTTAGGTTTAGCTTTCCAATTAATTGATGATGCACTTGACTATAGCGGTAGTGCTCAAAACTTAGGAAAAAATATAGGGGATGATTTTAGAGAAGGAAAAATCACAATGCCTGTTATTCTCGCATATGAGCGTGGGAATATGGTAGAAAAAGATTTCTGGAAAAAAGCGCTTGAAGATGGCAATAATAATGATGAATCCTTTGCACACGCGCAACACTTAATGGAAAAGTATGATAGTATCACAGATACAATAGAACAAGCACGCATCTATGGAAAATATGCAATTGATGCTCTTGTTCCCATGAATGAAAATCTTGCTTACAATGCTCTCGTTGAGACTGTTGAATTTTGTATTTCACGCGTAAACTGAATTCTTTGCAAGAATCGCAGTATTTCTCAACAAAGTAATGAGATATGATTTATAAACAACACCATCAATTGATTATCTTGAAAAGGATTAGCTCCATGTGCTCTGCAACGGTATCTCGACTTTTTGCCCTTTTTATCGTGGGTATCATGCTGATGCCATCCCCCACCTACAGTAAAATAAGTGCAGCAACTCATACAAGCTCATTTACAGGTGCTTATTTAGCTGGAAGGGTTGCAAATCATGAAAATAAAACAGAACTTGCTATCAATTATTTTAAACAAGCACTGGTTTATCAACCTGATAACATTGAAACACAAAAAGAGCTCCTTGAAGCTATGCTCTCGGTCGGAAACTTTAAAGAAGCTGTCCAACAAGCCCAAAAACTCAAAGAGAACGATGTTATAACTCCCTTTGTTTCCTTAACTTTGTCAGTAGAAAGTCTCATCAAAAAAGACTATAAGAATGCCAAGACTCTTCTCCAATTAAAAGAACTTCCTACGTCCAATAATCCAATACCTGAACTCATCGGCGCTTGGATTACATTTGGATCTGGACAAAAATCTCAAGCAATCGCTGATCTTAAGAAACTCAAAGGTCCTGTCTGGTATGACCTTTTTATATCTTATCATCTAGCACTTATGAGCGACCTTGCAGAACGGCCAAAGGATGCAAAAAAATATTTCATTAAAGCACTGAGTAACAAACAGGGAACTCTTATCGCTCCTAATACTTATGAGCGTATTATCATAGCCTATGCCTCATTCCAATTGCGCCATAGTATGCGCAACCAAGCTCTTCAAACAATCCAGCATGGCGAACAAATGTTGTCAGGTCGCGAAGTCCTTAAAAACTTTCGAGAAAAAATTGAAAAAAATGCTTTCTTAGAGAGAGTTATTAAAACACCTCAACAAGGAGCAGCCGAGGTATTATATAATTTTGGAACAGCCCTCAACTACAAAAACTCAGGGCGAATTGCACGTATTTTTAAGCAATTATCTTTCGCATTATACCCTCAAAATGACGCAACACTGTTTCAGCTCGCACACATTTCTGCTAAATTGAACGATCCACATCAAGCAATTAAACTTTATCGCGCTTTATCCCCTAAATCTCCTTATTATAAAGATGGACAACTTCATCTTGCATTCCTTCTTGCCAATAACAACAATTACAAAGAAGCAATAAAATTACTCACATTGTTAAATAAAAAATTTCCCAATGATCGTAATATTTTGATAACGCTCGTTGCTTTTTATATGCAGGACAATAAATTTCTTGAGGCCATTAAAACTCTAGACTACGCTATTACAAAGATAAAAAACTTTCAGCAGGACGATTGGAAACTCTTTTATCAACGTGGTATTGCTTTTGAACGTTTAAAGCAATGGCCAAAAGCAGAAATTGACTTGCGAAAATCACTTGAATTTTTCCCAAACCAACCGCAAGTTCTTAATTATTTAGCCTATTCCCTTGTGGAACGTGGTGAGAAGCTTGAAGAATCGCTCCGTATGCTGCAAAAAGCTTCTGCTTTGCAAGCTCACAACAGTCATATTCTCGATTCTTTAGGATGGGCTTATTATAAACTAAAAGAATATAATAAAGCAGTGCAAATATTAGAAAATGCTGTCAGATTACAACCTGAGGACCCAACACTGAATGATCATTTAGGGGATGCCTATTGGAAAGTTGGACGTAAACGTGAAGCAATCTTTCAATGGAACCACGCAATTGACGGAAAACCAGAAAATTCTGAACAAATTCAAGAAAAGTTGAAATTTGGTTTGCAATAAATGATGCTTAACCATAAACCACATGAAATAATAAATAGAGAAACTAAAATTACTTTGGTTTTTTGTTTAGTCCAATATAAAGAGTATAAAGCGTGAAACTGCCTGAACATCTTAACCCCAAACGTTCTTTTCAGGGACTAATCTTAACTTTGCAAAATTATTGGGCACACTATGGATGTGCAATTTTGCAACCTTACGATATGGAAGTCGGAGCTGGGACTTTTCATCCAGCAACAACATTACGCTCTCTAGGTCCACGCCCTTGGAAAGTTGCTTATGTCCAACCCTCTCGACGTCCAACAGATGGCCGATATGGTAAGAATCCAAATCGTTTACAACACTATTATCAATTCCAAGTGCTTCTCAAACCCTCTCCGCTCAATCTACAAGAACTTTATATAAAGTCGCTACAAGCTATCGGGCTTGATACAAAACTGCATGATATTCGCTTTGTTGAAGATGATTGGGAAAGTCCCACTCTTGGTGCTTGGGGGCTCGGATGGGAATGTTGGTGCGATGGAATGGAAGTCTCTCAATTTACTTATTTTCAACAAGTGTGCGGCATTGAATGCGCTCCAGTTTCAGGGGAACTCACATACGGTCTTGAGCGTCTAGCGATGTATATCCAAGGGGTTGATAACGTCTATGACCTTAACTTTAATGGTTTGGAGGGAGAAAACAAAATAAGTTATAGAGATATTTTTTTACAGGCAGAACAAGAATACTCATATTATAATTTTGAATTTGCTGATACAAAACTGCTCCATCAGCACTTTATCGATGCAGAACGCGAATGCAGCGCACTTCTTGATGCTGGAAAACCAAATAAAGAAAATGTATTCCATCGCTGTGTTTTTCCTGCCTATGATCAATGTATTAAAGCGAGCCATATCTTTAACCTTTTGCAAGCACGTGGCGTTATTTCTGTAACCGAACGACAAAATTACATTCTTCGCGTTCGTAATCTCGCGCGCCGTTGTGGGGAAGCCTTCTTACTCACAGAAGCTGGACAAATATACACTGGAGAAGCCTAATGTCTGATCTTCTTCTTGAACTTTTCAGTGAAGAAATCCCCGCACGTATGCAACGAAAAGCTGCTGCTGATCTTAAAAAATCTGTTACAGATCAACTTGTGAATGCTGGATTGATCTATGAAGCTGCTCGTGAATATTGGACACCTCGTCGGCTAACATTGGACATACGCGGACTTTCCACACGCTCAAAAGATATCCATGAAGAACGCAAAGGTCCCAGTATAAAATCACCACAGCATGTAATTGATGGTTTTCTACGTGCAACAGGATTAAACGATATTTCTGAAGCGCATATTGGACATGATGATAAAAAAGGTCATTTTTATATTGCTAAAATTGTTAAAAAAGGTCGAGCAGCAGAAGAAATTATTGCCGATATTTTACCGGATATTATCCGCAACTTTCCGTGGCCGAAATCTATGCGTTGGGGAAAAGATTCAGCACAAAGTGGTACTTTGAAGTGGATTCGACCTTTACAAAACATTCTTTGTATTTTCGGACCAGAAATTGGTGAAACACATGTTATTCCATTTACAATTGGTTCTCTTAAAAGCAATAATTTAACTTATGGTCATCGTTTCTTAAGTGATGGAAAGCCATTTCAAGTGCGCCGCTTTGATGATTATGTTACTCAACTTGAAACTCATAAAGTCATTCTGGATGCCGAGAGACGAAAGAATATTATTTTAGCTGATGCCCAAAATCTCTGCTTTGCAAACGGTTTAGAACTGGTTCAAGATAATCCTCTCCTAGAAGAAGTTGCTGGTCTTGTTGAATGGCCTGTTATCCTGATGGGTGATTTTGAAAAATCATTCCTTGATATTCCTCCAGAAATTATTCGCTTGACCATTCGAGCCAATCAAAAATGTTTTGTCACCCGTAAACAAGGAGAAAACGTAAAACTTTCTCATCATTTTATTCTCGTTTCTAATATTCTTGCAAATGATGAAGGCAAAGAAATTTCGAAAGGAAATAGTAAGGTTGTCCGTGCCCGTCTTTCCGATGCACTTCATTTTTGGCAAACTGATCAGCGTGATTTGCCTGATCTTCAACAATTGGAATCTTCTATAAAAAAATTTGAACTTGATATAAAAAAACCTCTCGATCAAAGAATGGCGCGACTTGATCATTTGAATGTAACTTTTCATGCTAAATTGGGTACGCAAGGTGCAAGGGTAGAACGCATTGCTACACTCGCAAAAGAAATTGCCCCTTTGATACAAACAGATCCTCTTTTAGCAAAACGTGCAGCCATCCTTGCAAAAGCTGATTTGCAAACAGAAATTGTCGGAGAATTTCCTGAACTACAAGGTGTTATGGGGAAAAAATACGCCCTTCTTCAAGGGGAAGATCCTCACGTAGCTGTAGCAATCGAAGACCATTATAAACCTCAAGGACCAACAGATCGTCTTCCACAAGAACCACTTGCTATAACCGTTATGCTCGCCGACAAAATTGACATGCTCGTTGGCTTTTGGCTCATTAATGAAAAACCAACGGGCTCAAAAGATCCCTATGCGTTAAGACGAGCAGCATTGGGAATTATTAGGCTTGTACTTTCGCGAGATTGGAAAATCAATCTTATGCCACTGTTTCAGTTAGCAACGAATCTTTTCTTACAACAAAAAAATAAACATGAAATCTCTCAAAGAGAAAATTCACAATTGCAGAATCTGCTTCCAGAAAAAACAGAATATATTTTATCAGATCTGTTATTCTTTTTTCATGACCGTTTGAAAATCTATCTAAAAGAGGAAGGCGCTCGTTACGATGCCCTTGAAGCCGTTTTAAATAAAGATTCTGATGATTTTTTATTGGTTGCACGTCGTGTCGAATCGCTTATCGCTTTTATCAATACCCATGATGGAATGAACTTTGTAGCCTCTGTAAAACGTACTGCCAATATTCTTGAAAATGAATTTCAAAAAAGCACAACAATAGCGAATGAAATTAATCCTGAGCTCTTTATCGAGAAAGAAGAAAAGCAGCTCTATCATGCAATCTGTGAAGTAGAAAGAAAGGTTCTTGCTCCCATCAATGCAACAAATTTATCATTTGCACTCAGTGTGCTAGCGCCACTTGGAAAATTGATTGATATATTTTTTGAAAAAGTATTGGTGAATGATAAAAAACCTGATGTTCGTGCTAACCGTCTTGCTCTTCTCAAACGCACTCACATTGTTACACAATCGGTTGCAGACTTCTCAAAACTTGTCATTTAAAATCAAAGAGCCTATTAACTGGTAAAAACAATGAAGATAAATTTTTCTTTTTTATGACTTTTATTAATTAATACTGAGAAAATTATGCAACCAAAGAGAGTGTCTCTTTATCTCTCAAATATCATTAATTAAGATATGTTTTCATTTTGATAAACGATTCTTTCTCAAGAGACTCTTTAATAAGTTCATCTGCCTTGTTAGAATCTATTTCCCTTGCAATAAGGGTACGTGCTGTAGAAATTGCCAAATCAATAGCCGATGAAGAAACCATGCGTATTGCATCCGCTTCTGCTTGAGCGATTTTTTGTTCTGCCAATTTATTACGGTTTTTTACATATTCTTCTGCTTTTGCACGGGCCTCAGCAATAATAGATTCAACTTCATGCTTTGCTGCTGCAACAATTTCTTGCGCATCTTTTTCTGCTTCTGCATGTTTGCGTTGATATTCAGCTAATATTTCCTGTGCCTCTTCACGAAGACGCAGAGCCTCATCCAGTTCATCTTTGATACGCTTTGCACGCGCATCAAGATGGTGTATAATCCTTTGTGGAATTTGGAAATAGACTAAAAGAGCCAAAAAAAGAACTAACCCAACAAATGCCCAAAAAGTATCAGTCATCTTTGTCTTCCTCAATAATCCGCAGTTTTAACAACTGAACGAACAGCCTCTTTGCTAATATCAACGTCAATCAATTTTTTCACAATTTCAAGAGCTACTTCTTCAGCGATAGAACCAACATTTTGCATCGCTTTATCCCGAATTTTTGCTATCTGTTTTTCAGCATCTGCGAGTTTTTTCTCTAAACTCTCTTCAATTTCTTTCCGTTCAAGCTCTGCCTTTTCTTTTAATTCTTCACTAGCTACCTGCGCTATAGCCTGCGCATTCAAACGCGCTTCTGCTAATTTCCGCTCATAAGTTTCAACGACAATGTCTGCTTCCTGCTTCATGCGCATTGCCTGATCTAAATCAGATGCGATTCGATCTCGCCGTGTTTCAATAACACCACCAATACGTGGTACAATTACACGAGAGATAAAAAGATAAAAAAGACCGAAAGAAATTGCCAACCAGAAAAAATGCGAACCAAAATGCACAAAATCAAAAGGCGGAAACACACGATTTGCATGCTCTGCCACCTTTTTAATATGTTCTATCGACGTTTCAGTGTTCTGTGCATAAGCGCTTGAAACAAACATCTTCCTTCATCCTTTAAATAGCTTATTAAAGCCCTCTATAACCGATGATAACTGACTGACATCTCTCTGGCATCTCTCTGGTTAAGAGCTAAAAGGGTAAATCTTTCCTCATGCAAGAACAGATATACCCTTTTGATGATGATCAAACCCCAAAAAGAAGTAATAAAGCAATGAGCAATGAAAAAATTCCCAAAGCTTCTGTTACAGCAAAACCAAAGACGAGACGTCCAAACTGACTATCTGCTGCTGATGGATTTCGTAATGCACCAGAAAGATAGCTACCAAAAATATTACCAAGTCCTAAAGCTGTTCCAGCCATACCAAAGCAAGCAAGACCAGCGCCAATATATTTTGCTGCAAGCACCATTTCCATGTTATTCTCCTTTAAAGCGAAATTGCATTATTCGACGGAATAACCGCCAGTTTTATTAATGTCCTGGATGAATTGCATCATTAAGATACATACAAGTTAAAACCGTAAAGACGTAAGCCTGAAGGAATGCGACCAAAAACTCAAGTGCAGTAATTGCTACAGTCATAATAAGCGGTAAAACCGAACCACCCACACCTACGAGTCCTACCCCAATCATTGAAACAACAAACCCAGAAAACACTTTAAGCGTAATATGACCAGCAAGCATATTCGCAAAAAGACGAAGAGAAAGACTAATTGGACGGGAGAGAAAAGAAATAACCTCAATCATTGTCACCAGAGGCAAAACCACAACAGGAACTCCACTGGGAACGAACAGTTTCAAAAAACTGACCCCATGCTTATAAAAGCCATAACCAATCACCGTCAAAATCACCACCATTGCTAACGAAAACGTGATCATGATTTGAGATGTAACCGTATAAAAATAAGGAAAGAGACCAATAAAGTTAGCAACTAAAATAAAAGTAAACAGAGAAAAAACTAAAGGAAAAAACTGCATCCCCTGCACACCAGATGATTCCCGCAGAGTCGATGCTACAAATTCATATGCCATTTCCGAAAGAGACTGCATCCGCGTTGGAACCAATCCACGACTCGATGACGAAATGAAGAGAAAAATAGAAGTTACAACAACCGTAAGGACTGTAAACAATGATACATTTGTAAACGATAAATCCATATTTCCTATGGAAATCTTAATCAGCCTTGAAACCTCAAACTGATGAATAGGATCTGGAGCGTGCGTTGTCACTTCAACCTCATTTATCGGACCTCTCATTGGCCCCTTTATCTTGTTTTTGGCGCAATGCGCCTTTTTTTCCTAATTGACTGGAGGAAACATACCCCACAGACCGAAGAATACTCAATACACCAGCAGCAAACCCAAAGAAGAGAAAAAATACTAATCCCCAAGGCCATGAACCTGCTAACTTATCAAACCCCAACCCCAAAACAATACCAACTATAACACTTGCCAGAAACTCACTGGAAAGCTTAATTGCGCCTGCCATCCTTCCTTGTGATTTTTCCCGCTTATTCTTATGCTCCCGCTTCTTTAATGCTTGCTTGCGCACTAAAGCTACGCTTAAATTCCTACTACGACATTCCAAATCCTCTGAATGAAGACACTCTCCTTGCTTTTCCTCTTCAGCCTCCTTACGGCTCATAACGGGTTTCTCGCCCATCGCCATCATTGGCTCCTTAATTAAAAAGCAACGTAAGAATACATTTCATAAAACCGTGTGCATCATATTGTTCCCGAATTTATTCGTCAAGATACTAAAAGAAATCTATCACAAGTTATCGTATAAATTTTATTGCAGAAATAACGTATTTTTCAATTTACATGCTTTCTTAAAAAGATATTCTGAGCACCTAAACCGATTTCACGACAGCACCCGTGAATGTATAACAAAAGTTCCCGTGAATAATATAAAACTCATAGAACAACCATTTTTACGCTTAACGAAAGGTGTCAACTGATACCATCTTATTTTCCGGTTCCCAATGTTATATCAATCCTAGTTTTGAAAGAGAACATAGAAAGCTAAAAAACAGTATGAGAGCGTTAGTTTACACCTTTTATTCAAATAAACTTGCACTTTTTATTTTATGAAAATAATAATCAATGGTTTCTATATAATCCTATTCGCAAAGTATTTTACATATGCCATTACAGGCCCCATCACGAAATGAGCTTGAGGGTATTAAGAGAAGTTCCTTTAAATACAAGATATTAATAAATCTAAAATTTCAAATAGATTAAGCCAATAGAACACAATAAAATTTAAATACGATTACCATACCACTTTATACAATTTTAATCCACTTTTATGAACTTCGCTCTTTACAATTGAATATCGGTAGATTTAGCAAGTATTTTTGCTTTTTATTCAGACAAACTATCGTAAGCAAAAGCGCTTATTCATAATCTTTATTTTTATGAAACGATAATCTAATACTGCTTTTCACACAAGCATCATAATTATATTCCCCTACCCTCATATTGCATCTATTCTTGCACTTAAATAACCCATTAAGAGGATTATGTACTCTTTCTTAAATACTCCCTATCACACTCTTCTCATGACATGCAAATAAATGATCATCAATAAAATTAAAACTTTAGCAAATAAAATTTTAATTTTATGAAAAGAAAGATCATTGAAAAAACTTACTTTTAAGATTCTTAAGTATAGATTTCATTCACTCAAAAAATTAAAGAGTTATCATTTCTTCTTGGAACGTGTCGCAAAAGGATTATCAGAGGCTCGTAATGATATGCGAACGGGTATACCAGACATATCAAATGTTTCACGTAACCCATTGACAAGATAACGCAAATACGACTGTGGCATACTTTTGGGACGCGAGCAAGAAATCATAAATCCAGGAGGACGTGTCTTAACCTGTGTGATGTATTTAACCTTAAGTCGACGTCCAGAAACCGCAGGAGGTGGATGATGTGCCACAACAGTTCCAAGCCATTGGTTCAATTTAGCCGTCGAAATGCGACGATTCCATACACGGTGCATCATCATGACATTTTCCATCAGTTTATCAATCCCTTGACCATATTGTCCTGATAAAGGAACGGCTCTCAAACCACGAACTTGAGGAAGAAATCGAGCACATTTTTCATGCAAATCAATCAATGTAGTCTGACTGTTTTCAATAAGGTCCCACTTATTGAAAGCAATAACTGGAACACGCCCTTCACGAATCACAAGATCAGCAATTTGTAAATCCTGCTTTTCAAAAGGTATCGTTGCATCAAAAACAATGACCACCACTTCTGCAAAACGAATAGCACGCAAAGTATCTGCAACAGATAGTTTTTCTAATTTTTCTTGAATTCTCGATTTTCGACGTAAACCTGCAGTATCAAAAAGTTTAATATGACGACCACGCCATTCCCAATCTACAGAAATAGAATCACGCGTGAGTCCTGCTTCTGGTCCTGTTAACAATCGCTCTTGTTTCAACATACTATTAATAAGAGTGGATTTTCCTGTATTGGGACGCCCCGCAATCGCAATCCTAATGGGCTTACTTTCATCGTAAATAAGCTCCTCTTCTTCCAAATCCTTTACATCATCACCAACAGATGCAGGCTGTATCATCCTATTTTCTTCTTTGTTGTTGCCAAAAGCATGCTCTGACCCAACAGCATCTATAATTGCATCACGCAGATCACTAAGTCCCAAACCATGTTCAGCCGATATTGGGCACGGCTCTCCCAAACCTAATGACCACGCCTCATACTCTCCTCCTGTTGCCGCTCTTGACTCAGACTTATTGGCAACAAGCACAATTGGCTTTCCTGATTTGCGAACCAATGAAGAAAAATTTAAATCACTTGGTGTTATTCCGCTCTTTGCATCAAATACAAATAAAATAAGATCCGCTTCATCAATTGCAACTTTTGTATGAGAACGCATACGCCCCTCGAGTGTATGATCACCTGCTTCTTCCAGCCCAGCCGTATCAATCACATCAAAACGTAGATCTTGAAGTTTTGCCGCATGAATACGCCGATCACGTGTTACACCAGGCTTATCATCAACCAAAGCCAATTTTTGCCCAACCAAACGATTAAATAGTGTCGACTTCCCAACATTGGGACGACCAATGATAGCAATGGTAAGGCTCATCGATTTATTCCTTATTTGCCTTGCCCTCAGCTTGTATAAGCTCAAGCATCATTCGAGCCCGATCTGTTATTTTTGAACCCAAAGCACCTTCTTCAGAATTTTTTTTAAAATAATAAACCGCCTCATCCATTTTATCCGCCTTATAGGCAGCTAAGCCTAAAGCTTCTCTTGCAGACATACGCATAGGATCGGTATCACTTGCCATATCTTTGATGCGCTTTTCAACATCAGCTAATGTCCCTGTATCAACCAGAATATAAGCCGCCCGAATTTTTGCAACTTTCTGCAAAATCTGCGGTGCTTTCTCATCCGCTGCAATAGAATCAAAGATCTCCACTGACTTAATAATATCACCTTTCTCCATGAGTAAAGAAGCCTCACGTAAACGAGCAAGAAAAGGATACCCCCCAAAATGAGAGGTTTTAACAGTTTCTAATTGCTTTATCGCTTTATCAAAATCACGTGTATTCGCAAGATTAAGACTCTTTACAAATGCATCACCAATATAACCAGCTTTCTTTATTTGCGTATGATGATAAACTTGATAAGCAACTATCATGAATATAAAAAGAATAACTGCTCCAATAATTGAAAAACCATACCGTCTCCAAAAAGCAAGCGCCTTTTCCTGACGAAATTCTGCATTCACTTCAGCAATAAAACTATCATACGACATATATCATACCTTGAAAAAAGTTACTTTATCTGTGCTTTTACGCATAAATGGATAAAGATGGTAGTCCTAATTAACTAAAAATCTTTAAATTGCTCGTTTATTTATTTTAAATCAACATGTAGCCAATTCAATCGGATTTTTGCAACAGTCTTAATCGAAAATGATATAAGCACCCTGTTTGTACATATTACAGCTTTTACATATATTGAGTCTTATGAAAAATTCACTGCCTTAATATTTATCATGATTGCCTATCATCTCAAGCAGATTTTCTCCCCATTATATAGAGAGATAATCTTTTAAAGTCTTCAACCGCAATCGTTGGTTGTATTGGATTATAGAATTATAATAGAAAAACCACTTCTTGAAAAAAGGTAAATTTCCATGAAAGTCCCTTAAAACCCAATAAATAAATTTTTATCTGTATCAAAAATACCGAAGCGCCATGATTAAAGTGTGGTATAATTCCAAATCTTCAGTTAAAGCTCTTTATATAAAGTGTATCCCTTCAACTTATCTTCATACGATTAACAACCTTTTGTAATTGATCCTTAAAGTTTCTAAAAATATCCTATTGTAAGGGCCAAACCCACATAAGCATTGGAACAGCAATAATAACGATCAACACCGCCAATGGAGCACCCAAACGTGGATAATCACTAAAACGATATCCTCCTGGCGCCATCACGAGCATATTACTTTGATGTCCAATAGGTGTAAGAAACTCACATCCCGCACCAATTGCAACAGCCATCAAAAAAGCTTCAGGCTTATAATGAAGGGAATGAGCAAAACTTGACGCAATTGGTGCTACCATCATCACTGTTGCTGCATTATTCAAAAATGGCGTAACCAACATAGCTGTCACCAACATAAGCGCTAAAGCACCAGATGGCGGGAAAAATATTGCCAATTGGCTCAGCCATTGACCAATGAGATCCGTACATCCTGTTTTCTCTAACGCTTCACTCACTGGAATAAGAGCCGCTAATAGTACGAGTATTGGACCATCTAATGCCTGATACAGATCACGCGCGGGCAAAACACGAAAGATCACCATTGCTGCAGCAGCAGAAAAGAAAGAAAAAGCAACTGGAACAATATGAAAAGCTGTAAAAATAATTGCTATAAATAAAACAGCTAAAGAGATGAAACCATGTCGTAAATTTCCAAACACAATATTTCGTTTTGCTAGGGGCAAGCATTTCAATTCTCTTAATAAATTGGGAATAATTGCATCCTGTCCTTGCAAAACAATCACATCTCCAAGATGGAAAATAATATCATCAAGTCTTCCCCGCACCCTTTCATGTTGACGACTTAACGCAAGTAAATTTACATTATAGCGATCAAATAGGGAAAACTCTTTCGCACTAATACCAATAAGAGGTGAATTATGGGTAATGACTGCTTCAATAATATCAATGTCACTGTCCTTATCACCTGCAGCAATAGTTCGCCCCTTAGAAAACTCTAAACGAGCAGAGTTCATCACGCTATCTAACCCTGTATGTGACCCTTCCAGCAAAATAATATCATTTTCAGACAAAACAAAATCTGGTAATGGTGAAATAGATACTTTGTTTCTGATAATTTGAATTACCATAACATCACCACTTGATGGCTTAACCAAATCAACAATATTTTTCCCCACAATCGGTGAATTTATTGGAATATGCGCTTCTGCAACATAATTACGGATATCAATGGCATCATCAAATGATACACCTGAACGCACACGCACAGGCAAAAGCCAATAAAAACAGACCAAATATACAACACCAGCCGTCGCAATAACCGCACCAACTGGTGTAAAATCAAACATAGTAAAAGGTGTTCCTGCTAAACGCTCTTGCATCGCTGAAATAACAACATTAGGAGATGTTCCTATCTGTGTCATAAGCCCTCCCAACAAAGAACCAAAGGCCATGGGCATCAAAAAGACAGAAGGAGAAACCTGAGAACGACGTGCAAACTGAAAAGCTATCGGAAGCATAATCGCCAAAGCACCAATGTTTTTAACAAACATTGATAATACGACAACAGAAAGAACCAAAAAAGCTAATTGAAGACGCACCGATTTCACATCTGGCCATATCCGTTGAATAATAAATTCCATTATACCAGAGCGAGATACAGCAGTACTGACAACAAACACACTCCCCACGATAATAACGATATCATTACTAAAACCGCTAAACGCTTCCTTCGGGCTAACAAGACCAAGGGCACAAGCTATTAATAATGTACAAATAGCAACAAGATCATAACGAAATCGATCCCAAATAAAAACAACCATCATGAGACCAATGATCGAAAAGGCCATTATTTGATTTTCTGTCATAACACTCACTTCTCCCCATTAAATTAATGAACAAAAACATATCTTTTATGTTTTAAATATTCCTATAAACAGCAGCAAGATAAAAGCAGACATCGGAATATTTTAGGATAATTTTAAAGTGATAAAAAATTATGATGCGCATAAACTCACCTCTCCTTATTATGCGTGCTTTTCTATAAAGTGCTGAACCCAAAGAAAATTGATAAAAGTTGATAAAGCTATATTGCAAAAAAGATGAGAATAACTCTAATATAGAGCGTAGATAATTGTTGAAACTGGTACACGCTATATTTAAACCTTTGTCGTTGCTTAAAAGAATTTATCTTCACTCTCAATTCACAGAGTGATAAAAATGAAAGAAGAAAGAATGGTCAATCTTAATAGTGGGTATCAAAGTAACCTCAGATATTGGCTCACTTGCATTATTGGATTTGTTGCTATCTTGGCAATTATAATTGTTGGTGGATTTTATATCGCAAAACCCTATCTTGACAGTTTTGTAAGACAAGAAATAGCCCGTCGTGCCATAAAAGCCGAAACATCTGAAGTAAGCATTCTAGGTAAAGTCAACTTGAAGAATGTGACATTACCCGTTCCAGCTGGTACATCACTTAAAATTGGTGCCATTTCTGCCCGTCCTCCTCTTTCCTTTATTCCCGGAACTTTTACATTTTATAATGTTGATTTAAAGCATAATAATATTCATGTGCAAATTCCCCAAATTTCTCTTCGGAGTGTATCCCTAAAAGAAAAAGATAGAACGATAACATCACGTCTTTTACAATCAATGATGCGTATTGAGCTTTCCTCAATTATTGCTCCCAATATACAACTTTCTATAGAAAATAAAAATAACCAAACAGAAACGGTTGAAATCAAGAATTTCCAGCTTTCTGATTTTAGAAATAACCATATCCGTTCAGTTAGTATCAAAAATATGGATCTTAAAACGGTCGTAGCAAATGGTGCCAAACAGATGCAACTTATGGCTAAAAGTGATACAATAAAAGCCCATGATATCGACATCAACTATGCCTATTCTATCATTTTTGGAAAAAACAATGCTCTCAATCAAGGTAAAACCGTTACTGGCCCCATTTCTCTGAATAATATAAGTGTTGATATTTTTGAAGAAGCAGAAAAAAATAGCTCTTTCTTCCTTGGGCAGTTTAAAACATCTGGTTTAAAGATGAAACCGCTTGAACAAACTCCTGAAAAATTAATCAAAGCTTATCTTAATGCAAGAAAAGAGAATAATAAAATCGCTGAAAAAGTTGCACAAAATGGCCTTCTTCTAAACATACTGCTCGCCATTACCTCAGCGGATGCCAAAGTTGATAATATCACCGTTGATATACCGCAGTTGAAAGCAACGCTCGAATCATTCCAATTCAAACCAAGTTTGTGGAAACAACCTATCCCTAAAAAGCTTTTTCTTTCTCTCAACAACCTTTCCATTCTACCTAAAAAAATGAATGAAAAAGACTTAGAGTTTTTCAAAAATCTGAACTTTGAGCGCTTTAATGTTTCAGGAAAAATTGATATTTCTTACGATGAAAAAAAACGTATGCTCTTTCTTGATACAATGTCTTTCAATATGAAAGACGTTGGATCTGGAGATATATCGGCTAAGGTTATTGATGTTGATGAAAAGCTTTTTTCTGGTCAGAAAAATATAATGATTGCTGCGTCTCAAGATCTTGGCATTAATGAAATTGATATACAATATACTGATGCAGGTTTCATTGATAAGCTTTTTTCTTATCTTGCGCAAAATCTTAATGACAGCCAACATGATCTTAAAAAGGAACTTTATGACGATTTCTATCTAATGATGACGCAGACCCCAAAAATTCTGCTAAAAAATCATGACGAAGCAGAAAAAATTTCAAAATCCTTAGGAGAATTTGCTAAAAATCCACAAACATTGATCGTGAAAATTAAAGCAAAAGATAATAAAGGTCTCGCAATAGTTGATCTCGAATCTGCTCTACAAAATGATCTATCCAAGGCTTTAAGCAAAGTACATCTTACTATTAAAAATGAAGCATCGCCTTAAACATTTTGTGCTTTAAACATGATGATCTTGTCTATAAATTAAGAACTTTATTCCTCTTTTTTCTTTTATATGATACAGAAGGTATCATACAGAGTTATTTATACAGAGAATATAGAATCTAAAATTGTCGATGCTTGGAGTTGTTCATGTCTGGTTTATCTTCAAATCGCCTGCCTAATCGCGCTTCTCGTGTCACCAATCAAGCGCTTTCTGCTATCGAGCGTTTTCTCCATATTGAAGCTCTTAGTGGTGTTGTTCTTTTATTAGCTGCTGCTTCTGCACTTATTTTTGCCAATTCTAAATATGCTGCTTTCTATGAATCTTTTTGGCATACACCTCTTGGCTTTAATTTGGGTCATTTCACTCTTTCATGGGATTTACATTTCTGGGTTAATGATGCCCTTATGACTATTTTCTTTCTCGTCGCAGGAATGGAAATTCGACGAGAAATTCATGAAGGTGCTCTTGCCGATTTTAAACAAGCAATCTTACCAATTGTTGCTGCAATAGGGGGCGTTTGTGTTCCTGCAATTATTTACTTTATCTTCAATTTTAACGAGGGACATATGCGCGGTTGGGCTGTGCCAACAGCAACAGATATTGCCTTTGCTCTAGGTATTCTAGCTCTTCTCGGAAAAAAAATCCCTTCTAATCTTCATATTATTCTTCTATCATTAGCGATTATTGACGATATTATCGCTGTTCTTATTATTGCTTTTTTCTACTCAACAAACATTGATCCTAGCGGTTTAATGATTGCAGGAGCGGGTATTGCTTTGGTACTATTTTTTCAGTGGATTGGGCTTGCATCAGCATGGCTTTACATTTTACCTGGTGCAATCATTTGGTGGGGTTTAATGGCAACAGGCGTTCACCCATCGCTTGCTGGCGTAATCTTAGGGATGATGACTCCCGTTCTTCCTACCCGTACTCTTGTAGCGCCACTCACCATGCTCAGTAACGCTATGCAAATTCTTCAAGAAAAAAATACAAAAACAGATCTGCATCATATTTCAACAGCATTAAAAAAGATGCGCAAAGGACAACGGGCCATGATTGCCCCAGTAACTCGTGTTCAAAAAGCATTGCATCCATGGGTTGCATACGTTATCATGCCAGTTTTTGCCTTCGCAAATGCAGGAGTAAGTTTTGCAAACTTTGATCTTTCTTCTGACAAATCATTCTTGATTGTTCTGGGTGTTGTCATTGGTCTTTTCATCGGTAAGCCTCTTGGTATTATCACTGCCAGTTATATAGCTGTAAAATCAGGACTATGCCGCCTACCCCCTCATATGACCTGGACAGGTGTTTTACTCATTGGTTTTTTAGCAGGAATTGGCTTTACAATGTCTATCTTTGTTTCAATGCTCGCTTTTAAAGATATTATTCTGCTTGATGCGGCAAAAATTGGAGTTCTTTGTGGCTCTGGTTTATCTGCCCTTATCGGTCTGGGATATGGATTTATTTATATTAAGCGCAATAAAGGAATTTCTCATAGTTCCTAATAAACTAACTGAAAATACATTTTTATGCAGAAATTCTAAAAAGTAATTTTGCCCATTTGTTCGATTCGGACGATATTTAATGTAAAATCCGTTGTCTCGCCTCATCTTTACACTTATGAAGGAGAAAACTAACGTCATCATACTATTTACTAGCCTCTAATGTTGCAACAACCTTTGACACTCGAGAGGAATCATAAGAGATATTTTTATTCCTTTCTTCAATAATCTTTTACTCATGTACCAGCTCCACTCATGATATACACAGAAATGGTTTTAATTATTTCAATAAAGGCTTCGTGGTTTCAGAAAAGCTATTTTTTATTGGGACTATGATTCACTATAAAGAAGAATTTAATTATTATAAATCAATATCTTATGTTTAATAATAAGAAAAAGATAAGAATAAGCAAAGTTCAATAATCAGTTAAGTAATTCCATGGCTTATTTTTCCCAATAAACCACCCTCCTCGTTATTGATTTTATTGCCGGTATTCTAAACAACTTTAATTTTTATCTTCTTAAAAGCACATTATTTTTGGATAAAAATATTCCCGTTTTTTATCATAGACACATCACTTGTCTCACTCCATGAAAGAATTAAACTTGAAGCATACTTCCATAGGAAGCACTCTAGTTTACGTAATTAACTCGCGGGAAAAAAGAAAACCCTAGTCATTTAGACTATTCTAAAACATATGATTGGTGGAAAAATAGAGCATGTATATCGTTGTTCTCCCCTTTTCCCGCTCTTATTTGATATTTATTTTCTTTTTGTTTAAAGAGCTCGCTCTATATTTCTTGATACCATAAAATACTCTTCACAGATAATTTAAAAAGCACTATTTCCGAGACTTTCGAATTTATACAACGCCACATAAAATACAAAAAGAGTAAAATAATATGGCTATATTTCTCACAAGAAGAGTTTTGCTTACAAAGACCACCATTTGCAAAATATGTAAACACGATAAAGAAACTAGCACGATATACTGAAAAAACGGAAGAATGTATTTCATGCGTGGTTGGCAGTATGACACAGAAAATACTTATAATAGAGTAGTTAAAGGAAGAAAGTTAACCTAAAGAACATATGGAGGTATCAAAAACTTTGAAAATCTTAATTATAATTCAAAAAAGAGAAATAGACATGAAAAAAATTTAATTAATAAAAGCAACACACTTGTAACATTATCATTAATTTTGATCTATAGTTACATAATTTTATGAAAAGTACTTCTGAAGAAGCTATAAACGCATAAGATATAGTAATTTTATAACGTATAGCGTAAACATAAATATTGTCTATAGAGATAGATTTTTTTATTGCCTCATAATATGGAAAAAATTAACTTTTCAAGATACACATAAAGTCATAAACAATCATTTGAAGATAAACTAAACATCTATAGAAAATACATCATCAATTTTACTTTTGGTAATTCCATCACTAATCTAATGAGCTCTAATTTCTCTAAGATTTATAATATTAAATCTGTATTGACGGGGCTGTCCCTCATGCAACATGCATCTTTTGAATAAACACTGTGCACTGCTCCTTATTCCATTAAGGCTTATCGTAAAGACTTCTCCATCCCTCTCTATAGGCTCTAAAACGTTTATAGACGGCATATTTTTTATCCCTTCTTAAACAGTTTTTTACCCAAACATCTTTCTCTTGTAATGTATAAGTGACCATTTTTAAATTCATCATGAACAAGTTTAAAATGAGAGAGTTTTGCTGTATTAAATATTCTATTTAAGTTAAAAATATAAATTGTTCTTAACAAAAATTATTAACATATATTAAAGCTTTATGTTATTGAAACTTTATTGAAACTAAAAAATACTTATCCCTTATCAAGAGCATAAACAGCATGTAATGTTCTAACCGCAAGTTCAGTGTAAGCACTATCAATCAAAATAGAAATTTTAATTTCTGAAGTCGTAATTGCTTGAATGTTAATACCCTTTTCAGCCAAAGCCTTAAATGCTGTAGCGGCAACACCTGCATGGCTACGCATTCCAATACCAATCACAGATACCTTGGCGAGATCGCCTTCAAATTGGAGAACATCAAATCCAATTTCTTTGCGATTCTTCTCAAGAAGTGTAACGGCTTTTTCTACATCTGATGATGGTACAGTAAAAGTCATATCAGTTTTTGAGCCATCTTCAGAAATATTTTGCACAATCATATCAACATTAATGCGTTCTTCAGCCAAGGGACCAAAAATTGCTGCCGAAATCCCTGGACGATCGGCAAGCCGACGAAGGGAAATTTGTGCTTCATCTTTGGCAAAAGCAATACCAGTAACATTTTGTTGTTCCACAATTTCATCCTCATCGCAAATAAGTGTTCCAGAAGAACTCATTGAATCCTCCATGCCTAACGCATCAGGATCCTCAAAACTTGAACGCACAAAGGTACGAACCTTATGAACCATTGCTAATTCAACAGAACGAACCTGTAAAACCTTTGCACCAAGAGAAGCCATTTCTAGCATTTCTTCAAAAGCTACTTTTGGTAAACGACGCGCTTTCGGTTCTATACGTGGATCCGTTGTATAAACACCATCCACATCCGTATAAATATCACAGCGATCAGCTTGTACAGCAGCGGCTATAGCAACAGCACTTGTATCTGATCCCCCACGCCCTAAGGTAGAAATCCGGTTATCCGGAGCTAACCCCTGAAAACCAGCAATAACGGCAACCTGACCTTCCTGAAAACACTCGATTAAAAAAGATCCATCAATATTAGTAATACGTGCACGGCCATGCGCATTGTCTGTATGAATAGGAATTTGCCAACCAAGCCATGAACGTGCATTCACCCCCATTTCTTGAAGTGTCAAAGCCAACAATCCTGAAGTAACCTGTTCACCAGAAGCAACCACAACATCATATTCACGAGCATCTCTATGCATGGAGGAAGCATCACTCGTCCACTGAACAAGTTCATTTGTTTTACCAGCCATCGCAGATACGACAACGGCAACCTCATTACCTGCATCAACCTCTCTTTTGACATGCCGTGCAACATTATGAATACATTCAATGTTTGCTACAGATGTTCCACCAAATTTCATGACAATGCGCGCCATTAATAACACTCTTACCTTTACATCTCTTATCTCAAACAGTAATGAGAATTAGATGCTGTATCAACTAACCATTTTCTCGACATAGCGAATATCTATCATTTGTGCAAGTTTCATTATGATTATATTAATTTCTCTTGACTTTGTATAAAATCTACTTGACCTGATCATTAAAAATAAAAGGAAGGCAACATGATCGATGAAACACAAACAACTATTGATCAAAGTGAAATTGATCACTTTTCACGTATTGCTACAGAATGGTGGAATCCACAAGGAAAATTTCGACCTCTTCACCAATTTAACCCAACACGCCTTGCTTACATCAGAGAAAAAATCTGTTTAGAGTTTAATCGTGACCCTTCTTCACTTACGCCCTTTCACAATTTGAAAATTCTTGATATTGGCTGTGGAGGAGGCTTGTTATCTGAACCAATGGCACGTCTTGGTGCTATGGTTGTAGGCGTTGATGCTGCACAAACAAATATTGAAGTCGCAAAAACCCATGCTGCTCAAAATGACCTTTCCATTGATTACCGCACGACGACAGCAGAAGTACTTGCCAATGAAGGAGAAAAATTTGATATTATCCTTAATATGGAAGTTGTTGAACATGTCGCTGACGTTAATCTCTTCATAGCAGCTACAGCAAAAATGTTGAAACCACAAGGGTTGATGTTTGTCTCAACACTCAACCGCACATGGAAAGCATGGGGGCTTGCTATTGTAGGCGCTGAATATATTCTACGTTGGCTTCCTAAAGGAACCCACGATTATAAAAAATTCCTAAAACCTCTAGAACTTAAAAATTTCTTATCAAAAAACGCTCTGACTGTCATTGATGAGATAGGTATTACTTATAACCCTTTAAACGACAGCTGGAATCGCTCAAAAGACATGGGTGTTAACTATCTCCTTCTCGCAAAAAGGTCGTAAGGATATGTAATTTACAAATATTATATGCCTTGTAATAAAGAATTCAGCTTTCCCTCAGCCTCTAAAGCATAAAGATCATCACAACCGCCAACGTGATAATCATCTATGAAAATTTGTGGAAATGTATTACGTCCATTTGCACGCTGTACCATTTCTTGGCGAAGGGATGTGGAAGCATCAATATCTGTATACTTTACGCCTTTTTTATTAAGCAAATCACGTGCTTTTGTACAATAAGGACAGTTAGGGCGTGTATAAATTATTATCTCTTTCATAGGATTATCCTCCAATATTTTTTAATAATATTCATTTTAAATTCCTCTTAAGAAGAGGGAAAAATAGAATCTTCTTTGAGAACACGCGAAAATGTTAGCACATCAACCTGTCGTGCACCTGCATCTTTTAATGCAGCAGCTGCTGCTGTAACTGTTGCACCCGTTGTAAATACATCATCAATCAGCAAAACAGAACATCCTTTGAGATATTTTTTAACTTTATGCGAAACCTTAAAAGCATTTTTTACGTTAAGTTTTCTCTCTCTTGAAGAAAGACTAACCTGCGGACGGGTATGCCGACAACGAACAAGCCAACTCGGTTTTAAAAGCTTTTTTTGTGATGCTGCAATATAACGTGCAAGCTCAGCAGATTGATTATAACGCCTCTCCCAAAAACGACGAAAATGCAATGGAATGGGAATAATAACATCACAATCATCAATAACCTCGCGTCCAGCAAACATCATCCAATTGGCCATAAATGATGCCAATTCTATATGATCACCATATTTTAAGCGCGTTACTAAAGTTCGTGCAAGCCCTTTATGAACAATGACTGAGCGAACACGTGAAAAAGGATGAGTATTACGGAGTGCTTCACCACTAAGAAAACCATCCCCCATATCACAAACAAAAGGAGTCCCCATAACAGGACAATAAGGTTTCGTGATAAATTGAAGGTCTTTCCAACATTCGGAGCAAATCGTACCATAAGTAGAAACATTTTGCTTACATCCAGGACAAATTGGTGGATAAAGCATCGTTTTCAAGCGTTCAACGAACTTACTTAGTATATCCCCGCTATTTAACGCCGCTTCTCGAAAATACAACATTATAAATTTAGGCTTTTACAAGTTTCCCTCAGAACAAAAGTTCCTTTGTATTTCCTCAATTTATAATTTTAATTCCTTTAAAAACTCTTACCTTCTATAAATTTATTTTCTTTCATATTATAAACTTGACAGAGCTTGCACAAATAATGAACCTTTTCAAAATATATTCTTTCATAGATCGAAAGTGTTCCACAATATGTCGCATCCTTTAATTTTTGATCATAACCGCATTGAACAATTCCGAAAACGTGCCTTTCAAAAAGCAAAAAAAGGATGTGACTTTTTACTCTCTCACATGGCAGAAGATCTCTATAAACGCCTTAGCACTGTTGATCGCCTCTTTACATTAGCTCTTGATTTACACAGCCATACAGACCTTGCTGCGCAAGCTTTAATGAAATCTGGAAAAGTTTGTTCCATAGAACGCATTGAAACCGATACGCTTTATCAAAGCCATGATAAAAAATTCTATTTACGTCATCGAGAATTTCTTGATTTACCTCAAAGTTACTGTGACCTTATTGTTTCACTTCTTTCATTACAATTGACCAATGATACCCCTGGTGTTCTAAGCCAGATAAAAAATACCCTTAAACCAGATGGCTTATTTCTTGCTGTTATGGCAGGAGCTGGTACATTAAGAGAATTGCGGGAAAGCCTGCTGCAAGCTGAAAGTGAAATTTATGGTGGAGCAAGCCCTAGGATCTACCCTTTTGCCGACATTCGTGATGCAGGCGCTCTTTTACAGCGTGTTGGCTTTGCCCTGCCTGTAGCAGACGTTGAAGATATCACAATACGTTATAATACAATGTTTGACCTTATGCACGATCTTAAAGCTATGGGAATGCAAAATGCACTCATCAATCGTTCACGACGCCCTGTATCCAAACGTTTTTTTCTCCGCGCATCTGAAATCTATGCACAACAATTTAGTGATCCTGATGGACGTATTCGTGCACATTTTTCTTTCATCTGGCTCTCTGGTTGGGCTCCTCATCCCAACCAACAAAAACCCCTACAACCTGGTTCAGCGCAAATATCTCTTACAGATGTTTTACAGCCCAAAAAAATATAACCTAAAATTATTTTTTTAAAATACTTTTATCTGTTGTCCGTAATATTTGACTAGTGACCGTTCCAGCTATCATTGAATCGCTCACGTTTAGAGCAGTCCGTCCCATATCAATTAGCGGTTCAATAGAGATAAGTACAGCAACCAAAGTAACAGGAAGCCCCATAATTGGTAACACAATCAATGCAGCGAAAATAGCACCTCCCCCCACACCAGCAACACCAATAGAACTCAATGTTACAACACCAATAAGCGTAGCAATCCAAGTAGGATCAAGAGGATTAATACCCATAGAGGGTGCAATCATGGTCGCAAGCATCGCTGGATAAAGACCAGCACAACCATTTTGTCCAATTGTTGCCCCAAAAGAAGCTGCAAAACTCGCAATGGATTGTGGTACACCTATCCACTGTGTTTGCGCTTCAATATTCAAAGGAATACTTGCAGCACTTGAACGACTGCTAAAAGCAAATGTTAAAACTGGTAAAACCTTTTTGAAAAAACGAAAGGGATTAATCCCAGAAATACCAAGCAATACACCATGAATTCCAAAAATTAAAATAATACCGACATAAGAAGCAATAATAAAAACCAGTAAATTTAAAATATCTGCAATACGCGATATTGCTCCTACTTTCGTCATAAGTGCAAAAATACCATAAGGCGTCAAAGCAATCACAATACGGACTAACCGCATAATCCAAGCTTGTGCCACTTGAATAAATAAAAGCGCTTTTTCTCCTTTTTCCGGCTCATCTTTCTTTAAAAGAAGAACCGATGCACCTAAAAATGACGCAAAAATAACAACACTGATAATTGACGTACGTTTAGCTCCACTCAACTCAGCAAATGGATTTTTAGGAATCATAGACAAAATCATCTTTGGTATATTCATATCTCCAAGTTTAGAAATATGACCTTCAAGAAGAGCAGAAACATTTTGCCCTTCATGCACCAAACCATCGGTTGTTAATCCAAAAAAATTAACCACAAGCACACCAACCAATGCTGAAAGAGCCGTTGTAAAAAGCAATATTGAAATTGTTATTATACTCATCTTTCCAACAGCATAAACAGAATGTAAATGAGCAACTGCTGAAACGATAGAAATAAAAACCAGTGGCATAACAATCATTTGCAACAATAAAATATAGCCTTCACCGACAATGTTAAACCATTCAACGGATTTCAATAAAGTGCTTTCACCCTCTCCATAAATAAACTGCAAAACACTTCCAAAAATCAAGCCAAGGATAAGCCATAGCATAACACGTAGTGAAAGACTCCATTGCATTTTCTTACTTTGAGAAACCAATAATAAAAAAATAACAAATAGAAATAAATTGACGAAAAAATTAAATGTCATTGTCTATGCTCACTATTATTATGGTTGACATAAATAATCTGCATAATTCAAAATCAATGCATGATATTTAAAATTAACCTATAAAGCTTACAAGGCTTTTACAAAATCATTATTTTTTTAATTTATAGATTAAAAGAGAATTTTTTATCTACTAATAACTGTTTAAAGAAAATAAATAAAATTATTTTCTTATTCTTTAAATTTATGCTCTTATAAAATAGTTAAATAAGAAAAATATAAACAACATTCATTGCATCTTAATACTGAATAATTCCAGCGTATCTTATCCTATAAATGTCCTTACCACTCTCTTTTGCTATTTGAACTGAAGCGAGCTTTCCAAGAAAAGATGAATTAACAATCGAACATTCATGATTTTTCTAGAAAATACACCAACAAGCTACTTCTGCTCATTTTATGGACTGCACTCTCAATAGCTTTGATCAGCACTTCAAGTATAATTATTTTATTGAAAATACCTTTTATACATTCTTTCTTTGCTCTCAATGAAAGCTTTTTTATTTTTCAAAATTCTTTTATAGTCATAAAAAGGTTTTTAAAGACAACATGTTGATTTATAGTCATAATTTACTGTTTGCATATTAAATGAGAGTCCCGAATCACATAAGATTCTCTCATTTCAAACCTGTTTATCTTGAATCAATCAAAATCATTTGCTTGCACGTCACAAGCAGGGCAGATATGTGGATAAAAATGTATGAGAAAGGAGTAGAAATACCTCTTATGAAACGTCTTAATGCAAGAGTTGTCGAAACATTGAAGGGCGGAGCTTGAGCAGCAAATATAAATAATATGATTGCTTTTTATAATAGCGCAGTAAAACTTTTAACGATACCTATTCATATGCTGATCGAACAACACGTGCACGTGCTGTAGATAATTTTGTCATTTTAGATACAAAAAAGATAAGTTGGAGTTATAATGTTAAGCAAGAACTAATAAGAGGAAGGTTTTTGAATTTGAAGAGGCATGCCTCACGCAAAGTTCGTATCGCCCTTTTACACGACAATGGCTTTATTATAGTTGTATCTTCAATGATGGAGTTTATCAGATACCACATATATTCCCTATGGTGCCAGTAGTAGAAAATAGAGTAATACAAATTATAGGCATAGGAGCACGAAGCGTTTTTTCTGTGTTGATAGCTAAGAATTTGCCTAATCTAGATGCAATAGATACAGGTCAATGCTTTCCACGGTATCTTTATAAAAACGTTGAATCTCTGTAACTGATCGTGATGAGAAACAGTCCCTTTTATTTACAAATTCTACAGAAGAAAACACAACAGCTGGTTTACAGAGGCGTGATGCCATTACGGATGCACTTTAAAGCTGCTTATCCTAGTGAGAGCATAACAAAGGCGGTTACAAATTTCTAGATAATGAAAACAATGGAAAAGACTGAGGGTATATGATTAAAATGAGAGGCTTTAAGCCTACAAATATTATAAATTTTATGAATAGTACAGTTATAAAGCATTAAAAGAAGCTTTAAAGTAAATTTACAATATATGGGAGATAATTAATCGTCTATAATAAATTGCGCTCATACTGATAAAAATTATTCTGCTATAGAAATGTTGTTCTTTTTTGAATTTTTATGCGTATTCAAACACTCATTCGTTACAAGCTCAATCTCTTTATCTCTTTCATCTTTATCAAGAATAATAGTATTTTAATATAATAACCCCTTTGCATACAAATAGTTATTTCTTATCTATGAATAGCTTATAATTTCACATAACCCTATGAAGATAATATTTTTATTTATTAATATTTAATGATGTAATTAACACATTCATTCTATATATTATCATCTTTATTTCTATCTATTTATATAATATATTTCTTTTTTCTATAAAAATAAGCTTGAGTTATACATACATAGATCTATCGGTATTTTTTCTACTGTCTTTTTAGCGCACTGAAAGATTGATATCATAATTTTTGTATAATAAAATGCTCTTTCATATAAGCATCGTATATTGAATTATAATAATTGACTATTAACCGCAAATTATATTTTTTTATCCCTTTTAAAAGTGAAAAATATTATTTTCAGACCTATTCATAAGTAGATGAGCCAAGTGAATAAAAAATGTTTGATAATAAGCTTTATCTCTTATGAACTATCTTTAGTACAAAGGGACAACATTACGATTACGGAAATATCGTGATATTATTGGGTATAAAAATCACACTGCCCAAGAGATTTTTGTATTGTATCCTTTCCGTTATGAGAAATGTTAAAAGCAAGGTAGGATATGCTCTCTAGAGCAAATGAGTGAATGAACCACCACGGTTATATGCATTTTTAAAAAAGTAGGAAGTATCTTTGCTTCAAATTTAATAGGCACATTCTAAAAATAAAGGTTCTACCGACTCATTCCAAATAGAATAGTAATGGGACAAAAATTTTTCAGCATCTGTTTGTCCCATTGCAACAACCTCTTCTAGAGGATTAAGAAAATTTGTTTCATCAAAACCATTCGTATCATACTGTTTGCGATTTTTTAAGCCTTTGCGAGCAATAGCGAGAGATTGACGTGCTAACTCTAAAAGAATAGTTTGACGAAAAGGAGTTCTTAACCCTTCTTTAGGAACGCGTTGGCGCAACTCTAAAACTTCTTCAAAACACCAATCTTTTGTCAAAGCCTCTGCCTCATTAAGTGCTTCCCTATCATAAAGAAGCCCAACCCAAAAAGCCGACAACGCACAAATGCGCTTCCAAGAACCGCAATCAGCTCCCCTCATTTCTAAAAATCTTTTTAAGCGGACTTCAGGAAATAACGTTGATAAGTGATTAATCCAATCTCCCATGTTTGGAATTGAATTTGCAACTTGTCCTTTTAATGCTCCATTCATAAACTGACGAAACGTTATGTGTGTACAATCATAGTAACGACCATCACGCACAACAAAATACATTGGAACATCAAGGGCCCATTCAACATAATCAACAAAACCAAAACGCTCAGAAAATATAAAGGGAAGAACGCCTGTCCTCTGATTATCCGTATTACGCCAAATTTCAGAACGCCACGACAAAAAGCCATTTGGGCGCCCTTCTGTAAAAGGTGAACTTGCAAATAATGCTGTTGCAATGGACTGTAGCTTCATGGACACTTGCATTTTTCGCCGCATATCACTTTCAGATGAAAAATCAAGATTAACCTGAACTGTTGATGTGCGATACATCATATTAAGACCATTATACCCCACTTTAGGCATATAATCAGTCATAATCTGATAACGTGATTTAGGCATTCGCGGCGTTTCAGCTAAAGTCCACTTTGGACTAGCTCCAAGACCTAGAAAACCTATACCCAATGGTTCTGCAATTTTTTTGAGAAGAGTTAAATGCTCCATCAACTCGTAATATGTATGGCCTACTGATTTTAATGGTGCACCAGATAATTCAAATTGTCCCCCAGGTTCCAAAGAAATGGCTCCCTGATCAACGGATCCTACGAGCCCAATAATATTCTCTTCATCTAAAATAGGTTTCCATCCTAAGGCGCTTTGCATCCTCTCTAAAAGCGCTCGGATTCCCCTCTCTCCTTCATAAGGAACAGGGTGAAAACCATCTCTATAAAACGGAAATTTTTCATGTTCTGTACCAATGCGCCAATCATCTTCTGCTTTATACCCCCCTTGGAAATAGCTAACCAAAGAATCTAAGTTATAAATTTCACTTTCATCAGTTATATCAAGCGCCATAACTCATCGTATCCTATAATTGGTATCATCATCTTAAATGAATTGTTTAGAATGATTTTACAGATTTCTCAATCCATTGCCCAATCCCCCACGGTAGCATTAAGAAGAGCCAAAGCAGCAACAGCGGCAGTGTCAGCGCGTAAAATACGCGGACCTAATGATATTGGAACCACAAAAGGATGTTTTTTTAAAAAGCTCCGCTCTTCTTCACTAAAGCCACCTTCCGGTCCAATAAGAATACCAGGTGTTGTAACGTCACGCTTTTTAAAAGAAGCTAATGGATTATGCGATTTATGCTCTTCATCACAAAAGAATAAAGGCTGTGTCTTATCCCACCGTGCTAAAAGTTCTGCTAATGATAGAGCAGAGACGCATTCAGGAAGAGATAAAATTCCACACTGTTCAGAAGCTTCAATAACATTGGCTTCCATACGCGCCATATTGATACGCGTAACCTGCGTATGATGCGTCATAACAGGCTGCAAAATCGACACCCCCATTTCAACAGCTTTCTGCACCATATAATCCAACCGCGCGTTTTTGAGTGGAGAAAAGCAATAAATAAGATTGGAATGCGTCGTTTGTAATCTTTCTTGATGGATAAGCTGAACCACAACAAATTTTTTCTTAACAGCAATAAGTTTAGCAAGCCACTCACCATCCTGTCCATTAAAAAGTAAAATTTCTGCTCCTTCTTTCATACGCAAAACATGCACAAGATAAGAAGCTTGTGCCCCCTCTATCTTTATTTCTTCATTCAAAGCCAATGTCTGTCTGATAAATAATCTTTTAAGTTTATAATTTATGCGCATAAAAATTTTGCCAAAGCTCACTATCGTCATCGAGAAAATGAAGAAAAATATATAGCAAAAAGAAAAAATTATATCTATAGAACTATAATATATTAAAGAATTATAGAGTTTTTTTAGCTTTATGAGATAATAATAGGAACTTATAGATCCTTAAGTGATTCTGCTTTCATAAAAGTTTAAATAATGCACCATTCATCTTTGCATTCAGTCATTGATGTATCCGTGGAGGAAAAATATGTCTGCTAAAAAAGCTACAATTATTACGATTACAACCCTCTTAGCCTTTATTTTGATTACAGTGGGAATTGGTTCTGTTGGAGCAGACGGGAAGCATACAATTACCAAAGATGGCTATGGTATTTCTTCTGCGATTCAATAAGCACTGGCCAACATCCTCCTTAAAATTTTAATGTTTTTTAGCAACTTTTCTAAGATTTGCATCAATATTATGAATCTCTTGTATTTGAGAGATTCCATAAGAAGGATTTTTATTCTTCTCTTCAGTCATTTATCTATATCAACCACACTTATTATGACGGAGAGGACGGTTTTTACTGCTTCACGACGAACGGACTTAAAATGAGAGAATCTTTCGATAATGGGAGTTCTGATTTAAATTTAAAAGACAATTTTAAGTTGCAAAAAAACGAATTACCATTATAGGATAAAATATCATACAGATGAAAAACAGATACTCAATCTGCGTCAATGTCTTTTGTAACCCAAAAATTACCATGATTTTGTCCTTTAGAGCTTAGAGAAAATGTAAAAGGCCATGCAAGGCTATCAGCAAGACATTGGACGTCTTTACATAAAGTTTCTGATCTATAGTTTTTGTCTAGTTGTGCCTGTAATATCAGTTCATTTTGCTTCCCTTGCGCCATAGCAGCTGCAATGGTTCCTTGAATGGATAAGCTCAAGTCTGCTGTACGCATTAATGACTCTGTCACCTTCATCATACCTTCTGAAAAGCTTGTCTGAATATCCCAGTGATCAAATGTTGTTGAAAAAGTCTCATTATTCATTAAAAGAAATTGTTGTTTATTTGAAAGTCTTGTTTGTAATTCATTCAGATCATACCCTAATAGCCGACCAGAAGACATCTTCAGTGTTAATTCACCCTGCATTTTCGTGAAAATTTCTGGCCAAGAATCAGCAAGTGTTCGTACCGTTGCAGTAAAATTCGTTTTGCTTTGTATAAATGGAATAAATCCCAAGGTTTCTAAAGTCTCCTGCATATCAATAGAAGCGCCTGAAATATTTCCTCCAATACGCACTCTCTGTCCAGCTGACGTAACTTCAATATTACTTTGCACGGATCCACCAAAAATATTAGCATGTCCAAGATCAAAAATACCATGCCCATCTCTTATTTGTATTGCAGCAGCTAAATTTGTGAGTGAAATATTTCCTATTTTAGCTTGTGGCGCAGAAAGTCGTATATCCACGCCAATACGATCAAAAGTTCTCATGTCAAAGCAGGCATTTTTCTTTTTGCCTGAAAAAAATATTGAACTCAAGAGGCTAAGGTCTAGGTTATCAAAAGCTAAAGAGCCCATGACATTTGGTACATAATCTTGAAAATCGAGTTTTAAAGCTCCTCGCGCATTGGCTTTTCCCATCGTAAATGTAACATTGTTCATTTGGATATGCATTGGCTGCGCTAAAAAATGAGATTCCCATACAATGGGTATTTTTAATTTATGTCCCCAAAACTGATTTCCACCAACCCAAGACAATGTCTGATTCCATCCAGGAGAACGCATCGATACTTTTCCGTCAAAAATATAATATTCAGATAACCGAGCCTTTCCTGTAAAAGTTATTCCCCCACGTACAGAATTGAGACTTGCCCTAATATGACTTTTGCCTCCTGCAAGAAGCAACAATGCTTGAGAAGCATCAATTGATAACTTTGTAAATTCTCCACGCCAACGCGCATCTGCGCGTAACCGTACTTCCTGAGTTGATTTCGGACAATCTAAAGTTGCATTTAATCCTGTTATTTTTTCTGCTGCTCCTGAAAAACTATCGTGATACACAAGAACACCATTTTTAATGACAATCCGCCCAAAAGGTTGTTTTAAAAGTTGCTCTATCTCTGGATGTTCAGGATTATGTTTTAATATTTCACGCGTATTACGTATTGCCAACCCTAATGCACCTTGTGAGCGAGAAAACCGATCAAAAAAATCTGCTATTGTTTTAACAGGCTTTTCCATAACAAATTGAGGACGCATAATCCGCGTCTCTGAAAAAGAAATATGTCCCCAAAGAAGATCGACGACAGAAAGATCAACTTCTATTGATTCAGCTTCCATTAATGGCGCAACATCATCCATTTTTGATGTTAAAGTAACGCCAGAAAGAAATGCTTTAGGATAAGGAAAAAGATGTAATCGCGGTGGATCACGCAATTGCACATTGTAACCCGTCCATGCACTCAAATCCTGCGCTAAACGAATACGAATCGCATCTGTAGAGATAAGATAAGGTAAAACGAGAATCCCCACTCCCAATAAAAAGATAATTGTAATAAAAATTCCGCTCAAAAGTTTTATTATTCTGATGCGCACAATATCCCTCTATACTTATCCCCCTATAACAGATTAAAAACAAACTTAAATGATCATAAAAAGTTTTTATAACCCTATAATTCACTATATCCACTTTGTATCTTCATTATTTTTGTTCTTTATCCAAAATTTATTCAAACAGCAATGTTGCTGCTTCTTTATAAAGCAATTATTTAAAAGTCTTCAAAACTATAAATCCACAACATTATAAAACCATTCTTACTGTTCTCATATGAATATTGCTATAAAACTCTATCGTATTATTAGAAAATGCTTTACAAAAAAAAACAAACAGCCTTACCGAAAGGATCTCTGAATGAATAATATTATCGACGGAAAAAAACTTGCTGAAGAGATTATTGTGAAAGTTAAGGCCGAAACAGCAAAGCTCCGCCATCACTATAATATACAACCTAGTATCGCTGTTATTATCGTTGGAGATGATCCTGCAAGTCAAGTATATGTCGCCTCAAAAAATAAAAAAGCCGAAGAATGTGGGTTTCTTTCAATCAAACATGCCGTTTCCAAAGAAACACAAGAAAAAGAACTCCTTCAACTTATTGCAACATTAAATTCTGATCCTAAAATTCATGGTATTTTGGTACAGCTGCCTCTCCCTGCTCATATGAATACAAATCGCATAACACAAGCCGTTGCTTTCCAAAAAGATGTTGATGGTTTTCATTATATTAATGTAGGAAAACTCGCGGCAAATGCACTTGAAGATGCAATTATTCCCTGCACTCCAGCTGGTGCCATGATGATGATTGAACAACATTGTGGGCAAGATTTATCTGGACTTGATGCTGTCGTTGTTGGACGCTCTAATATTGTTGGAAAACCTATGGCTGCCCTTTTAACAGCAGCCAATGCCACTGTGACAATTGCCCATAGTCGTACCCGTGACCTTGATGATGTGTGTCGAAGCGCTGATATTCTAGTAGCAGCTGTAGGCCGCCCACAAATGATTAAAAAAGACTGGATAAAAGATGGTGCAATTGTTATTGATGTCGGTATTAACCGCGTTGCTGCACCAGAAAAAGGTATAGGGAAAACACGTCTTGTTGGTGATGTCGATTTTGAAAACGTAAAAGAAAAAGCTGCTGCGATCACCCCTGTTCCAGGAGGCGTTGGACCAATGACAATTGCCATGCTTATGGTTAATACACTCAAAGCTGCTGCGCGATCACACAATCTGCCTATACCAAAATTCTAAGAATTGTAACAATTCCTTGTATATGGTTTCCTTGTATATGATTCAGCTTATTATTTTTGCATTTTTCATGTCATAAAAACAGATGCCCCTTGATCTGCACGATTAACGGATTGACGAAAAACATGAAAAAGTTCGCGTCCAACACCATGTTCGTTTTTTGAAAGATCTGGAGGTATGATTTGTCGCGCGTTAAATTTTGCTAAATCCTCCAAAAGAGTTAATTTACCCTCATGAGCATCAAGAAAAACAATATCACCATCCTGCAAACGTGCAATGGGGCCATTATCCACTGCTTCTGGTGTCACATGGAGGGCAGCAGGAATTTTTCCTGATGCTCCTGACATACGCCCATCGGTTATCAATGCTACCTTTTGACCGCGATCTTGTAAAACGCCTAAAATGGTCGTTAATTTATGAAGCTCTGGCATACCATTGGCTTTTGGTCCTTGATAGCGAATAACAGCGATAAAGTCTTTATTATGCAACACTCCAGATTTAAAAGATTTTTGTAGTTCCTCTTGATCATTAAAAACAAAGACTGGTGCTTTAATCTGCCAATACTCTGGTTTAACAGAGGAAACTTTTATAATAGCTGTTCCCAAATCTCCTGATAAAACACGAAGACCACCATCAGACTGAAATGGCTTTCTCCACCCTGCTAACACCTTATGATCACCACTTTCCTTAAGAGCCGCTTCACGCACCACATGACCATCAGCAGAAAGCTTTGCTTCAATTGCATAAGCATTGAGATCTTTACCAAAAACCGTAGAAACATCTTCATGGACCAAGCCTGCCTCGATAAGCTCGCGAATAATAAATCCCATTCCCCCCGCAGCATAAAAATGGTTAATATCTGCTAAACCGTTAGGATAAATGCGCGCTAAAAGAGGCACAACGGATGAAATTTCTGCAATATCATGCCATGTCAATTTAATACCGCAAACAGCAGCCATAGCAATCAAATGAATCGCATGATTGGTAGAACCTCCTGTTGCATTTAATCCTACAATGGCATTCACAAAAGAACGCTCATCAATGATCATACCAAGTGGACTATAATGATCACCAAGATCTGTCATTTCAAGTACACGTTTCGTAGCTTCTTTTGTTAAAGCATCACGCAACGGTGTATTAGCATTAATAAAAGAAGCTCCAGGCATATGAAGCCCCATCATCTCCAGTATCACCTGATTAGAGTTAGCTGTTCCATAAAATGTACATGTTCCTGGCCCATGATAAGAACGTGCTTCTGATGCTAGAAGTGTTTGGCGATCTATTTTATTTTCCGCGTAAAGTTGACGTATCTTCGCTTTTTCATCATTACCTTGACCACTCGTCATGGGACCAGCTGCTATAAAAATTCCTGGTAAATGACCAAATGTTAGTGCACCAATCAATAAACCTGGTACAATTTTATCACACACCCCAAGATACAATGCTGCATCAAAGACATCGTGTGATAAGCTTATAGCTGTCGCCATTGCAATTACTTCACGCGAAAAAAGGGAAAGCTCCATCCCCGCATTTCCCTGCGTAACACCATCGCACATCGCGGGAACACCACCTGCAACCTGTGCAACACCACCAACCATACGGGCCGACTCTTTAATTAAGTGAGGAAATTTTTCAAAAGGTTGATGCGCTGAAAGTATATCGTTATATGCCGTGATAATGCCAATATTCCCAACAATATTTCCCTTCAAACGCTCTTTATCTATTGCACCACAAGCAGCAAAGCCATGCGCCTGATTGGCACATCCTAAAAAACTTCGTTTGGGGCGATGAACTTGTGCTTTTGCAATACGATCTAAGTAAATTTCTCGTGTTGATTGAGACCGTTCATAAATCCTTCGTGTAACTGTGGCAATTGTCTTGGAAAGTGCCATATTTCTCTCCCCCTTTCATTGTTGCTGCCCCTCATTCATTGAGAGAGATTATGTTTTTATTCACCTTGTGTCGCATATTTTGATTCACTTATTTCATTTTCTGCAGGCGACCAATAAACCTGAACGAGATGAGGGGAATTACGCAAAATTGCCCGAATAGGCATTTCTATTTCAGCCCCGTCTTGACAAGCCTCTTCAAAACAATCGCGTTTCTGAAAACCTTCAAAATGGAGAATAATACAACGAGATTGCATAATAACTGGCAAAGTTAGTGAGAGTCTTGGCTCAACAGCACTCTTAGCATGAAGGGGTAAAACAAGTGCTTGTGTTCGTAAATCAAGCGCTTGCTTTAAACGATCAGCATCAGGAAAAAAAGAAGCCGTATGTCCATCCTGCCCCATTCCTAAAACAACAACATCAAAGGGTTTAGGCAAAGTATTAACACGACTCGCCGCTGAAAAAGCAGCAAGTTCAGCAGTAATTGCTTTATGATAAAGCCCTACAAAACGTGCTTTTTCGGCAAAATTTTGTAACAAATGACACCGTACCATATGTTCATTTGAACGTTCATCGTGTGTAGGGACAAAACGTTCATCGACCAAAGTGATAATAATATTTTGCCAATCAATATCCGCTTTTGACAAATAATGAAAAAACAATGCTGGTGTTTTACCACCAGACACCGCTAAAACTGCTCTCTTGCGCTCAAGAACAGATACACTAAGCTCTGCGGCTACTCGATCTGCCAATGCCAAGGCTAAAGTCTGAGGGGTTTCAAAATCTAAACGGTCAATATTCATTCTATACATACTTATTGCTCTAAACTAAATTGTTCCATATACGCCCATCACGTTCCATGAGGCTCATCGAAGCAGACGGCCCCCACGAACCAGCATTATAACTGTGAACAGGCTGTTTTATTGCTTCCCACCCCTCAATGATTGGATCAATCCAACGCCAAGCAGCCTCAACTTCATCACGACGCATAAACAGTGTTTGATCTCCACGAATAACATCCATTAATAAACGTTCATAAGCATCAGGATTACGTTCAGAAAATGCGGAAGCAAAACTCATGTCTAATGGAATGTGACGAAACCGCATACCGCTATAACTTGGATCCTTAATCATCAACCATTGTTTTACACCTTCATCAGGTTGGAGACGAATTACAAGCCGATTAGAAAAAATTTCATCTAAATCCACATTAAAAATATTATGAGGAATAGGTTTAAAAACCACAACAATTTCAGACATTCTCGTGAACATGCGCTTACCTGTTCGTAAATAAAAAGGCGTATTAGCCCAACGCCAGTTATCAATCTTAACCTTAAGGGCTACAAATGTTTCGCTCTTACTCACTCTTCCCAAATCATCAAAATAAGACTCTACAGATATACCATTTGATAGACCAGAAAGATACTGCCCACGTACAGTATGCTGCCCTACATTATGGACATCAAGCGGTGTTAAAGAATGTAAAACTTTAAGTTTTTCATCACGTACAGCATTAGCACTGTTGGTAAATGGTATTTCCATCGCAACCAAACAAAGTAATTGTAGCATATGGTTTTGAACCATATCGCGTAAAGCACCAGTGCTTTCATAATATTCTGTACGCCCTTCTAACCCTAGAGATTCAGCAACGGTTATTTGAACATGATCAATATAATTGGAGTTCCATAGCGGTTCATAAAGTGTATTAACAAACCGCAATGCCATTAAATTTTGAACAGTTTCCTTCCCAAGATAATGATCAATACGAAAGATCTGCTCTTCATTAAAGGCGCTTGCAAATACATCATTAAGTGAAACCGCTGTTTTTACATCGCAACCAATTGGTTTTTCAATGATAATCCGTGTTTGTGGTGTCACCAAATCATTTTTTTCCAACTTCATCGCAATATCAGCAAAAAGTGACGAACCAACAGCCAAATAAAAAGCTCGAATATCCGCTGAATCTTGTGACAGAAGGAGGGCTAAATCCTCCCACCCTCGATTTGAGGAAACATCAACAGAAACGTAAGTTAAACGTGCAAGAAAACGATTGAGTTCTGTTGAATTTAGATCTTTTGGATGGATATGTTTTTCTAAAGAAAGACGGATAGAATTTTGATATTCTTCACGACTTAAGGAAGTGCGCGAAACCCCAATAATACGTGTTGGCTCACTGAATTGCCCAGCACACTGACAATGATACAAAGCCGGCAAAAGCTTGCGCAACGCCAGATCACCATTGCCACCAAAAACAATACAATCAAAGGAAGAAACTGGAATAATTTTACGCACCATGAACTTGTTTATTTTTCTATTCGATTATGAAATCCCATATCACTTATAAAAGCTTTCATCATTAAAGCAGACAGATACTAAATAAGCCATTAATTTTCTTCATTTCAAGCAATGTTTCCATTAAAGGCGATCCAATAAAGAAAACCAACGCATTGCTAAAAATATAAGCGGATAACGCAAAACTCTTCCCCCCAGAAAAGATGAAATCTTTAAGTCTTGGAAATAGGAAAAACGTTCATATTTTCCAGTTAACCATTCTGCGTATAATTTTCCCACGAAAGGAGCCAGCATAACGCCATGCCCTGAATAACCACCACAATAAGTCATCCTTGAAAAAATTTGGCGAACATAAGGCATGCGTTCAACTGTGATGGCAACCGTTGCTCCCCACCGATGGCTTAAATTGATAGAATGTAATTGAGGATAAATTTCAACAATTTGCCGTTTTATACGTTCATCTAAATTTAGAGGATGCTTATTATCATAACTTTCTACACCACCAAATAAGAGGCGATTATCAATGCTTTTGCGAAAATAGCGAACCATAAAACGGGAATCATCAACCGATTCCCCCCCTATAAGAATTGAACTATGCTTTGGTAATGGGTCCGTTGCTCCAATATAAGAGCGAATAGAAACAATATTTTTTTCAATAAAACGCTCCAGACCAAGTTTATACCCATTTGTTGCAAGTAAAACATGCTCTGCTGTTACACTGCCTTTTTCTGTTATTACTTTCCAATGTGCTCCCTTGCGCCTTACGGTCGTTACTTGTGACTTCTCATAAAGCTTAGCACCAGCATCTTGTGCTCTTTTTGCCAACCCAATAATCAATTTTAAGGGATTTATATGACCGGTATCCGCATCATAAATACCACCACAATAAAAAGTTGATCCAAGTCGCTCAAATGTTTCAGCCTTATCCATAAAAGTAAGCGCGTGATAGCCATAACGCTGCATCGCCTCAATATGCCGTTGATAAGAGAGAAGCTCACGCCTTTTATGAGTTACAGAAAGCTGTCCTCCTATCAAATCACACGGACAATTAGGCATTGCGCATAAAGCTAAAATATCTCTTTTAGCTTCTTCTGCCAAATCAAACAGAGCCTTACTTCGCTCAAAACCATACTTTTTTTCTAATGTTTCTACCCATTGCCGTTGCCCTGTTCCCAGCTGTCCACCATTGCGCCCTGAAGCACCATCACCAAAACGTGATGCTTCAAATAAAACAACATCTACTCCAGCTTTGGCTAAATGATAAGCAGCCGAAAGACCCGTAAATCCGCCTCCAATAATGACCACATCACACTGTCTGTTTTCACAAAAAGAAGGATACGATGGACGTTCTCTTAAAGCATCTTCATACCAAGAAATTCCTGGAGAAATTGAATTATAATCAATCATCGTCATAAAATTTAAACATTCAGCAGGAGATATTCACGCTCCCACGGACTGATTACTTCCATAAAAGTTTCAAATTCTTGGCGTTTGATTGCAGCATAAGTACTGACAAACACATCCCCTAAAATAGCACGTATCACTGTATCTTGTTCAAACAAATTGACTGCCTCAATGAGTCCACGCGGCAACTCAATATTATCAGCGTTTACATTATTTGTCGCTGGCTCATCCGGCTCAATTTTTTGTTGCAAACCAATAAGACCACACGCTAAAGAAGCTGCAAGGGCTAAATAAGGATTCGCATCTGATGAAGGAAGTCTATTCTCAACACGCCGCGCTTGAGGAGCAGAACGAGGAACTCGAAAAGCTGTAGTACGATTATCATATCCCCATCGCAAATTAACAGGAGCCGAATTATCAGGAACAAGACGTCGATAAGAATTCACATAAGGTGCAAGCATCACAAGTACCCCTGGCATATGTTTTTGCAATCCACCAATAAAATGGCGAAAACAGATACTTTCTTCACCATTTTCCTGTGTAAAAATATTCATACCGGTTTTCTTATCAACAACCGATTGGTGAATATGCATAGCAGAACCCGGCTGCCCTTGAATGGGTTTTGCCATAAAAGTTGCATACATATTATGTTTTAGTGCTGCTTCACGAATTGTTCGTTTAAACATAAAAACTTGATCCGCTAATTCAATAGGATCACCATGACGTAAATTGATTTCAAACTGTCCTGCTCCTTCTTCATGAATGAGGGTATCAATTTCCAATCCTTGTGCCTCTGAAAATTGATAAATATCATCAATCAAATCATCAAATTCATTCACACCAGCAATGGAATACCCCTGTCCACCACCAATTGAACGTCCAGAACGACCAACCGGTGGAACTAACGGATAATCAGGATCGGGATTTTTTTGTACCAAATAAAACTCAATTTCTGGTGAAACAACAGGGCTTAAACCCATTTTTGTGTAAAAGTGAACCACCGTTCGTAAAACATTGCGTGGTGTGTAATCCACAACCTGACCATTTTGATACACAAGATCACAAATCACCTGTGCCGTAGGAGCATCTTCCCATGGAACAATGCTTAACGTAGAAAGATCAGGCTCAAGGCGTAAATCACCATCTGCTTTAGGATATTCAAAACCATGACCATCTTCCGGATAATCCCCTGAAATTGTTGCCATAAAAACTGCTGAAGGCAATGCCAATGATGTTTCCGATGTAAATTTTTTAGAAAGCATCATCTTGCCCCGTGGTACCCCTGCTTGATCAGGCGTAATACATTCAATATCCTCTACCTTACGGAAAGCAAGCCATTGTGAAACTTGTTCCCAATTGTGCACACCACGTAAACTTTTGAGAAAACGAGAAACAGGTTTAAAATTCTTACTTTTCGTTTGTTTACCATTTTTTACATCCATAACATACCAACTTTAAAAACAATCAAGTCCTATTCTTATTGTATCAGCCCATGCATAAACGACACGAAAAAAATTTATCAACTGATATTTTGAATAATACTATAAGATCCATCAAGGTAAAAGAACTTTACGCTCAACAAGCTATCCTATCACCATAGTGAAAAAAATGATATTGCACGCGATACATCGGTGCTAACCTTCTCCTTATATAAAACAGCGAGAAATACCATATTGTACGTAACCTAATTCCGATTCAAATAATCATATATAAGCAAACATTGGTGAGAATAATAAAGGCGAGATATTTAATTTCCTTTTGGTTGTCGCAATGCTTAATTAAAAGAAAGGAAACTTTTCTTTTAATATGAAGCAAGTTTTGTAACTCTATTGTTATCCACATAGAAGTAAACACCCTAGTCATGGTGAGTAGCCTTTACAGCTGTGCTTACAAACACTCACCCCGCCATAATATGCGTAAATGTATTTTCAGGATAAGACATACGCTCAGCATTTCCGACATGAAACTTAACCATCGCCTGCATAACAGAGCTATCAACCTTGTTCTGAGCGAATGGTACAAACTCTGCACTTATATCAATTTCCACCGCTTGACATTGCACTTCGCACACAATATTTAGAGCTGAGAATCCAGTAGAGCATACCAAATCCAATAGATAGGAATTTTTGCTAATTGCGCCATGCGTGATCCAACATTTGATAGTCTCCAGCCCACTAGGAGGTGTGTTATTTATATCTAAAAAGCCAAAAAATCAGGATATGAGAACACAATAATATCAATTTCCTTTGAACTAAAGTCCTTCATCGTCGATCTTCCACCATCGTAAAATCTTTTTTGTATCAGTTGCTTTCACATACTTTGACTTATGACCTAGTGATACTGTGCAGATTGAGTACACATCCCCAGAGCCCAGATTGTAATTAAGTTCGTACCACTCTGCTCTTTTATAGAAAATAAATAACCATAATCTTCAGATATAATACGCCTAGATTCAATAATTACCGTAAGCTTATGTAAATCACAACCCAATTGTGATAATGCCTCATAAATTTTACGAGGGTATTCGTCATTGATCGTCACGGCATCGCAGAACGCTGTGGAAGTCGGATATCCCCCGCCTAGACTGATAAAACTTTTTTGATCCTTCAATGCGTAAATATCCTTTCCAGCCTTAGTTAAGGTGGATACTATTAACTCAGTCGAATTCAAATTAGAGCCCACATGCAAAGGCGCCCCATTAAGCCTAATCCTATTGGATTCTAGCAAAGATAATGCGGCACGTAACTCCGCCGCAGTCATACCAAAACGCAATCTATCCCCGTTTGCCAGTACATGGCACAATCTCAATGAGATTTTAGGCAATATGTCAAAATGGCGGGCAAGAGCGATGATGTCATGTAATTCGATAATATTATCACACTGGACATTTATATGTTTTCTAATAGATAATTCTATCTCTTCTCGAAGTTTTACAGGGATATCAAAAAATATATATCTACCTTTAAAATCATCTTTTTGCACTAATGATATTTCATAACCAGACGCAAATTCCAAGTCCCAGCAACATAACAATGATGCCCCGCACGTCCATTAAAATACCCTGCTTTTTCTCGCCCTAGGCATTCATAGCCCGACCACGTAAAACAGGATACCAATTACAATATCAGACCATAAGGCTGCAAGAGAAAGTTCTTTTATATTTTTATCTTTACATTGCCTCTTAAACAAGCTCGCCTGTTCATATAAGAAGTTATATGTATAATACATATAACTTCTACAAAAGGAGGATTCATTATGTTCCGTAAAAATCTTTGGTAATACACTAGGGTGATTGGGTCACCAGTCGCCCGTCAATAATATAGTGCGAGTTAAGAAATTGGGGGAGGTAAGTTATGCAACTCGTGGATCATCCTTTTGTGAAGTTCGACCAACTCAAGACGATTTACAACTTCACATATCCGTTATTTCGCACTATTTCAAATGAATTTTACGATTACCTAGACTTTAATAAACTAGCGCACAGTAAGAAAATTCCATAAGCGCGTACCATTTCTCTTTATTTGCATATTCCCTTTTGCGAAACCATCTGTTCCTTCTGTCCCTTTCAGAAAGGAGCCTACAAGCACGTTAAGCAAATCGAATCTTATATGTCAGCGCTTACCACAGAGATCAGAAACAAAGGAAATTTCATTCGCTCGCTTAGAGGGCACATCCGCAGCATCTATATAGGGGGCGGCACACCGTCGCTTTTGTCCGCAGATAATATCCGACACATCGGAAAAGTATTGCATGCCGAATTTGAGCTCTCTTCCTTAGCCGAATTTACACTGGAAAGCGAACCGAAGAGCGTCACACGTGATAAACTTTATGCTGCCCGTGAGATCGGCGTTAACCGGATCAGCTTCGGTATACAGAGTTTCATTGAGCGTTTCCGATCATTGTTTAACCTCACCTCAACACGTGAACAAATCAACAATACCGTGGCTTGGTCACAAGAGATAATTGGACATGTCGGTTTCGACCTACTATATGGCAGCACAGCCAGCAAGCCGAAGAACTATTATACGATTTGAAGCAAGCCAGCGAGCTTCACCCTGAAACCATCAACCTCTATGCAATCAACAATCTGGCTATCACGTCGCAACTGCATAAGTCTTACGCACAAAAAGGGCTAAAGCCATCCAGCCTACAGCATCGACAGATGCTTCGCTTATTTAGCGACATCGTTATGCGCAGCTGCGGCTATGCGCCGTGTAATGGGCATTCCTATATCAAAATTGCCAACAACACTCCTCTAACGCTCGCTAAAACGAGTTCAGCTAATTATTTCCGCTATCACAAATATTTGCATGGTTATCATGACGATTATGTGGTTGGCTTCGGGGCGTCAGCAATGTCGATTCTCGGCTCACTCGTCACACGAGCCAATCCCAGTCGAAGCGGATACATTACCGACATACAACTTAAAGGCAAATCCAAAGTATACTACAATTGGGTATCAGCGGAGCAACAAGCCTCCAAGGCTTTGTGTATGAGGCTACCTTATAACGGTTATGCCAAAAAAGAAAGAATTGACTGGACCGCACCCCCCTCTTTCGTATACAATAACCTACAACAGCTCATAGGTGCAGGTCTCATCGTAGAAAGTGATAACGATCTCCAGCTGACTCAGCGTGGTTGGCAATGGTATTCCAACCTTATGTATTTTCTTCTACCTCAGGCAGATAGGAATATCTTGGACGGCTATGTCGCAAACATGCTGAATACAACCGCCGTACTTGATGGAACAGCGGAAACCTGTATGGCATCTTAAGGAGAAAAGAATGTTCACGCTTTTTGCCAACAGGAACATACGCTATTTTTGCCTAACCGTTAGTCTGCTCGCCTTACTCAGCGGTGCTTTGCGCACTGCCATCCCGCTATTAGCAAGACAATCTGGATATGGCGTAGTCGGAGTAAGTTGGGCGCAAGGTCTCTTCTCATTAGCGTGGCCAATTTTCGGCATCCTTGCAGGCGCTTTACTTGATCGCTGCGACAAAATAAAACTTGCCACCACAGCTCTCCTCATCTTCATGCTACTGCATATTGTCCTGTTCATACTGCTCATGATACAGATTGCTCCAGCCGAACAAATTTTCTTCTATGCAACCATTGCTGGATTCATCGTCGTTTCTGCCGAAGCTTATATAATGACGATTCCACCACTTATCATGGAGGGAGAGCGATTGATGACCTTCTACTCAATTGTCTTGTTTTTAGATTTCGGGGTCTCCTATTTTCTTGCCCCTGTCATAACAAGCAGCATTTTAGGGCATGGCACACTGCTATTTCTTGGCTTGTTAATCGTGCTTTTTATCACATTGATTTTTACCGCTCGCCGTGCTGTTCCGACATCGCCAACACTTGATAAAGAAAACATCACTTTCCGTTATATTATTGCCGGCTTTCGTTTCATTTTTTCAAATCGGCATCTTACCTCCCTTACATTACTCACATTCTTTCTATCGGTGGTATTTGGAGCATTCCTAACCTCGTTCATCTTCTTCGTTACCGACAGTCGGTATCTGGGCCTACATAGCAGCCAATATGGCGTGATGTTTGCGGCCTACGCGCTTGGAACAATGGCAGGTGCCCTATTTGCGCCGCGTATACGTTATGCACCGGTGCGCCTAGCTGTTCTCACTGACGGTTTAGGAACGGTTGTCTTGCTGCTGATTCCAGCCTTTTCAAAAAGTGCTGTCGTCGTATGGGGCGTCACCTTTATCGCTGGCGTTGGAGCAAGTTTATGGTTTATTGGTGTTACCGCCTTCAGGCAGCGCCTCACACCAAAGCAACTTCTCGGGCGAGCTAATTCTGCTTTTCGGGTGATAGGCTATGCTGGAATGCCGGTCGGAAGCTTTTTGGTCGGCGTCCTTGGTTCTTTTATATCATTGCAGTTTGCTGCCGCCTTTATCGCTGGACTACTATTGGTGGCTATCGCGATAACGCTTCCATTTCTTTGGCAGGCTGATCATATAAACACACCCAATCCTGCCACGAGGTAACAGCTGCTTTTTAAAAAAGACACGGTCAAAAAAGGCACACATACCCTATTACGCAATCGATTGATCTGTTCTTTGGACGAGGAAATTATAACCATAATGGCTGATAGAGCCAGCGGCACTATAGAAGCAGCCAAACAAGCGCTAAAGACAAAACAGCCCCTTTACGTTGCATTGGGCGATGATCCAACGCCTATATGAAGGATGCAGAGAGCTTATAGCGCACAGAGCGCAATTCTTAACTAAAAACTCCGCCCTAGCAATGCCTACTTATACTCCAGTTAATCCGTCACCCGCTGGACATCAAATGCCTCACCCCTTTACCGCTCCTCAAAATACATTTTGTTGCACTTACGCGCCGTATTCTTCCTTTGTAATTAAAAGACCAGCCCTCCTTTCCTAATTTAGGATCTCTGCCTACACAACGAGCAACAGATGCGACCATATATGCAATCACGCCTTAGGGCCTGCATAGTAGGAAGCTTAGTTCGAGAGATTCATAAAGCCTATATCCCAATAAATTTTCCACCCAATCCACCTTTTAAAAGGGCGGATTTATATAAACCGTTAGAGCAAGCTATGAAATCCTTAGGTGTATTAGAAATAATTGGCTGTTTTTACCTCAGACCAATGTTGATTGACTTTTACTCGTGCATATACGCAAGCGGTGCTACTCTTTTCTCAGATAGAAAGGACATAATCGTTACCATCTGACCTATTATTGTTTGAAAATAAAGAACAAGTATCAGTGCGACTGATGATATTGAAGAGCTATCTCATTTGTGGCTGTACTTAATTACGGCATTGGGAAGCTAGACACGCAATCCCCCATTTCTGCGCGCCTTCTGCATGATATTCATAAGATTTTATTACGCGGTAAACGCGGTACGTCCAAAAGCCTTGGCTAATTTCGCAAAGCACAAAATTAGCTTGGCGGTACGCAATTAAAGACAGCGTCATTCGTGCCGCCCACTCCTACCACAGCCCCCCACTCTTTCTACCACCATCCCCCGCTTAGAATCGCGCCAACTCATCACCGGTGCCTCGTTAAACACCACACCAGTCTCAAGGGCGGTAAAATGCGCCTTGCCACATTTAATCTTCAGCATTTCTTTAAGGCGCAAATCAAACTCGCTATTCGTTCCTTTTGTTTCCAGTACAAAATAAAGCTTTTGCGCGCCATCTCACTCTAAAACACCCCCAAATCCGGCGTGTAAGAGCCTATGAGCGCCACGATTTTAAAGCTCCTTGGCAATTTAAAAAATAATTTTACTTCGGAGGCATTATCATTAATTTTGCGCAAATTCTTTCTCAATATTACTCTTATAAACCCCACATGATCATATACACTCTTCTCATTGACCACCGCCGGCCATATGATCGCCTTTTCCGACCTAATTTTACAGATATGGGATCAATCTCATTGTGATGCGCACATCCAGAGATTATTTTATCCTCTGCATTAGAACCAAAAACATGAACAATACGCAGAGGCTTCGGTAAGAAGGCCAACCGCTCAATCTCAACCTACACGAAAATACATGTGCAGGCGAATGCCCCCCATAATATGCAATATTTCAAGCCCGTCCATAGGGGTACCCCTTTTAAAAATTGTGCCTATGGCTTATAATAATCTCCAAAATATATATTTAGCCCTTGTCTGAAATAACTCAATTTTGGATTGATGAGAACGAAAACGCGCTGCGATAATCACGTTGCTCAGCCCTAATAACCGGCGAAGGGAGCCAATATTCCTGCACCACCAATGACTAAATAACGGTATTTCCTATCATTTTTGATCATATCCTCCACCCTTATTGTACATTTTATCAGCAAGATGTGCGCAGCAAGCCCGTACATTTACGCTGCTAAGTCTCCGTGTGCGGTTTTCATTCTCAAACGCAAAATCATCTTTAGCCGAAGCAACTTGATATTGCAGCGCCTGTCCATAAAGCGTATGCACAATTGGTACCAAATATACACAGGGCAGTGCGCATTTTGGGTTATATTGTCATGAGAGAGATGACCAAAAACTTTATCCCAAAAGCATTATACTCTAAATTATCAAGAGCATTCTTCAATTCCCCTGAATAAGACCCGTGATAAACAGGGCTTGCAAGAATAACATCGTTAGCGTCTGCGATTGTTTTGACAAATGCATGCGTTTTAGCATCACAATGGTAATGACTTATAAAAACAACAACTTTTTTAAATGCCTCCTCAACGGCGTATGAATATAAGCACGTTTTTTCTCGTCATTTTTTAAGGTATTAAACTCTTCCAATCTACCGAACTTACTCTTAAATTGTAGCCGAATGATTTTAATAAACCCATATTATTTTAAAAACTCAACAAATAATATTGAGGCTACAATCAAAGACACTTCTTTTCAATATTAAGCAAGTTTTGTAACCTATATTGTTATCTCCATAGAAGTAAAAACAGCCTCTATGGATGGTGAGTAGCTAAGCCTTCACAGCTAGTGCTTTACAAGCGCTTTTATAACACTCACTCTGCCCCAAACATAGGATTGCATTTTATTAAATAACCCACGCGCATATAATTAAAGAGAGAAACGATTAAGCTTGCACCAATCATGCCAAGCCAATAGCCAATAAAGTCATATTCAAAAAAATTTGCCATTAGCGCTCCCCCAAATAGGCCTAACCCCCAATAACTTATTGCTACAACAATTGTTGACCAAAACGTATCAAGCAAACCCACAAGTATGCCATTGAGCATAGCTCCTAAAGTGCCAAAAGCAAAAGACAATAAGATGAACGGAAGCAACTTCCAAGAGAAAACAACAACGCTGTCTTCAGAAATATTAAAGATGGTTGTAAGGATAAATTCATAAGAGAGATAAACAACCACTGATAAAAATAAGACATAAGCTACAGCAAAAACTGTGACACTCATACGCAGCTGTTTTAGAGCCATATTATTCCTATCTGCTCTATACCACGCTGCTATTGTCGCGGCTGCGCTGGAAATCCCCAAAGCCACCACAGAAATAAGCATATCGAGTCGCATCCCTATCGTATGTGCGGCCAAAGATTCGATCCCATAAGCCGTAATCATGAATGCAATAACCGAAGGAAAGCCCTCCGCAATAAGAATACGTATACCAATAGGTAGCCCTACTCGCAGCAATTTTATTATTCGTGAAATCTCTAACTTTGGTCTCAAATAATTAAAGCGAAAAGAATGAAAAGCAGAATTGCGGGACAAAATTATTGCTGCTGCAATAACAATTAAAATACGGATCAAACTGCTCGCAATTCCTGCACCAAAGACACCTAATCCGCTTGCAGAACCTATACCAAAAATAAGCAGCCAAGAGATAAAAAAGTTCACGATGATAGCCGCAAGCATAACCCAAGTTAAGGGCTGTGGATTACCAATTGCTGACAGCAATCCTCGGCTATTCACATAAAGATAAAAAAACACCACTCCTATAGCAGCGCCACTATTATATTCCTGTGCTATATTGGCAATTGTCTCATCTTGGCCGAGAAGACACAAAATATTCCTCGTATTGAGTAAAATGATTGCACTCATCATTCCAATCACAAGGGAAAGCCATATTCCTTGATCAAACCATGCCTTTAATGCATATCTATCTTGTCTGCGAAAACTTTCCGCAAGTTTTGGTGCAACCGCGGTAATAATACCTAGCCCAAACAACATAACAAAACTAAATATACTCAGAGCTAACATTGTACCACTCAAGGCTTGCACGCCTAAATGCGCTACAAGCGCTGCATCTGTGAAGGAAATCATCATCTGAGAGATAAACCCTATAGCCAGTGGCATGCCAAGAGAGAGCAATTGCTTCATCACAACAAACATTGTGAAATATCTTTCCATATTGAAGGGCATATTAAGCTCGGATCTTTTAAACAAAACACATTGATTTTTTCCGTAAAGTCTTTCCATCGCAAGTCTTGTGTAAAGGATGCATAATGAGAACGCATTAAGGTAAGAGGAGATGCCCAGTTCTTAAAAAAGAAGCGCAATGCACCTTTATTGGTTTTTTGGACTTTATGCCATGCGTTTTTTTGTACAATACTATGCCCCCAAGCAACTACAGTCATTGATAAAAGATCCTCAGCGAGCCGTTTGTTCGTCTTGTATATCCATTTTTAGTATTTTTAATCAAACTTTTTGGTACTGCAAGTAATACACCTGTGCTAACCTTTGCTTACTCGCTGCTTACATACGTAAAAAAACAAAGCCGACCAAGTTGTCAAAAAACACAGGCATTAGCATTTTTACAATCCATTGTGCCTATACACCAATTAAAAAAGAGCATTTATGATACATAAGGCACCTCGATGCCCCACCGCTTTACGATCTAAAATTATGAAACTTTATTTCAACAACCAACGCACAATATTTTACGGACGCAAAAGCACCATCTAGCACTCACTAGGAGAGCATTCTATAACTATACGCACCATGTCCACATCACAAAACTATAGAGACTTCATATGAATGATTGCCCTCTCCAAAAATAATAATTTTGTCCACCTCCGAATCCAATCTGAAGTATTCATTTAACAACACATCAATATCATATCCTCTTGATATGCTCGTTCGCGATATTTCTGGCTAATAGCCGCACAATCATTTGATGTATTCAAATCGGTAAGCATCTCTACTAAAAACGATGGACAGCTATTAATTTCGACTCAATCCATATAAGATGACCCACACACTATTCTTTCCTGTGTCTTTATGTAAGTCACAGGCAAGGCCCTATTCAACTGTATCTTCACTCTCAGACCTCTTCGTTTTTTATTAACTTTTTATCAGTATAAAGCCAGGCCAAATTAAGCGGGATAATTGAACATATACACACCAAGGCAAAACAAAAAGCTGCTTCTATACAAACATTATTTGCCAACCAACCAATCAGCACAAGCGCTAAAATACCCAAAATACGCGCAAGAAAACTAACAATGGATAAAACCGTATTTGCATTCTTTTGTTGAATATGTTTAAAAAACTCTGCTTCAAACTGCGTCATAGGAACAGAAAAAAAACTATGAAATACGGTGAATAAAATAATAGGAGCCCAACTGTTTGCAACGAGGAGCAGAGCAAGCATAATAACAGCACTCAGGACGAGTGAGCACAAAGTTATCGCCATAGGAGCGTATTTTTGCATAAGATATTTAATTACAAAGCGATTAAATAAGTATTTTACGAGAGTATAAGACACAAAGCACAGGCCAAGAATAAGAATTTTAGTCTTTCCTGTTGCATTGTCTAATACTCCTGTCTGTCCCAAAATAAAAGGTTGCCAAAAATGAAATATTGGCTGCAATGCAGCAACAATAAAACCACATATCAATATATAATATAACCCGATTTTTGAGGTAACTAAATAAGTAAAAGCTTCTGTTGCATGCAACAAAGAACCCGATTTTATTGGCTGACTACCCGAAACGGATGCAATAGCTATCCCCGTCACCCGACTAAACAAGAATACAAGCACGAGAAACCCGAAAGAACAAAAATAATATGCCGACTGATAATTATCCATACACAAAACAATAAGAACACCTAGCGCACCAGCAACCATATTCATGAATGCCGTTAGTTCCCGTTTATAGGCATTTACTTGGTGGTAGATCAAACTACCCTTGTATCCACCGCCGTCGATTAAGCCTTTAATCCATGTGCTATCAGCGCCAGAGCATAAAGCAAAGCCTAAAGCATAAATAATTTCTGCCGGAATTAAGACAGAAAGATTAGGCGCGTAAATACATAAAAAGAAGAAGAGCGAAAAAAAGAAACATGATAAGATAACATTTTTTTTAACGCCAATTTTATCTCCTAAAATTCCACAAGGCACTTCAAAAATACAAATAGCCGCGCTAAATACAATTTGTAATAAGGCTAACTGTGCTATACTAACGCCCATAGACAAGAAAAAAAAAGCATGGAAGGAACCTGTAATCAGCCGAACCCCGCTCATTGCCCCACAGCCATAGAGCAACTTTTTAACTTCATAATCTATCGTCATTAATATATCCAAAAGCTATAAAGCTGGCAGCTTTTTTGCCGCCAGCTTTGTATATTTTAAAACTTCAATTCATAGAAGCGCCTCAAGCAGCCATTTTCTGCTCACTTGCTCGGGCTTTGAGCGCAGCAACATCAACCCGTTTAATTTTTTTTCAGGGGTTTATACATATCTTTAGTTTTCATAACTTTACCTCCTGTATTAAATGAAAACAATTAAATTCAACATGAAGTGTACATTATAACTACCTTTTATCAATTTATTATTTTGATATAAAAAGCTTTTCTCCCCTCCCCCTTAAGTATTTCATGCTCCAATCATTCTGTAACAACCACCGCAGCACTTGGAAACTCATGCGCCCCTTCGGGCAAAGTACGCTTATATTCACGCCAATTTATCACCGGCTGGTCGTTAAACGCAACGCTCGTTTGCAGTGCAGCAAAATGCGCTTTGCCGCATTTAATCTTCAGTATTTCTTTAAGTCGCAAATCAAACTCGCTATTTGCCCCTTTTGTCTCCAGCACAAAGTAAAGCTTTTGTTCGCCATCTCGCTCTAAAAAAACTGCCCAATCAGGCGTATAAGAACCAATGGGAGTGGCTATTTTAAAACTTCTTGGTAGTTTAAAAAACAATCTGACTTCAGGATCATTTTCAAGACTTTGTGCAAACTCTTTCTCCACACTGCTTTCATAAACCACATGATCATACACACTCTTCTCACTCACAACAGCTGTACGCTCTAAATTTGCCACAAGCTCTTCACTGGTAAAAAGCTCTTGCACACTATATTCTTGCCCGACCAGCTTTAAATATTTAATGCCATCAATTGTAAGATTAACATGGGTTTTATTGAGTATTTCTTCTATGCGCTCTAAAAAAGCTTGTGGATTTTTTACAAACTCATGCTCACGGCCACTCTTGGTCAAAATACCAATAATTGTCTTTGTGGTTAATTTCAGCTTTAAGGTCAAATAATGTACAATGTTCGGCAGTGCACAAAAACTATAATCAAGCGCACTCTGCTTTAATAACTGCTCTTCATAGGTCACACCAGCACTATCCAGTTCTATCTCTGCTGTCTGATAAACCAAATGCGCGGGCGCAACTGGCGCCATTTTTTCCACTGCATCCACTGCTTTGGCAACAAACTCTGTGCGATCAAGCTTTGCACGATAAGTGGTCTTTTTATTGATCTTTTCCCACAAGGCCAAAAACTCTGGTGAAGCCACTGTTTGCTTTTTAAGCTTAACCCGCACCTCGCGCGTAGCATTACGAATAATCGGCATGGCTTGGCTCGCTTCTAGCGCCTGCAGCACAGCCTGCTTCTGCCCTTTACTAAAACGTTCACTTAAATCTAACGTCCCAGTCGCCCATTGCGCTTTTAATGTATCTGTGATTTTTCCTGCTGATGTAAGCAAGGCTTTTTCACGCAACTCAACCAATATATCAGCAGCCTCTTGCGAAGACAGAATTTTTGTTTCTGTCACAGTTGTCATATAAATCAGATCTTGCAGCGTCTCAACATTAATAAGCGCGCCCGCATCAGTTTTTTTCACAATTTCTTGACGCAATTCGCGTGGCATTTCCTCCGCCCCTATAGCATCAAATTCGCTCGCTACTAAATCTTGATCTACTTTAACGACACCTGCCTCATCAATAAAATCTTTTGCAACAAGTATTTTAACAATTTTTTGTGCTTGCGATACTTCCACTTTAGCGGCCACATATTTTACATCTTCATAAATACGGCCAACCAAATGCTCCATCTGCAATGTACCAAGTTTATAACCAATATCCGCCTCTAATTCTTTTTGCAATGTACTCACAAACTCAGCAAAGCTTTCATTCACCATGACATGCAGCACATTTATATCTTTATCTTCTACCTGTTCACCGTGTTGGTTTACGCACAAGCGCAAACCGCGGCCAATCTTTTGCCGTACGGTAAAATTCGATTTTTGCTCAATCAACATACACACTTGAAACACATTCGGATTATCCCAGCCTTCTCTCAAGGCCGAATGCGAAAAGATAAAACGCAAGGGGCATGCAAAAGATAATAACCACTCCTTATCACGCATAATCGTGTTATAAGTGTCATCATCAGCTTGGCTGTCACCCTTTGTATCCTTATAGACGCCTTTTTTGTCTTGCGAGAAATAACCGCCGTGCACGTTTCGAACATTTTGTGCAAACTTAGTTCGCAAGGAGGCATATTTCTTTTTCGCCAACAGCTCTTCATAACATTCTTCAAACATACGCTCATAAAGTGCTGGCTCTTCATCAGAGCTACGATATTTAGCCACCTCATCAATAAAAAAAAGTGATAAAACTTTAATCCCTAAAGGCGCAAGCCGCAATTCTTTATCTAAATGTGTTTCTATAGTGCGATAAATTTGCGCGCGTTTAAGCTCTATTGTATTCACATCACCAAGGGCGTGGCCAAATTTGACAATTTCAGTATCAGAAAACTCAACAGCTTCATCCCCCGCCATGCAATTGATACCCGAAACAATATAACCCCTATAAAGCTCACGCCCGCCCGTAACGCGATACAGATCATCGCCTTGTCTCACTGTAACTGTTTTGCGGCTCACAGTGCCATTCTTTCCCGCAATATCCAACTCTAAGCGCGCCTTAAAGCCATGTTTGTGAGATACGGATTTCAAGGCAATATAGGGACGGTTAAAATTTTGCTCTATCTGATTAGAAGAAACACAAATTTGCTTTACCAGTCCTTTTTTATAAGCATCAACAGGTGTTAAACGATATAAAAGATTAATCTCATCTTTATGCGTGGCACTATAGCGGAAAACACAAAGCGGATTAAGGCTCGCAATAGCCTCCTTCGCTTTTGCTGTATTATCCACCGATTGCGGTTCATCTATGATCACAATCGGATTTGTATCTTGGATATAGCGCATAGCACTTTCGCCATTCAGTCTATCTTGCGGAAGGTTGATAATATTTTCTGCTTTTTTAAATGCATCAATATTGATAATCATAATTTCAATATTGGTAGAGCTTGCAAATTGGCGAATTTGCGAAAGATCTTTTGAATTATAAATAAAATAACGATAGGGCAGATTATCAAACTCTGCTTGAAAATGCTCCCTTGTTACCTGAAGTGATTTATACACCCCTTCGCGAATAGCAACACTTGGTACGACAATAATAAATTTGGTAAAGCCATAGCGTTGATTTAACTCAAAAATCGTCTTGCTATAAACATAAGTTTTGCCTGTTCCCGTTTCCATCTCAATAGAAAACTGCTTTTGCTCTAGCGTCTTACTCGCCAAGAGTTTATTGTTCTGTTGCACCTCTTGTAAATTTGCTAATATGCTTTCATCACTGATCAATAATTGATTACCATAACCAAATTCATTTAACGCTAATTGTCCTTGTTCTGAATGCAAGAAAATAGAAGAATTCCGTCGTGGTTGGCCTTTAAATAAATCAATGACGCTTTTAACCGCATCATTTTGAAATTCTTGTTGTTTAAATTTAAGTTTCATATCGCCGCCCCAATCGTCTCTCTATAGTTTAAATTTTATCAAAACTTACTTCATTGTCTTTAAAGATAAAGTCGCAATTAATAAGCGCCTCATCACTTTTAAAGGCCGCATCAAGCGCTACGATTTTTACGGGCAAATACTTTATCATCTCTTCTGCATCTTCGGGTTCAAAGGGCGGGTCTATGGCTATAATTACCAAGACATCGCCTTCGCTCTCGCCTATATAATAGAATTTTTTGCCATTGATTGGTAAAGGGTAAATTTTTAAATCCAGTGGCCAACCATATTTAAGTATGATTTCGAAGATAATATCTTGATGAGAGCGCTCGGGATTCACCCCCTGCAAAATATGATCCAAGCGCATTTGCAATTGTTCTTTAACATCAAGTGCATTCGGATCAATCGGGCTATCGTCCCATATGGAAAAGTTGGAACTATCGAGCTCTAGAACGCGAAATCCGGTGTCTAGAGGCTGCTCACTTGTGAGTTCTGCTTCATGCTTTTGCTTGATTTGTGCACCAGCGCGGCGAATACGTTCAATACCTATATCGCAGATAGTTTTATAACCAGTTTTATAGGCTTCGCTCTTTTCATCACATAATTCAGGCAATTGCACCATGATGAATTTGCGATTACCACCATCTTCGGCATTCAAAGCCATCACTGCATGCGCTGTTGTACTAGAGCCAGCGAAAAAATCGAGAATGATGTCGTTGTTTTGAGAATCAGTTGCAAGAAGCAACATTTTTTTTAACAAATCTACTGGCTTCGGGCTATCAAAATAAGCCCCCCCTAATAAAGCTTTTAAAGCTTTTGTTGCCTCTGCTGTATAAAATTTTTCATCCCACCAAGATGTAGCTACTCTCCGCGATTGCAATGCTTTTTCTTTATAATATTTTTGTTGGAGACCATTTGCTGTTTTTACAATCAACCCTTGATTGTATTTTTCTTGCATTGTTTCTTGGGAATAGCGCCAATAACCCGTTACCCCCTCAAACGTATAATACGGATTCCCCTTAGCTGCCCCACCAGGTCCATCTACGGGAATCAGCTTATATTCGCCAGTAGCGTCTTTCTGGTTGAAGCCTTCCGTTATAGGAGGTAGACCAAACTTATGTCGTTGAGAAAAAAGCGTAGCTATGTTTTTTGCGTATACTAAAATAAAATTGTGACTAGACGATATTATTTTATCATTAGATATAGACGCTCGGGACTTATGGCAAATTTGAATAACAAAATTCTCTTCGCCAAAAACCTCGTCGCACACTTTGCGCAAATTGTGCACCTCGTGATCATCTATTGAGATAAATATCACCCCATCGTCACGCAATAAGGTCTGTGCCAAACGCAAGCGCGGATAAATCATATTGAGCCAAGCCGTGTGAAACCGGCCCATTGTCTCAGGGTTCGATTTTGTCGTTTGGCTCGTCACTTCCTTATATCGCGCCAATGGGTCTTTAAAATCATCATCATAGATAAAATCATTACCCGTATTATAGGGCGGGTCTATATAGATCATCTTCACTTGGCCAAAATAAGCCCGCTGGATAAGTTTTAACACTTCAAGATTATCGCCCTTAATATAAAGATTATGTGTATTATCAAAGTTTACGCTCTCCTCGCGCTTCGGGCGCAATGTCGCAAATGAAGGCTTTTGAGCAAGCTTTAAACTTGCTCCTTTGCCCTTCCATTCAAATTTGAACTTCTCAAAATCATTATCAATATATTCGCCGCATAGATTAAGAAGCTGATCTATATCCAGCTTTCCCTCAGCAAAACATTGCGGAAAGGCTGCTTTTAACTTTTCTATGTCTGGATTAATAGGGCTTTGACTCATGCCCTCTATTTTATCTTCACCCGCTATTATACTCATCTTTGCGCTTCTCCGTTACGCTTAGTATAAAATATGTCTATGAATATTTCTTTTGTACGTCGCAATTCCTTTTATCCTATTTATTTCTATATCCTCTGCAAATTTACTTTCATGAAAAATGTCGTATAAGCTGTTCTCTTTATTTTTTAAAGTTTCTTGTGCTTGTTTTATTTCTTTTTGCTTACGCAAGTCAGCTAAATAAATTCGCATTACCACATTTTGATCATTTTGCTTTTCTTTGATTTACTTTGCAAAAGCAATAATTTCGCGCTCTAAATTAGCCGCTGTTTGGCATAATAAAGACAGCGATTTTATATTTTTTCTTGTGTGCTATTATGGCACTTACAAATATTATCAATAAGCTTATCAATTGGCACAAGCACATCCAAGTACTATCACTGCCAACGAAAACATAAATTTCTTCATCATTTATTTCGACGCAATAAAAACCATTTCACAAGGGATTATGTCAGCATCCACTTCTAGTTTTCCCTTGTCCGCACAAGCAAGATTTGCTAAAATACCTTTTACGGAAGGTAAAATAAAAACACCCTCAAACGCCCACCAGTAGGCTGAAAATCCTTCCCATGCCATAAAACGCTTTGCCTTTATAGGTTTTATACTGTGTGTCAGATTCATAATAAAATATAGCTCTTATCATTTTGTCCCTGAGTGATTTGTATTGCCTTATCAATCATATAATTAGGCTCATGTATAAACCATGCTTTTACAATCTGCCATAGGAATGTATTAATCTCTTGCACTCGCTCCTTAAATATATTGCGGCATGATTTTTACATTATCAGCAACGTTGGTATTAATTGCCAACCTTCATGACGGTAAGCTTTAACAAAGCTTTCGTCTGCTTCTTTTTGTCGTCCCGTTAGTTAAACTCTTGCTTTAAACCTTCTTCGGTTTTACGTCTATATATAGCGCCGCGTATTGGTTTTATCGCTTGTTTAAGCACCTTTCTTGTCCCCTGTCATCCTCTCATCCCCGCCTTACAAGGCCAAAAAACAAATGGCTATTCCAATTGATGCCGGTAATATGCTTGGCAATAACTTTCAAGCTTTTGTAAATCTTGCCCTCATTGATAGCCTTTTGGCACCACAAGCACATGATGGGTTTGTCCTAAATAATCGTCACTGAAATAAGTGTGCCATAAGGCTTTGGGCTCCTACATTGACGTATACTTTACTGTGGCTATTTCTTGCTCTAATTGTTTACAACTCATTGTCTAATCCTCTCAAACACATGAATGTTCTATTTCCTCGATTAGTCCAGAAAATAGTGTGTGTTCACAAAGTCAGACAAAAGTGCAATTTATTCTTTTGCATTGGATAGCTCAACTCCCTCCACGCTTAGAACCAATAAACCTAAGCTTATTGCTGCTATAAGTTTACCGCGCACCCAAAACGAGAAATTTATATCCTATTGAAAAAATAAATTTAGAAGATCCCTTCTTAAACAAAGTCTCGACTAAATAAGATGGTTTGGGCATTTTTAGCAAAAGAGATAAAAATTCACTATCTCAAGGATCTTAACTACGTTATCGATCATACGCAAAAAAGGTGAGAAGTGCAGATTTCTAAAAGAAATGATAATAGTCTTATAAAGAGAAATGGTACTGCAAGCGATACATCGGTTCGAACGTTCTCTTTAAAAACACACCGTAATTACAAGCGGCTTCAAAAAACAGCCTTACTAATATAATATTAGCTAGAGGGTTACATGTATATCGCAATAATAATGCACTCATTCCCGCAAGAGTGCTCCACATATTATGGCGTAGACTGTACAAACTCTGCCGCTCTTGCATACTCAGGCGTAAGGCCACTTAGTCGTATAGCAGCCGCAGTTTCAACGTAAAATAGCGGACGCTTCTGTATCATAATACTTGACAGAAGCATCAACAGCTAAGGATATAGGAACTAATTTGGATTCTTTCGAAATGCTATATATAAATTTAATGTGCCGCCCCAAAACACACCATCAGTGAACCCACTTAAAAGACCAAAAAGAAGATTAAAATCAAATGCATATTTCAAATCAGGTTCAATCTTGAGAAAAACAATCAATGTGAATTTGATGACAAAAGCGATAAGAATAAATATCAGCGTCAACGGCGTACCATGCCGAATAATTAAATCCGTTCCCTCTTTGATTTTTAAACGCGCAGTAGCACGCCAGAGCAACCAGCCAACGCCAAAGCCGATCATCAGCCCTGCCAACATTGCGATTGCTCCCCAGCGTGGGAAGGCCAGCTGGTTAATCACATCGCTTGCGCCCAAAAAAAGAAAGACTAACGGCAAGAGAAAAAGGCGGTAAACCTTCGTTTCCCTATCTTTCAATGCGATTATTCCCCTCGCAATGAGAAAAATAAGCAAAATCCAAGCCCATAAAGGGGTTCCGGTCAGAATGTTAAACAATGACATATTATGCTCCATGATGTTTGATGCGATAAAAATATTGCATGATGTTAGGAAGATATTTAGAAAAAAGAATACCAGTACAAATTAAACCCATAGTGACCAACCAAATCTGCGGGGTCCATGTAAAAAAAGCCACTAGAAGGCCATTGGCAAAAAAGATGATTACCCAAATCCATGTAATATATTTATTGATGAGATAAAATAGGATATGTTTGCGTTTTTCTTCAGAAACACCAGCACTGGCATAAAAAATGGTAAAGGGTTTCTTTACCAGCAAGCTAATCAATGAAACCAGAGCAAGTGACAGATAGCAAAAAACTGTGGGGTAGTTCAGTAAAAGTGTAGACCATCCAGCGAAATAATTAACAAACAGGACAATAACTGTCAGAATGTTAGTAATCATCACGGGTTCTCCCTGCCGGACAATTTTAATATTCACAGCAATAATGAACAATGAAATCACAGTTAAGATGAGAGAGCGTTCGACCAGAGTTAAAAAGTTTCCATTGATAACCCAGGAGTAAATACTCCACGGAATAAAAGAGATTATTATGTTAAACATGGCGCATCCTCCTTTTTATATTTGATAGAAAACTTACCGCAAGTGCTTCGTTTTTTAGTTTCCGTATGAATATAAAAAACGCCACCCGGTTCATACTCTGTATCCTGTTTAATGGTCAACTGATAGGTATCTCCCGGATAAACTGCTTCAATGAACTTTACTTTTTTCAGCGCAACAGATGCGATATTTTTTGTCCTACCCTGCGTGGCTAAAGCCAGAACCATCTCAATCAATAGTGAACCAGGACATACGGCGCGGGAGGGGAAATGTTCCTCAAAAAGCGGGTGATGCGCATTAAAGGAAAAAGTACAAGAATCTCCGGTTACGGAGGAAATCTTACATAAATCGCCTAGTAATGGAAGAGCGGCTTTCTCAGAACACGAGCTAGGGAAGCAGACCTTACTGACAATGATGATTGCCTGCGCAATAACGGCCCTGCCATTGTCGCATGGGCTGGACTTACAGTGAATACGGTAGGCCTCATTAATGCGTTCAATATGTCCTTCAACGCATAACCGATCGCTATCAAAATGGGTGGTAGAGAAAAACTGTTCAACCATAACAGGGAGATAGCGATAAGTGAGATCCGAGTTTTTAGCCACCACGGTGGCGAATCGAACTGAAAACTGATGCAAGGCTTCGAGTAACAAGCCCTGTTTCAAATAGTTATGGGCTAAATTCCAGTGAGAAATATCGATTTGCCCGCAAGCACGCATCGGTGCGGTTAAGGTAATACTCTGACATATACCCAAGAAATTTGGCTCGGTGTGATGCTTTATAGCCATAATTGGGAGACCTTTTTATATTTTTCTCTTAAATCCTTTGATGATAAACTGAAGGAATGAGTGCTAAACCGCGCTTGATAGTGCGCGAGAAGTATCGGCATACGACAAACGAAAAAAGCCAACAATCCCAGCTCAGGAGCAGCCCGATGTTTGCTCATGATGCTTGCAATTAGAAAATCGACATTGGGTTGCTGTCCTGTATTGTCCGAAATAGATCGCGCAAGCGAACTGAAGGGGCGCATAGGCGCCTGAAAGCGTAAAAAAAAAGAAATCAACCCAGACATCCCGTTGCATAATCGGATGACCAAACCCTAGCCAGGGTTTGTCTTTGCAATAATGCGTTACCGCCACCTCAAGATTCTCGATTTCAATCTCATGGAGGACACTAGAAAGTCGCATGGCAGCATATTTGCAGGCTCCTATATGCGCGAGACCAGTAGCACAAAATCCACCGATTAGTGCAGAAATGACGTCTCTCTTGGTACGGTTGGTGGGATTTGAACCTACGACCTCTGGTGCCACAAACCAGCGCTCTAACCAACTGAGCTACAACCGCATAAAAAGAAAATGTATCATAAATGTTCACGATTTCGTAAACATTTATTCTTACGCTTATGTGACATAAGGAAAATCAACAAAGTTTGCAAGCCCCTTTAAAAAAATCTCGCAATTTTTTGTGAAGAAAAAAGCGTTTTTTTACAAAGGAAATTTTGCCCAATGTTCAAGACTATGATCACGATAGCTTTTTATGTTATCAACTCCATCTTGTTGCATCATCTGCAAAATCTCTTGCAGAATAGTTATGACAAGATCTGGACCTTCATAAACCATCCCACTATATAATTGAATTAAATCTGCACCAGCTTTTACTTTTTCCAAAGCGGTTTGTGCGTCCTTTACACCGCCAACACCAATAATTGCAATCTCCTTCCCTAATTTTTGACGCATTTTTGCAAGCACAATAGTAGAACGCTCAAAAAGTGGACGTCCAGAAAGCCCACCCTGTTCATTACTGAAGTGACTATTGCTAAGCCCCTGGCGTGAAAGAGTTGTGTTAGAAACAATCAGTCCATTAAAATCAGAAAGTTTTATTTCTTCAGCAACATCATCTAATTCTTTCTCTGATAAATCGGGAGCAATTTTTAAAAAAATAGGAATGGAGAATCCATGCTTGTTCTCTTGCTCATTTCGCGCTTTCGAAACTGCACTCAACAAAAGATGCAAACTGTCACGGGCCTGTAAATCACGTAAACCTGGTGTATTAGGAGAAGAAATATTAACCGTAAAATAATCAGCAACATCATAAAAATGAACAATACCAACAGTATAATCATCAATCTTATCGAACGTATCCTTATTGGCTCCAATGTTGACTCCTATAACACCAGTTTTTTTACACGCACGCAATCTATTGTAAACAACTTGATGTCCGTCATTATTAAAGCCCATTCTATTAATAATCGCTTCATCTTCTTTTAAACGGAAAAGCCGTGGTTTAGGATTTCCAATCTGAGGCTTTGGTGTCACTGTCCCAATTTCAGTAAAACCAAATCCTAAACGAAAAATACCATCTACAACCTCTGCATTTTTATCAAACCCCGCTGCAAGACCAATAAAATTTTCAAACTCAAGACCAGCAACAGTTACACACAAACGTTTGTCGATAACCTTTTGACAACCATTTAATCCACTTTTCAGCCCGAGAATCGCTAAACCGTGTGCTTGCTCTGGATCCACCATAAATAAGGCAGAACGGCCAATACAACGAAAAAAACTCATTAATCCTTCTCCACAACATAAAAATGATCCATCGCACCTCACCTATATCTTTTAACACAAAAGATTTCCAATCAAAGAGAGCATATTATCCAAATAATATTCCCCTTCTAGAAGAAAAATCATCATATAATAGCCATACATGTTTATATTGATATATACTGTGTAAAGAACTTTTTATTCTTTAAAAATGTTTCTCTTTTTCGACATTTTTTAAAGATTAAAATATGAATCCTAATCTTATAAAATGCAGCATGAATTGAAACATCAATGGCTCTTTACCATAGTCATGGTTTTATGGCATCTTATGCAGGCAAGCTCATAATCCTCTTAAATATGCATGCAAATGCCCTCTATTCCCAAAGTTCCTCTGTGTAATATTGTTTCCAATAGAAACAGAGCTTGCTCAAGCTATTTTTTTCCTAGCATTTATAGAATACATGGTTCATAAAAACATCTAAATTCATACTATTGTTGCACCATTTATTAGCAACAGAATGTTCAATCAATTTGTACTCTATTGATAGAATTTTGAAGAATCTGCGTTGTTTCCTTTGCCATTTCTGATGCGTTAAATACAATTTTGCATCTATTAAGTACTCTGTCTAACATATATTTTAAGTAATGACAGTTGATTGTTGAACTCACACCTATCATACCAACGACTTCCAAACCAAAATGATCTTGCAAACCCTAGAGCTCTGCTATTTATAAACTGATACAATCTTCCAGCAGATGAAATGTGTTTCTTCCATCGGAATTATCTCCATTTTAGCTCATGCAACCCAGTACAAATAGCTTTTAGATAAGCCATAATGCCCTCCTAATTTCTATTATCGCTTACTAAATTAAGAGGAATTAAATTATAAGTTTTACTGTGGTATTGTGTAAAAATCTCTCTTTTTAATGTTAACATAAAAATCTTGAGGCAATTATATAAATTAAGCTACAGTTTTCTACTTTCTGTTGAAAAAGCAGATATAGTTTTTATTAAAAAAGCTTTTTTCTAGGAAAGGTTCTATGTAAATTCAAATAGAGCCCTAAAATCCAAATAGAACCCTAAAGCTCTTTATTAAACCTTATAAAGTCTTTGAAAATAATATTAATATTGTAATATAATCATAAAAACAAAATCTGCCCTTTCCTTTTTCATCAAAAGCGGTAAGTAAATTACCGTATATCACTTACATAAAGGGGAAAATGCAATGCTTAAAGAATTCAAAGAATTTGCCCTAAAAGGTAATATGATTGATCTTGCTATCGGTGTGATTATAGGGGGTGCTTTTGGTAGCTTGGTCAACTCAATTGTCAATGATATTTTTATGCCAATCATTGGATTGATTACAGGTGGAATTGATTTTTCTAATATGTTTATTCAACTTGCTGGCGAAAAACAAGCAACATTGAGTGCCGCCAAAGCAACTGGAGCAACCATTAGCTATGGACACTTTATTACTTTACTTATCAATTTTCTCATTATTGCTTGGGTGCTTTTTTTATTCGTTAAAGCTATGAACAAAATCCGTAGAAAAGAAGAAGAAAGCCCCCAAAAAACGTCTTCAGAAGAACAACTGTTAACAGAAATTAGAGATCTTTTGGCTAAGAAAAAATAATTTTATGCAAGATTTACATCATGGAACACGAGGAAAAAACATTTCCACAGTTGTTCCGTAATTGGGTTTGGAGAACAGTAAAAATTGTCCCCCTCTTTCTTCCACCATTGCTTTACACATTGGGAGCCCTAAACCTGTTCCCATAAAAGCGCTATCACCAGATCGGCCATCCTTGCGCTCTACTTGACCATAAGGTTGCAGTGCCTGTATAATCTCTTCTTCGTTCATCCCTATACCATTATCACTCACTGAAATTTTTACACGTTCTTTTCTATAAGAAACGTGAACAATAATCTGTCCACCCAAAGGTGTAAAACGAATAGCATTGGAAAGAAGATTCCATATAATCTGGCGAAACACTTGTTGTGATACAGGAATAAATGGAACATGAGGTGGAGCAACAATACGCATGATAATGCCGTTCTGATTGGCTTGTGTCTCAAGAAAAGCTATCGTCGCACGTAAACAAGATATCACATCAAATGTTTCAGAAATAAGGGAAGAATCAATCTGGTTATCGGAACCAGAATAATTTATCTTCGAGCACTCTAGTAATTGATTAATCAGCAATAATATATGTTTTCCAGAGGAAATAATATCGCGTAAATATCCATGATAGCGCTCATTTTCTATCGAACCAAAACGGCCTTCTCTCATAATTTCTGCAAAACCAATAAGAGCATTCAAAGGTGTTCGTATTTCATGAACAACTCCAACGATTTTATCCTCTTCTGCTTTTTTTTCTCCTGATGGAACTGTTTGTGTCCTATCACGCAACATAACAGCATAATTTCCTTGCTTTGCCAAAAATACAATCGTTATCAAAACGGTTATATTTTTATGATTTTTCGTCATTAAATCAGCTGTTTCTCTGCGATTTAAAACCTGATTTTTTCCCTCCATGCGGATTGATTTAAAATATTTTTCAACCAAAAGTCGGCTTTGAAAAGTAAATAATGAAGAGAGTGGCTGTCCTCGCAGTTCATTTATTTCATAACCCATTAATGCTAAGGCTGCCCTACTCGCTGATTGAATAAAGCCTTCTTCATCCAACCATAAAACACCATCTGTTGCTGTATCCAACAATGATAAAACTGCAGCGGGCTCTTTTACGAGAGCTTGTTCTATAGCATTTACCGGCAATGTTTGTGCATATGGTAACTGAATAGCTGTTTCTTCAACTAAATTTTCTTCTTTTACCGATGAATTCAATTCATCACGCAATTGCTCTGCAATTTCATGAAAAGCTGAGCGTTCTATCTCCGTAAGACATGGTATTTCTGTTGCTAGCTTTTCATTTCTTTTTTCTTGGACTTTTTTTTGTATTTTTAAAACACCAAAGCCACGAAACCCTTTAAGCTGCTTTGTAACATCAAAAATTGGCAAAGCCGACAATTCAACATCAAGCCATTGTAAGCAACCATCAACAGGCCATTGAACAATCTCTTTACTCCAAGGCATAGCCGCTTCAATAAAACGACTGAGAACCAGATATCGATCATCATTAAATTGATGAGCAAGTTCATGAAAACTACACCCTAAAATAGAGGAAGAGAGAGGACCAACAACTTCAGCTAGCTCTTTTGAGACTTCACAAAACAAACCATTGTGATCGATTTCCCACGTAAAAGGCCGTGGCAAAAGCTCTGGTGTAAAACGAAAAGCTTCTTGCTGAGATTTTAATTCATTTGTATTTAACTTTAACTCATCTGCTTTTAATGGCATAACTAAAACTAAAAAGTGTTGGATTTACTCTCAAATGAATAATGCTAATTTGTTTACAATTATCTGTTCTGGTTAAAATAACTTGATATCTCATATAAATTGTCTGTAGCAAAATTTTGACTGTTTCATCAACAAAACAAGAATAAAAAGAAGCTTCCAGCTCTTGTTGCTTATTCACCCATTATGTAATAAATCTTGTTACAATAATGGTAACATCTCCCTCGCATAAATAGTACTCAAAAAGAATACACTTATTTTACACATTCATGCGCCTTTTTTGAAAAGATATCTCCCAAGATCCCCAAGCTTATTTTACGACGTCATCTGTAAATGGTGTAATGTAAAAGTCCCTATAGAGGATATCAAGGCATTGTGCATTACCATTTTTATACTTATAAAAGAGCTGGTTAGCACCATCATTATACTAATTTCAGCCCCTAATGTTACCAATAGTTCTTGGCATTTGAAGGCATTCATACAAAGATCTTTCTTTCATTAGAATCGCTACAAAAGAACAAACAAAAAATATACCACCGCACTATTTTATTAAAAATTTTCTCTGTAAAAAAGAGAACACAAATTATCTGTCTTCATATAAAGATTTGTTTAATTTCTTTATATTCCAGATCATTTAGAAATGTTAAAATATCTCATAATCTCCTTTGATATCAGCTTGTTTACCTCATCAGAAGTCTTAATACAAAAGATCGCTTTTGCTTTATTACTCTCCATTTAAATTTTTAATATTATATAAAAAAATAAAACAAGCACATTTAAATAATAACTGTCAGATATTTAAAAAATTGCATATTTTTAAATGCGTTTGTTTATTTTCCTTCATTGAGTAAAATTTCACGTTTTCCAACATGATTAGCGGCTCCAACAATGCCTTTTTCTTCCATCCGCTCGACGAGAGAAGCTGCTTTATTATAGCCGATTGAAAGTCGGCGCTGAATATAAGATGTTGAACATTTTTTATCACGCATAACAATTTTTACAGCTTGGTTATAAAGTTCCTCACCCTCTTCATCAAAATTTTCTTCCTCAGAAATTTCAGCCGCTGAATCAGCAGAAGTATCCTCTTTGTTATCGTCTTCATTATCCGTTACCGTTGCCAAATAATCAGGTTTTCCTTGCATTTTAAGATGTGCAACGATGGATTCAACTTCTTCATCTGAGACAAAAGGTCCATGAACGCGCACAATGCGTCCACCACCAGCCATATGAAGCATATCCCCCTGACCTAAAAGCGTTTCAGCACCTTGTTCACCCAAGATCGTACGACTATCAATTTTTGACGTTACTTGAAAAGAAATGCGGGTAGGAAAGTTTGCTTTAATTGTACCGGTGATAACATCAACAGAAGGACGTTGCGTTGCCATAATAAGATGAATACCTGCCGCACGCGCCATTTGCGCTAAGCGCTGAATGGCATTCTCTATCTCTTTCCCTGCCACCATCATAAGATCAGCCATCTCATCAACAATCACAACAATATAAGGAAGCTGCGTGAGATCCATGGCTTCTTCATGATAAAGCATTTCCCCTGTTTCCTTATCAAAACCCGACTGAACAGTACACATGATCGTTTCGCCTTTTTGAGCTGCAAGTGCAACGCGTGCATTAAAACCATCAATATTACGCACACCCAACTTAGCCATTTTGCGATAACGCTCTTCCATTTCACGAACCGCCCATTTTAAAGCTGTTACTGCTTTTTTGGGATCTGTGACAACGGGTGTTAAAAGATGTGGAATGCCATCATAAACAGAAAGCTCTAACATTTTAGGATCAACCATGATCAAACGACACTGCTTTGGTGTCATACGATAAAGAATCGACAAAATCATTGTATTAATTGCAACAGACTTGCCTGATCCTGTTGTTCCTGCAACCAATAAATGAGGCATTTTTGCTAATTCTGCAATGACCGGTTCACCATTAATCCCCTTCCCCAAAGCAAGAGCAAGTTTAAATTCACTTTCACGAAAAGAACGTGTTTGGATTAATTCCCGTAAATAAACGGTTTCACGAACCGCATTGGGTAACTCAATCCCGATAACATTACGTCCAGGAATTACAGCAACGCGTGTAGAAATAGCAGACATAGAACGCGCAATATCATCAGAAAGATTAATAACGCGCGATGACTTTACGCCCGCGGCGGGTTCAAATTCATACATTGTTACCACTGGCCCTGGATGAACATGGATAACTTCACCCTTAATGCCAAAATCTTCCAAAACACTTTCCAAAAGTCCAGCACCACGTTCTAATGTTTCTTGAGGAATCATCGTACCTTCATGAAAAACAGGTTCCTGTAATAAGTTGATCGGAGGAAATTCATAAACATCACAGTCAATAGATTGAATATTTTGCATAAAAGCAGAATCATAATTACCTAATGGCATACGAGTAGATTGTAATGTTTTAGTTTTACTGTTTGCTTGCATCACAGAAAAATCTTTTGAATTCTTTGTGACGGCTTTGTTTATACAATCAACAGTATTATTGGCGACAGTATTATTGCTATTTTCAGTCTCTATACTCGCCCCTGCATCGCTTAACGCCCCTGTATTACTTAACGTATGAGCAGAATCTTCAACAGAAAGCTTAGAATGACTCTCTTTAGTAGTATCATTATTTGTATGCATTAAATCAGAAATTTTCTCAACGCCTCGCATCCTTTCCGCTGGAGATTCTGATGTAATTGAATCATAGAGTTGTGGAAAGCGGTATTCAAGAACACGGTAAAGAGCCGTTATTGACTCATCAAAGGCTGTGGGAATATCCGGTGTAATTTCATTTGTCGTATCAATTGATATTCCATCCTCTTTTGACGTTTGAGTCTCCACATGTTCAAATATCAAAGATTCACACTCAAAAAATGCATCATCGGAAAGATGCAAAGCAGGTTTTATTTTTTGTAGCACATTTTCCACTTGTAATTTACGTTCTTGTTCATCCTCCTCAAGTGGAATATTTGCTGACGGCATATGAATAGCTTGTCGTGACAACTGCTTCAGAACCGTTGAATGACAAACTGATGTTTTATTCTCTATTGATTGAGGATTAATGACTTTTTTTGTCGAAAGAATATTGGTTGTTTTCTTGTTACAACGTACAATATCTGTATCTGTAATTTTTTTTTGATCTTGCTTCGTAAAAATTTTAAACTGTTTTGCAAAAACTGGATCTGTTTCTATACGACGACGCAAAATCTCAACTTCTGGGGTTCTCGTGAAACGGACGTTTTTTCCGAGGGCAAATGCCTTTTTCCACACTTCCGGATAAGGAAATATCTCAGTAATCTTAACAGATAAATCTTCTCTTGATGCACCTTCCGTACTATCATCAGAAAAAGAAGACGTAGAAATAGATTTTGTTTTCGAATTATGCATGGCACCCAACAAATTTATAGCAATGAGAAAAATAACCTTTTCAAAAAGAATTCGTAGAAACTATCATACGAAGGTTAATAACCTTTTGCTGATGGTTACTTTTTAATGAAAAAAATAATGCCATAATGCATATTCATAATCTGCCTTTTGCATATTTACGATATAAATTGCTCAGTTTATGGTGTCATAGAGCTCGTATTTCATTTGTTTTGAAAAAAACTTCATGATAAAAAAGCTTCAAGAAAATTGTCTATGCCTCTCTATTCTCTCCCTTTTCATAAAAGAAACTAGTCTCAATAATACAATAAGCATTGCTCTATTGAATTCTCCATGCTCAATTATCACGATATAATCTAATTTCTCGCGTTTTTATAAGATTACCCTTGTTATCCTCGTTTAAAAAGGCTTAGACTAAGACAATCATAATTACATAAATACAAATAGAAAAAAGGGAGTGAATTATGTTTAATAAACGGAAATTTTATATCAATGGTCTATGGGATGAGCCAAGCATTCCTCACGATTTTGACGTCATTAATCCATCAACAGAGGAGGCTTGTGCTGTCATTAGCCTTGGAAGTACAAAAGATGCCGATAAAGCAATTAATGCGGCTAAAGAAGCGTTTCAAAAATGGAAAACAACGTCACCAAATGAGCGTCTTGGATTTGTTGAAAAAATTCTAGAGATCTACGAAAAACGTTCCAAAGACATGGCAAAAACCATTTCAATGGAAATGGGAGCACCGATTGATATGGCGCTTAATGCGCAAACTGCAACCGGAAGTTCCCATATTCGCAATTTTATCGAAGCTTATAAAGAGTTTTCGTTCCAAGAAACTTTAATAAAGGGAAATGAGCAAGCAATCCTTCACTACGATCCTATCGGCGTCGTAGGATTAATTACGCCATGGAATTGGCCCATGAATCAAGTAACTCTTAAAGTTATTCCTGCTCTCTTGGCTGGCTGTACCATGGTGTTAAAGCCCTCTGAAATTGCGCCTCTTTCTGCTATGCTTTTTGCTGAATTTTTAGATGAAGCCGCACTTCCAGCCGGTGTTTTTAATTTAATCAATGGTGATGGTGCGACTGTCGGCTCTTACCTCTCTGCACATCCAGATTTAGAAATGATCAGCTTTACTGGTTCAACTAGAGCAGGAAAAGATATTTCTAAAAATGCCAGCGCTACTTTAAAAAGAGTCTGTCTGGAACTTGGTGGAAAAGGAGCGAATATTATCTTTGCTGATGCCGACTCAGATGCTATTCAACGTGGTGCACGACATTGCTTTTATAATAGTGGACAAAGTTGTAATGCACCGACTCGTATGCTTGTGGAACAGAGCATCTATGACAAAGCCATAAAAATAGCCAAAGATATTGCAGAAACAACAAAAGTAGGACCAAACTGCCAAGAAGGAAATCATATTGGACCTGTCGTTTCAAAAAAACAATATGATAAAATTCAAGATCTTATCCAATCGGGAATTGATGAAGGTGCAACTCTTGTTGCAGGCGGGACTGGTTTACCAAAAGGAATGGAACGCGGTTATTATGTCCGTCCAACAGTCTTTGCTGATGTAAAACCTCATATGCGTATTTTTAAAGAAGAAATCTTTGGTCCAGTTCTCTCGATTCTTTCTTTTAGTACAGAAGAAGAAGCCGTCGCTTTAGCGAATGAGACTGAGTATGGTCTTACAAACTATATTCAATCGCAAGATCGCAACAAATGTCGTCGTATTGCGGCACAAGTACGCTCTGGTATGGTAGAAGTTAATGGACATGGATTACCCAGTGGAAGCTACTTTGGAGGTGTAAAATTTTCTGGGCGCGCTCGTGAAGGAGGACATTGGGGAATTAAAGAATTTCTCGATAGTAAAGCAATTTCGTACTGGTAAAATCTTATTAAAAACTTAATAGGAATCGTATGGTAATACAGAAAATAACGGATGAAGGTGCTCTTGGGCAACGTCTTGATCAGTGGCTCGCAAAACAATATCATGATGTGCTCTCGCGTTCGCGTTTGCAAACCCTCATCCGTGAAGGCTGTCTTAAAATTGATGGTCAATTCATAAAGGAACCAAAAACAAAATTAAATCCTAACCAAATAATTGAATTGGAAATGCCTGACCTTCGTGATGCAGAACCTAGCGCTGAAGCCATTGCATTGGACATTCTTTTTGAAGATGATCATGTCATTGTTATTAACAAACCAGCTGGTCTTGTTGTTCATCCTGGGAATGGCAATTGGACCGGTACATTGGTTAATGCCCTTATTTACCACTGTGGGAATAGTTTATCTGGTATAGGTGGTGTTAAACGCCCTGGCATTGTCCATCGTCTTGATAAAAATACAAGCGGTGTTATGGTTGTTGCAAAAAATGATCTAGCTCATAAAAGTCTCAGTGCTCAATTTTCTGATCATGGACGTACCTGCGCATTAGATCGACGCTACCATGCCTTGATTTGGGGAACACCTCAGCGCAATGTCTGGACAATTGATGCATCACTTGGCCGTTCGCCCCATAACCGGACAAAGCAAGCTGTCATCCATAACCAAAACCCTTATGCTCGTCATGCTGTTACACATGTTTCTCTGCTTGAAAAATATGGCTCTCATGCAGACTCAACATCTTTTGCTAGCCTTCTGGAATGTCGCTTGGAAACTGGACGCACCCATCAAATCCGTGTTCATATGACTCATATTGGGCATCCACTCATAGGCGATACAGTTTATGGAAACGCTTTTAAAACAAAATCAAACACATTCAACCCCACTATTAGAAATGCAATCGATCAATTCAACCGACATGCACTCCATGCTGCAAGTCTTACTTTTGAACATCCTTCTACCGGTAAAGTTATGTCGTTTTCCGCACCACTGCCTCAAGATATGGCTAAACTTATTAAACTTTTTAAAAAAATGAATTGAAACTTTTCCCCTTCTCAAGATTTCACAATAAAATATCTTTTTTTGAACAAAATTGAAAAATATGCTAGAGTGAGGTTATGAGGATAGTTAGCTATCTAAAACATAGAATTTGCCTTATCAGGGAATTCAAACAAAAGGAGGGTGCTATATGGCCCATATGAATTTATTATCAGTAATGACAGGTGATGGTGGTTTAAACCGTTACTTGGAAGAAGTGCGTCGTTTTCCAATGCTTGAGCCAAAAGAAGAATATATGTTAGCTCAGCGTTACCGTGAGCATAATGATCTAAAGGCTGCGCATAGGCTAGTAACCAGCCATTTGCGTCTCGTAGCTAAAATCGCGATGGGATATCGGGGCTACGGACTTCCCATTGGGGAAGTCATTTCAGAAGGCAATGTTGGACTCATGCAAGCTGTTAAACGTTTCGAACCAGAGCGGGGTTTTCGTCTTGCAACCTATGCAATATGGTGGATTAAAGCATCAATCCAAGAATATGTATTGCGCTCTTGGAGTTTGGTGAAAATGGGGACAACAGCTAATCAAAAGCGTTTGTTTTTCAACCTTCGTAAGTTAAAAAGTAAACTTCAAGCACTTGATAGTGGCGATCTCAATGCAGAACAAGTGAAAAAAATTGCAATCCAGTTGAATGTCACAGAAGATGAAGTTGTATCAATGAATCGTAGGCTTGGTGGTGACACTTCACTCAACGCACCAATTCGAACAAAAGAAGGGGAAAACAGTGAGTTGCAAGATTGGTTGGTGGATGAATCTAACGATCAAGAACAAATTTTAATTGAAAAAAGTGAATTAGAAAATCGCCGTTCCATGCTCATAAATGCCATGGACAATCTCAATGAACGCGAAAAGCGTATATTTAAAGCGCGTCGTTTAAACGATGTACCACTAACCCTAGAAGAACTCTCTGGTGAATTTAATATTAGTCGAGAACGAGTAAGACAAATTGAAATGCGTGCATTTGAAAAAGTGCAAAACTCTATCAAAGATTCTACTTTATCTCAAAGTCAAGTATAAAACCTAGAGTTAAGTATAAAGCCAATGGTTTGCACATTCTTTAAATGTGAAAATGAAAAAAAGCATGCCTTGGCTTTATACTTGTAAATTAGCCTATCGAATTCTTTAAGTTATTGATATGTAAAGCTTTATTGAATATATTTGGTATATAATTGATAAAGACGGTCGTAGAAAATTCTTCACAGCCGTTTATTTTTTTGCATCTATGTTTTATTTTTTTGACCAAGAACTGTTAACTTATCTTGTTGTGCAAGCCATTGTCCAATAACTTCATTAAAAATAGACTTACCTGTTGGTCCTTTTGCAAAGGTTAATTCACTTATACGCCCGTTTTTATCCGTTAACACCAAACGCATCCAATCTAATTCTCGCATCAATTGTAAATTTCGATCAAGAAATGGATGATTACCACTCAATGCGACAAGAAAAAAGTCATCGTTAATCTTTGCAGCAATGGTTCTTGTTAAAGCCTGTCCAATGGATTGTTCACTTGCTTTAAAGGTTAATGCTTGAACATTGCTTATAGCTTTACCTGAAAATTTATCAGAAAGAATAAAAACAAGGTCCATAATATATGCAGCAGGAAATGACTGATCGGTATTACGACGTAAAATTAACCGTAATGATACCCCTTCATCAGGAATTGTTATATCACCTTGTATAGTTGTTTCTTCTGGAGCCCCCTTCACTTGAGATTCTTTTATAAGCGTCCAGCGAGCACTTCCCGTTGCTATCTTTTCTGCATCATAATTTGTACGTGCTTGATAGAAAACAGCTTCACCTGATTTTTCAAGCGATTGCAAATTGCTATCAACAACTGTTGAGAGTACTTCTTCATCCGAAGAATCTATCGCTTGTTTTAAACCAACATCAATTTCACTTCCATCCTCTAATAAGCGTTGTGTTAACTTTCTCTTAATTGGAAATGCCTTTGGTACTCTGTGAGAAGCTTGAAGATTTTCTTCTAAAAACTGATGATCATTTGATACAAATACACGCTCACCAACAAAAAAAATACCAACAATTAAAACAACAAAACTAACAACAGAAACAGCACTTATTACAATACGCCTTTGCACTAACGATTTATTAGCACGACGTAAAGCCTGAGAAAAAATGTGCGAAACAATATGCGAATTATCTTCCTGCGAAGGAGAAATCTTTAACACACTGCTATTAACATGCTGAGAAGGCACATCAGCCTCCATATTAACAGGCTCTGCATCTGGTATATCGGATACACAAAGCTCATCAAATACCTTGTTATCCTTTGAACGCGTAACAAAATCCTGTTTTCTTTTTATATTTACCTCTGAAAATTCATTATTCTTTGGTAATATAGTTTTTTTTGTATATTTCTTATCTTCATTTATATTTGTGGGATTCCACCCAATAACTGAAGAAAGCCGCTTCTTTTCAACTGCTAAATATTCTCCTTCAACAGTTGCAATAGAACTTTGAAGAATCTTTCTCTGTTCATCCGCTATTGCTTGTGGTATTTTTGCTGTTAAAAATTGATGTTCTAGTGTTTCGGTAGCACGCTTATAAATCCGCTTACGCACTTGTGGTGTAATATTATTTTGTGCATTAATTGTCTTTTTTAAGATTCCAACGAAATCTACCATTTCCTCTATAATCTCTCTTAAACTGAGAAAAAATCAATAGTAAAGCCAAAAAACTTTATTTTAGCCTTCTAAATTGATTGCCATTTAATATTGGTACAACTATCGCAATAATGTAAAATGAATATGAAAAATAAACAATGCTATTTTGCACCTTTCTCTCACGTGCTCTTAAAAACTTTTTTTGTAAAAAGAGACAAAAACGCACAGAGAACATATATAGAAATCTAAAAATAATAATCAATTAACAAAGGGATCCGTAATAAGAATAGTATCTTCACGCTCTGGACTTGTGGATAATAAAGCCACTTTTGTATTAATCAGTTCTTCAATATAGCGTATATATTTAATAGCCTGCACTGGTAAATCTTCCCACCTCAATGCATGTGCTGTTTCTTCCTTCCAACCTTCTAATGTTGCATAAACAGGCTTCACCCGATCCTGAGCTCCCATGGAAGAAGGTAAATAATCAATTCTTTTACCATCAAGCTCATAACCAATACAAATTTTTATTTCATCCAAACCATCTAAAACATCAAGTTTTGTCAATGCTATACCTTGAACACCGCAAATTGTTACCATCTGACGTACTAAGACAGCATCAAACCAACCACATCGACGCTTTCGACCCGTTACAACACCAAATTCATGTCCACGCACTCCCAGAAATTCACCAATATCATTTATCTGCTCTGTCGGGAACGGCCCTTCTCCAACGCGTGTAGTATAAGCTTTTGCAATACCCAAAACATAATGAATTGCATCAGGTCCCATCCCCGAACCTGTACATGCTTGCCCAGCAACTGTATTAGATGACGTTACATAAGGATAAGTTCCAAAATCATTATCTAATAAAGCACCTTGCGCACCTTCAAAAAGAATGTGTTTCCCTCCTCGATAACCTTCATCTAAAAGACGCCACGTACAATCCATAAAGGGCAAAATTTTATCCGCAACTTGCATCAATTCATCATAAAGTGCTCGAGAATCAATCTCTGCAACACCCATCCCACGACGCAAAGCATTATGATGCCTCAAAAGCCGCTCAATCTTAGCCATAAGTGTATCTTTTTCTGCTAAATCCATCACTCGGATAGCACGACGTCCCACCTTATCTTCATAAGCCGGTCCAATACCACGCTTTGTTGTACCAATTTTTAAACCAGATAAACCGCTTTCTCGAATTGCATCAAGATCACGATGCAAAGAAAGAATCAAAGGAGCATTTTCAGCAATACGCAAAATTTCTGGTGTGATTTTTACACCCTGATCACATAGTTTTTTTACTTCTGCAACAAAATGATGAGGGTCAACAACAACACCATTGCCTATAATTGATAACTTGCCACGCACTAAACCAGACGGTAAAAGTGATAATTTATAACTGACTCCATCAACAACCAATGTGTGGCCAGCATTATGCCCCCCCTGATACCTCACCACGATATCTGCTCGCTCAGATAACCAATCTACAATTTTACCTTTGCCTTCATCACCCCATTGTGTACCGACAACAACTACATTGGCCATAACTTTCTCCGTCGTGTTTGGTTAAAAAAACCAGCATTCAAAAACAAACACTTCTTTATAACGAAACCTTAGAGCAAGTGCGACTCCTCATTTCAGATTTTTCTCAATCTTCAAGTGATTAAATTTTCAAATTTATGATAATAAAGATAAGCAAATACCAAAATATTTTAAATCTGTTATTTTTGCTACAACAAAGTAAAAAAAATAGAGATTTTAATTTGTGCGTATCCAACACCTGACAGAGCATTCATTCTCTCTCTTAATCTTTTACAATTCACGTAATATTTAGATGCTGTCTGTCTGATACAAGAATACGAAAGATCATCATAATCTTTCGTATCCTTTTTTGTTTAAAAATACGTTGTGAAAATCACCAGTAATTATTTAAAGCTGTGCTTTTTCAACTTGGAACGCCCACTCAAGCCATTGTGTCAAAATTTCAAGATCGGAAGCCTCAATTGTTATACCCGCCCAAATTCTAAGCCCAGGAGGAGCATCGCGATACGAACCGATATCATAAGCAACCCCTTCCTCATCAAGACGTTTCACAACCGCTTTTATAAAAGATACTCGCTTTTCCGTATCCAAAGCAGTAATCACTGGATCCACAATATCTAAACAAATAGCGGTGTTAGAACGCACTTCAGGATCTTTTGCCAAATATTCTAACCATGGCGTTTTGCGAACAAAAGCATCAAGTACAGAAAAGTTTTTCTCAACCCGTGCTCTTAATGCCGCTGCACCTCCTAGAGACTTTGCCCACTTCAACCCATCAAGAAAATCCTCAACACAAAGCATAGAAGGTGTATTGATTATCTTTCCTTTAAAAATATCTTCGTTCAATTTTCCATTTTTTGTCATATAGAAAAGTTGAGGCATAGGCCAAGCTGGAACATGATTCTCAAGCCTCTCAACAGCACGAGGACTTAAAATCACCATACCATGTGCAGCCTCACCTCCCAAAACTTTCTGCCATGAAAAAGTAACAACATCTAATTTTGAAAAATCAAGATATTGCGCAAAAGCTGCCGATGTTGCATCACAAATGGTCAATCCAGCCCGTTTATGCGGAATGAAATCCGCATTAGGAATACGCACACCAGAAGTTGTCCCATTCCATGTAAAAACAACATCCCGATCAAAGTCAAGTTGTGTTAAATCTGGTATTTCACCATAAGGAGCTTCAAAACGACGCACATCAGAAAGCTTTAATTGCTCGACAACATCTTTATTCCACCCAAATCCAAAACTTTCCCACGCCGCCATATCAATGCCACGCTCACCTAATAGAGACCATAGAGCAGCCTCAACAGCACCGGTATCTGAACCGGGCATAATTCCTATACGATGATCAGAAGGAACCTCAAGAATCTCACGGGTTAAATTAACAACTTCAGCAAGTTTTAATTCTGCTTCTCTAGATCTATGTGAACGCCCAACTACTGCATTTTTAAGAACATCAAGAGTCCAACCAGGCCGTTTACTACAAGGGCCTGAAGAAAAATTAGTATTATTGGGACGACTACTTGGTTTTTGTAACATTATCATTATTTCTCCCCTTTTAGATGTTTTTTTCTTTATAAAGAAAAACAAATTATTATAAAGACTAATCAACAATCTTTTTAGAAAAAGTCAAAAATGTTGTCTATTATTTCGTATGCTTAAAATTCACGGAAACTTTATAAAAAAATCTTTCTTAATCATGCTTCTCGATTGATTCTTTTAATTTTTTTCGTATCACCACCACGATAAGACAGCATTCTAATAACAATACACTAAAGTGTCCAATATACCTATCAAATTTATTTTATGATAAAGATTCATTGATAACGCTCTAGAATAGGGAGATAAACTTATTAAAAAATCAATTATTTTTCTTTTGATGACTGGACAGAGAAAATTTTAATGTTATAACCGCAAACGCTTTATGTTTTTTATGAAGCATGCCCAGATAGCTCAGTTGGTAGAGCAGCGGACTGAAAATCCGCGTGTCCGTGGTTCGAATCCGCGTCTGGGCACCACACTCTTCTTTGTTGTATGTAACCTATTTTTTTATTGACTTTTAAGTTAATGATGCCTGAGTAAAGTTAAGGGAATAGGGTTTCTAACATTTGTCTATAAAGCACGCTTCACACAATAACAATATATTGATTTATAATGATAATTTACTGTTTTGTATATTGAATTAGACCCCCGAATAACGTAAGATTCTTTCATTTCAAATCTGTTTATGTTGAATCAACTAAAACCACTTACTTGCACGTCATAAGCGGGGCTGATGTGTGGGTAAAAATTGTACAAGAAAGGAGTAAAAATGGTTCTTATGAACCGTCTTAATGCAAGGGCTGTCGCAACACCCACGAGCTGGCAAATATAATGATGGTGCCGGCTTGCTTCTCCATAAGCGTAAAGATGGTGGTGCTCAATGGCTTTATCGTTATA